>CAYSPU010000331.1:0-5452 GCA_964432995.1 uncultured Verrucomicrobiota bacterium
TTCGGGGGCCAGCTCGGCGTCCTGGAGGAGAACCGTCATGCCCAGGATGCCGTTGAGGGGGGTGCGGACTTCGTGGCTGATGTTGGCGAGAAACTCGGACTTGAGGCGGAGGGCTTCGACGGCGGCGTCGCGGGCGGTGGCCAGTTCTTTGAGGAAGCGGTTGCGCTCGGTGATATCCATCATGGCGCCGAGGACGCGGGTGGGGCGTCCGCGGGGGTCGAGGAGGACGAAGGCGCGATCGAAGACCTCGGCGTAGGAGCCGTCGGCGCGGCGGTGGCGGTATTCGGCGGACCAGAAGCGGGTGCCGCTGTCGATGACTTGCCGCAGGCCCTCGAGGACGCGGCGGCGGTCTTCGGGATGGATCAGTTGGTCCCACCAGTCGGCGTCGTGCTCCACCTCGTCGGCGGCGTAGCCGAAGATGGTGCGGATGCCTTCGTTCCACCAGACGCGGTTGGTGGTGAGGTCCCAGTCCCAGACGGTGTCGTTGGTGGCGCGGGCGATCAACTGGAAGCGTTCCTCGCTTCGGCGCAGTTCTTCTTCGGCCTGTTTGCGTTCGGTGATGTCGTGAAGAATCGTGAGGAGGCAACGTTCGCCATTGAGTTCGACGATGTCGAAGGCGCCGAGGCAGGAATGGGACTGGCCCTGGCGGTCGCGGATGCGGACTTCGAGGTTGTGGAGCGAGCCTTGCTCGTGGAGTTCGCGGATCACGCGCGCGCGCTGGTCGGGGTCTTCCCACAGGTTGAGGGCGAGGGCGGTATGTCCCAGGGCTTCGTCGCGGCGGTAGCCGGTCAGGTCGGTGAAGCTCTCGTTGACATCGATGAAGCGTCCGTCGGCGAGCGTGGAGATGGAGGTGGTGACGGGACTGGAGTGGAAGGCTTTGGAGAAGCGCTCTTCCAGTTGCCGGAGGGCCTGTTCGGCGCGTTTGCGATGGGTGATGTCCTGGATGAGGCTGAGTTCGCAGATGGGGGTGCCGTGGGCGCCGGTGAGAATGGCGCTGGTGACGCGGGCCCAGAGGACTTCGCGTTCCTTGGTGACGAACCGCAGTTCCTGCTCGACCTGAGTGGGTTCCCTCCGGAAGAGGCTTTGGGCTCGGTCCAGATGATCCCGGGCGTCTTCGGGATAGGCCAAGTCCATGAGGCCCCAGCCGAGGATTTCGGTTTCCTCGTAACCGAGGAGCTGGCACAAGGCGCGATTGGCGCGGAGGATTCGGGAATCCGCGTTCAAGAGGAGGATGCCGATGGGGCCAGCCTCGAAGGCCTGGCGGAAGCGCTCTTCGCTTTGGCGGAGGGCTTCCTGTGAATGCCGGAGGGCGTCGTTGAGTTGGGCCAGGTCACGGGCATGGCGCTCGGCCAGTCGTCGCTGCTGCCAGAGGTAGAAGCAGAGGACGACGAGAACCAACAGGGCGAGTTGGAGGATCTCAACGTAGTAGAAGCCTCCGGATGCCAGAAGAGGGCGGGCGGCGGAAGGGGTCGCGCCGCAGGTGCCGGCGGAGACGACGAGGGTTAGGAGCGAGGCCGCGAGAAAGGTGGCGGGGGCGATCCGGCGAGGGCCGCGGCGGAGGGATAGCGCCCCCCGGCGCCGAGGACTGGAGACTCGGCGGTGCGATGGGCGTGGCGACCGCGGCATCGGGCTTGCGCTAGTACACCGCATCCTAAGGCGGTTGAGGAGTGGCGTCATGCCTTTTTGGAGAATTTGCGTGACTTGGGGTGGGGGCTTTGTTCTGCTGCGGGCAGTGGCCCCCCGGGCTTGGCGGACGTGCGGGCGCGGGGCGCGGAGCACTCCCGGGGCGGCATTCCCGCCGAATGACGCCCGGCGCGGAACAGACGCATGAACATCAGAATCGAAGCCGCTGGCGACACGCTTTCCGTTGCGGGTGTTCACGAACTCAGTGCGGCCAACGCGACTTCCTTTCGGGACCACGTCCGCTCGGCCATGGCCCCGTCGCTGAAGAACATCGAGATCGACCTGTCGCAGGCGGTTTTTCTGGACAGCTCCGGGCTGGGGGCGCTGATCTCGCTGCACAAGACCGCCTGCAGCCGGCAGGGGATGGTGCGGCTGCTGCGGCCTGCGAACCCCGTTCAGCAAATCCTCGAACTCACGCGGATGCACCGCATCTTCGAGATTGTCCGAGCCTGACCGCGCATGTCGGCAACACCGGCCCAACGGTCGCGCCGCGCGTCCTTCCGCCTCACTTTCCCCTGCAGCTTCGCCGGGGTGCGCGAGGGCGCGCGGATGGCGCGCGAGTTCCTCCTGGAACAGGGGGTGGCGGCCGACGACCTGACAGCATGCGAGGTGGCGCTGGCCGAAGGGGCCAACAACGCGGTTCAATACGCCGGCGCGACCGGCCAATCGCATCCGGTGGTCTTGGAGATCCTCTGCGGGCCCGAGGAGGTCGAGATCCGGGTCGAGGATCGCACTCCCGGCTTCGACTGGCCGGACCGGGTGTCGCTGCCGGACGACACCGCGGAGCACGGACGCGGCCTCTACCTGATCCGGTCGTTGATGGACGAGGCGACCTACCTGCGCGGTCAGGAAACCAATTGCCTGGTGCTGCGGCGCGGCCGGCGCGTCCCGGTTTCGCGCGCGGGGGCGGCGGCGCCGGATCCGCGCGAATTGGCCCGGCGCTTCGCCGAGGATGAACGGATCATTCGCGACATGGCGGAGGAACTGAGCTCCTGTTACGAGAGTCTATCCGCGATCTTTCGCTACGGTGCCGAGCAGGGGCGGGCGTTGGGGATCGACGATTTCGCGCGCCGGCTGTTGGGCGACCTGCTGCGGGTGACGGGTGCGGACTGGTATTTGTTCCGGATGTTCGACGCCGAGTCCTCCACGCTGCGGGTGTTTGAGAGTTCGGCTTCGTCATCGGACTTGCCACCGCTGCCGGTTCCGGAAGAGGCCCCGGAGGAAGCGCCGGCGGAGGTGCGCGCGGCCGTGGGGCGCCGGGACTGCTGGATTGACGCGGAGCATCGGGCGTCGGACTCGGACCCGCTGCTTCGGGTGCAGAGCGGGTCGTGTTGCATGATTCACCCGGTGGCGCTGGGGGAGACGCTGGTGGGCACCCTGGCCGTGGGACGTTCGGGCGCGGACCGTCGGTTGACGGCGGCGGCGATGAACATTGTGCAGACGCTGGGGGATTTTCTGGCGATCCAGATTGTGAACTCGCGGTTTCAGGAGGAGCGCCTGCGCAATCTGCTCGTGGCGCGGGAGCTGGAGATCGCGCGGCACGTGCAGCGTTCCCTCTTGCCGGCCTCGATTTCCCAGCCGCAGGGGATGGAATTGGTCGGTTATTGCGAGAGCGCGCGGGAGGTGGGGGGAGATCTCTACGACGTGATCCCCCTGGACAACGACGGCGTGCTGATGGTGGTGAGCGACGTGATGGGCAAGGGACTGCCGGCGGCGATGTTCGCCCTCATGTTGCGGAGCCTGGTGCGCGCCTCGCGGGCCCTCGGGGATCAGCCCGGGCGTCTCCTCCATCAGGTCAACGACCTGTTGCAGGAAGAGCTTTCCCGAGTGGACATGTTCGTCACGGCGCAGTTGGTGTTTGTGGATCCGCGGCGGCGTCGACTCGTGGTCGCCAACGCCGGGCACTGTCCGTTCCTCTTCTGCCCTGAGCCCGGGGCCGCGGTGGAGGTCATCTCGCCGGAGGGGATGCCCATTGGCGTGCTGCCGGACGTCGACTTTGATGAAGTCCGGGTGTCGTTCGGACCGGGCGCCTGTTGTCTGGTGTACACCGACGGCTTGACCGAGGCGCGCGATCCGGCGGGGGAGATGTTCGGGCAGGAGCGGCTGCGGGATTGGCTGAGTCGGTCGGCGGGGGGCGGCGGCGGGGCGGAAGAGATGAAGCAGCGACTGGTCGGCTGCCTCCAGGGTTTTCAGAAGGATCAGGCCTTGAGGGATGACCAGACTTTCCTGATACTCCGCGGCTGAGGGCCGCCTATGTCGAACAAGATCCTGGTGGTCGACGACGAACCGTTCATGCTCCGCCTGATGGAGATCGTGCTGGAGCGCGGGGGCTATGCGTTGCTGAAGGCGGCGAACGGGAGCGAGGCCCTCGAGATTGCCGCCCGGGAGCACCCGAGCCTCGTCGTCATGGATGCCATGATGCCGAAGATGGATGGGCTGACCGCGCTCCGCATCCTGAAGCAGGATCCGGCCACCCAGAGCATTCCGGTCATCATTTTGACGGCCAACCCAAGCAAGTTCACCAAGGACGAGGCGGTCTCGAGCGGGGCGACGGTGTTTCTGACCAAGCCGTTCAGCCCGACGCAACTGTTGGCCGAGGCGCGGAGGCTGGTGACGAAGCCGTCCACAGAGACGCCGCCCAGTTGACCGCAGGCCCCGGGGTTGACAGGGCGAGTCCCCGGGATACATTGCGCTCGACACGCGCGCGCGCCACGGACTGGCAACTGCCGCTCGGTGGGAGGCGGCCAGGACGCGATGGGTTGGACACATCTCGCCGTGGAAACGCGGTGCGGAGGTCCGTTGGGTCTTCAAGCCGTTTCCGGCAGGGGACGGGTACATCCGGATACGTGACGGGAGATGAGCACTGCCATAGAGACAATCGAGGGTCTGGTCAAACGGGAGTACAAGTTCGGGTTCTACACCGATGTGGAGAGCGACTCGGTGCCGCCGGGCTTGAACGAGGAGGTCGTCCGCCTGATCTCCGCGAAGAAGGGGGAACCGGAGTGGTTGCTCGAGTGGCGGCTCCGTGCTTACCGGCACTGGGTGACGCTCTCCGTGCCGCAGTGGCCCAAAGTGTACTATCCGCCGGTGGACTTCCAGACGATCGTCTACTACTCCGCCCCCCGGCAGGGGAAAGACGGGCCGAAGAGCCTGGAGGAGGTCGACCCCAAACTGCTGGAGACCTACGAGAAGCTGGGCATCCCGCTCCGCGAGCGGGAGCGCCTGGCGGGCGTGGCGGTGGATGCCGTGTTCGACAGCGTGTCGGTGGCCACGACGTTCAAGGAGACGCTGGCGGCGAAGGGGATCATCTTCTGCTCGTTCAGCGAGGCCGTCCGGGAGCACCCCGATCTCGTGCGGAAATACCTGGGAACCGTCGTGCCGCATACCGACAATTTCTACGCGGCCCTGAACTCGGCCGTGTTCAGCGACGGTTCGTTTTGCTTCATCCCGCGCGGGGTGCGGTGTCCGATGGAGCTTTCGACCTACTTCCGGATCAACGCCGCCAACACGGGGCAGTTCGAACGGACGCTGATTGTGGCGGAGGAAGACGCCTACGTGAGTTATCTGGAGGGCTGCACCGCGCCGATGCGCGACGAGAACCAGTTGCACGCGGCGGTCGTCGAGATCGTGGCTCTCGAAGGCGCGGAAGTGAAGTACTCGACCGTGCAGAACTGGTACCCGGGGGACGAGAACGGTCGGGGAGGCATCTACAACTTCGTGACCAAACGCGGTCTGTGCAAGGGGCGCAACTCGAAGATCTCCTGGACCT
>CAYSPU010000332.1:0-5427 GCA_964432995.1 uncultured Verrucomicrobiota bacterium
GAACCTCCCAACCCTGAACCTGGAACCTCCCAACCCTGAACCTGGAACCTCCCAACCCTGAACCCTGAACCTCCCAACCCTGAACCTGGAACCTCCCAACCCTGAACCTGGAACCTCCAACGTTTCTGGTTGACACCCCGCGGCTCCGCCAGGCTTATGGCTTGCGTCAAGAACATGACCGGAAGACCGGAAGAACACCTGTCTGCCACCGCGATCCGCGATCTACAGGAAGCGGCTTGGGCAGAGGCGTTCCGTTACGCGCTGGATCGTTCGCCCTTCTACCGCCAGCACCTCCGCCAGGCGGGATTCAACACGAACTCGTCCCCTGCCCTGGCCGATCTGGGCCGCATCCCCACCGTCGACAAGGACCTGCTCTCGAGTCGCGCCGACGACTTTCTGTGTGTTCCCCGCCGGGCGATCATTGACCTTGTTACCACGAGCGGCTCGACCGGGCACCCCCTGTTGGTGCCGCTCACCGAACGCGACCTCCAGCGGCTCGGGCATAACGAGTGCCTGTCGTTCCGCTGCGCCGGGCTGACCCCCGACGACACGGTCCTGCTCGCGGTGACGCTGGACCGTTGTTTCATCGCCGGCATGGCCTACTACCTCGGCCTGCGCGAACTCGGCTGCGCCATCGTCCGCGTCGGTCCCGCCGCTCCGGCCATGCACCTCGACCTCCTGCAGCGGATGCGGCCGACGGCGATCGTCGGCGTGCCTTCGTTCCTTTGCCGGATTGCGGAGGCGGCCCGGCAGGCCGGGGTCGACCTCCGCCGCGGCACCGTTCGCAAGGCCATCTGCATCGGGGAGACCATCCGCGCCTCCGACGGTTCCCCCAACCGCGTCGGCGCCCGCATCGAGTCCGAGTGGCAGGCGCTGGTCTATTCGACCTACGGGATCACGGAGTTGGCGGCCTCGCTCTGCGAATGCGACGCCGGCGCCGGCGGCCATCTGCATCCGGAGTTGCTCCATCTCGAGGCCCTGGACGATGCCGGGAATCCCGTCCCGGACGGTGCAGTGGGCGAACTGACGGCCACGACGTTCGGCGTGGAAGCCCTGCCGCTGATCCGCTATCGCACGGGCGACTGCGCCACCATCGATCGCCGCCCGTGCGCCTGCGGCCGGCAGACCCTGCGGATCGGACCCATCGTCGGGCGCAAGGGCCACAAGCTGAAGCTTAAGGGCACCACGCTCTTCCCCTCGAACCTCCAGAGCGTTCTCGCGGCCGTGGACGGCGTCGAGGCCTACGTCATTGTGGCGCGCTGCGGCGAGGATCTCTCCGATCACGTGGAGGTGCGCGTGGCGTGTCGGCGCGATCCCGAATCGGTGCTGCGCGATTTGCGCGAGCGATTCCGCGGCGAGATCAAGGTGGTGCCCGAGATCCGGGCGGCCACCCCGGCGGAAATTGAAGCCCTGCAAATGCCCGAAGGCGCCCGGAAACGCCGGGTCTTCGTGGACGAACGCGGTGCCGCTTAGGGGGGAGGAGCGCGGACGTTCCATGTGCCTTATTCCCTCACCCCAACCCTCTCCCGTCCGGCGGGAGAGGGAGGCTTCTCGGCAGCGCCGCGTCCACCTGCGACCGCCTGCAGCCGGGCGGAGGCGGCCGATTCGCCACCAACGAGTCGACGCGTGGAATGCGGCCCAATCACGGAGGACCCTCCCTGGCAGCGCCCTCTCCCTCGGGGAGAGAGTTGGGGTGAGGGCGAAACATGGCGGCGCACCTGTCGGGGTAGGGTCTGCGCGCACATCGAACTGCCAGCCGCGGCCATGCGCGTGTGCATTCTGCTGCGGGTCATCCCGCGGTCGCGGGAGGCGGTCCGGAACGGCGCGTGAGTGGGGGCGGCCGGGCGATCGAATGCCCGTCAGGTTTCGGACCGCGGCTCTTCTCGAGCCGCAGCCAAGGGTGTGTGCGCTGTGCTGCGGGTCAGAGGACCCGCGGTCCGGAACAGCGCGTGGGTGGGGGCGGCCGGGCGATCGAATGCCCGTCAGGTTTGTCTTCAGAGGCTTCTCGACAACTCGTCATTGGAATACTCGGATCGAATTGGCGCGCGAGGCCGCCAATCTTGCCATGAAATGCGCTCAGGGGGTTCCGAGCTCATGACTCCACAGGACACCCAGGCGAACGCAGAGGCGGTCCCCCCGCCGCCGCCGCGCTTCTGCGTCCTGGTGCCCGTCTACAACCACGGCTTGACCGTCGGCCAGGTCGTGCGCGCCGCCAAAGCCCATTTCCCCGTGATCGCGGTCAACGACGGGTCCACGGACCAGACGTCCGCCGCGCTGGAAGCCGAACCTGACATCGAGGTGGTCCAACTCCCGGAGAACCGCGGCAAAGGGGCGGCGCTGGAGGCCGGCTTCGCCCGCGCCGCCGCGCTCGGTTACACCCACGCCATCACCATCGACGCCGACGGCCAACACCCCGTCGACGACATCCCGCGGCTGGCGGACGCCTCGCGTCGCCAGCCGGAGGCCCTGATCATCGGTGTCCGCGACCTCCGGCAGGCCGGTGCACCCCGGCCCCGACGCTTCTCCAATGCGCTGTCGACCTTCTGGTTCCGGGTCGAGACCGGTGTGAATCTGACCGACACCCAGTGCGGTTTCCGGAGCTATCCCCTGGCCACCATCCAACGCCTGCGCATCCGCGCTCCGCGCTACGCCTGGGAACTCGAGATCATGGTCCGCGCCGCCTGGGCCGGCCTCCCCCTCGTCCCCCAACCCGTCGGCGTGGACTACTCCGCGCCCACTTCCCGGATGTCGCATTTCCATCCGGTTCGCGATTTCCTGCAGATCTCGAGACTCCACTCCCATCTGGCGATGCAGACCTTCTGCGTGCCGCTGGCGCTTCGGCAGATGTTGGCCCGCGGCGAACTCGAGGGCGTTCCTCGCGGCCGACGCATACGGACGGTCCTCAGGCACTTCTTCCGGGAGAACGCGCAGACTCCGGGGCGGCTGGCCTCGGCGGTCGGGCTGGGGCTCTTCTGTGGCATTGCGCCCATCTGGGGTTATCAAATGGCCGCGGCCGCGCTGCTGGCCCACAAGCTGCACTTGAACAAAGCCATCGCGCTCACGGCCAGCAACATCTCCTTCCCGCTGGCCGCACCGTTCATCCTGGCCACGGCCCTGATCCTGGGCCATGCGCTCCGCACCGGCCACTGGCTCGAGTTCAACCTGGCCACGCTCCACCGGGACATCCCGCTCTATCTGTGGGACTGGGTGTGGGGCAGCATCGTTCTCGGCCTGTTCGTGGGCCTCGCCGGCGGGGCCATCGCTTTCCTCATCGCCCGCATCCGGCAACAATCCAAGCTGTCTCTGCGGTCATGAGCCAGATCTGCGATCCCGCGCAACCCGGCTCGGCGTCACGACGAGTGGTCGCCGCGGCGCTGGCCCTGGTCCCCGCGGCAATCGGAGTTCTCACCGCGGGGGCGGCGCTCGTCCCCGGCAGCGTCCCGGTTTCGCCGGCGGTGCTCGGCGCCGGCGCCGCTCTCGCCGCCCTCGCCCTCGCCTACGCCATCCACATCCTCTATCTGGCCGCCGACCTGTCGTGTCCCGACCGCGCCGCGGTCGCTCGCGCGGTGAATCGCGTCGCGCTGCCGATCCTCGCGAGCGCGCTGATCACCGCCGTCCTCTCTCTCAGCCTGCGGTTCCACTCGAGTGCCGAGTGCCGCCAAGTCGCCTTGTTTGCCGCCGCGGGAGTCGCCGCCGCGGCCCTGGCGGCCGTCTTCCTCCTGACGCGGTTCCTGCCGCTGAGCGCCGGACGGGAACACCGTCCGCTTGCGCTCACCGCCTTCGGGCGCCGTCTTCTCGAAGGCCACGCCGGCCACCGCCGACACGTTGCGGTTGTGCTCGCCGCCTGCACCCTGCTGGCCGCGGTCGGTCTGCCTCGACTGCGGCTGGAAACGGGTCCCACCACGGTCTCCGGAACTGCCGCCGAGGCCCGCGGCGGCTGGCGCAACTTGGAGAGCGCTCTCCGCCGCGCCGTTCAAGACAGGGAGTCGCCCAACCGTTTCCTTCGTCGCGCAGCGGACCTGGCGCCCACCCGCCTCACGCGGGACGGCGTGATCCGCTTTGGAACCGTGGCCGCCGTGGTCGCGGGCGCGCTGTTGTGGTTGCTCTTCGGCCGGCTCACGCTGGTGGGCATCACCATGCTGCCGGTGGGAGCGGTCGTTCTCTGGACGTTGGGCGCCTTGGGACTGGCCGGGGCGCCCCTCTCGTTTCCTCGTCTGCTGGCTCTCCTGTTCGGGGTCGGCCTGGCCTTCGATTTCAGCTTGTGCCTGGTGCTGGCCAAGCTCGATCCGATCCGCGGTCACGACGACCACAGCGCCGCCGTCGGCGGGTCCGTGGTCACGGCCGCCATGACCGTCGTGTTCGCCGCCGCCGCCCTCGTCCTGCTTCGTCATCCAGTCCTCTCGGTCGTCGGGTCGACGCTGTTTCTTGGCGCAATAGCCGGCCTGCTGGCCGCTTTCCTTCTCGTGCCACTCTGCATGGACCTCCTAACCGCTCGCCGCCTGGCGGGCCGCCGAACCGCCATGGCGCCGTCTCCCGGAAGCCTGGACTACGCCGCCAAGTTGCGCGCCGTCAGCCGCCGCTACCTCTATCAAGGACCCTATCCGGAACAGTTCGTCTATTGGAAGATGCGGGCGGATCCCGTGTTCCGCGTGCTGGACAGCGTCTTGCCCGCCCACGGGGAGTTCCTCGATCTGGGCTGCGGCTACGGCATGGCGTCGCACTGGCTGTTGCTGGACGGTCCCGGGCGATCGGTGGTCGGCGTGGACTTCGACGCCGCCAAGGTGCGTGTGGCGCAGGCCTCCGCGCAGGGGCTGGAGCGGTTGCGATTCGAGCACGGCGACTTGCTGCGATGGAGCTTTCCGCTGTGCGACCACGTGTTGCTCCTGGACGTGCTGCACTATGTGCCGCGCGAGGAGAAGGCGCGGATTCTCCGCGCCGCTTTTGCGGCGATGCGCCCGGGCGGGGTGCTCATCGTGCGCGAGGCCTTGCGGAGCGAAACCGCCGGGCATCAGCGCGTCGCCCGGGCGGAGCGCTGGGCTGTCTGGCTGGGTCAGAACCGGACCTCCCAGGGGCTTCACTTCGAGAGTCGCGCGGGCTACGAGGAACTGCTGCAGCAAGGGGGCTTTGGGCGGCTCACCTGGAAGATGGACGCCGGGCTGGGGTCGAATGCGCTACTGACCGCCGTCCGCTGATTGCGGTACCCGCTGCGGGTTCGGAGATGCATCTGGGGCCCTTGGGTTCAGTCCTTCAGATTGGCAACTCGGGCATCGGCAAGTCCGGCGCGGAGACGCCTCCGCGCCGGACGGTTCCTGCGGCGTCGCTTCGGTCCGTTGTAGTTCCAGCGAGGCGGCGCCTCAGACCATGGCTGTTCAATTTGACTGGGACATCTGACAGCCATTCGGTTCCGCCCCTGCCGCCGCCTCGCCT
>CAYSPU010000333.1:0-5380 GCA_964432995.1 uncultured Verrucomicrobiota bacterium
GTCGCCGTCGAACCCAACCATTGCCAGTCGGGCGAGAACAAGACCCACCGATTCCGCAACTTCCAGGTCTCCGCCGCGAGCGCCAGATCGTCCGCCGTCCCCCGTCGTTTGTCCGGGCCGGCGCTCTGAAACGTGAACCGGTCGGGACCTCGCTCATACCGGATTTGGTAGCGCGAACTCCAGGGATCACAAGCGGCGTCCTCGGTGAGATCTCCGCTCCCGACCGCCGCGGCGAGGACCGAGTCGAAGTATGCGGTCGACCGATCTTCATCATACGACTTCAGCTCGCTCGCCAAGCCATCGAGAAGTGGCCCCAGGTCGGCCCAGAGCGCGTCCGCCAGTTTCTCTCTCAGCTTCGCCCAATCGTTGTCCGCAGGCGCAGGGGCAGTGCCCGGGTCGGGATTCGGTTGCGGCGCTGACTCGAGCGACGCGAACAACAGGGCCAGCGCGCGGTCGCGCGAACCGTCCGGCACCACAGGACGAGCTTCGCCGATAATGGCGGCCGGTTCGAAACCATGGATTTCGTATCTGGGGGTGCGCAACTGCTCTTCGAGATAGAAGTAGACCTTTTCCATGCCCGGTCGCAGTTCCTGCAGCGCAAACACAGCCTCGTCCACGATACTCAGACCAATGGCGGCGACCACCGGACGATCGGCGGCATCGGTCACCCGCAGGCGCACCGTGGCGGGCGCGCCCGGCAGATAGGTTTCCTGGTCCGGTTCATACGCCAGGCGCAGGTCATTCGCCGGATCCACGAACAGTACCTTGCGGTCGCGGATGGTGTCGCTCCCCATGGTAATGCGATACACGGAAAGACCAACCGTGCCGGACATGTCCGAAGAGAGCGGTATCAGCAACGATGCGTGCCCGTTGCTCAACTCGAGGATGCGGCTGTAAATCGTGCGCCCCTCTTTCACCACGTCGGCGTAGACCGACCCGCCCCCGCCCGAGGTGAAGACGTCGGCTCTCACCTCGTCGCCCACGCGGTAGAGGGTGCGGTCGGTGCGGACCATGATGGACCCCGGGGCCTGGTCCAGCGGCAGGACGACGGTCTTTGACGCCCGGTTCCCCCGCGCGTCCGAAGCCTCGACGGTCATCAGGATCTCGGACGTGCCCTCCGGCTTGAACTCAACGACGCCAATGCCCGCTTCGTCGGTCTCCACGGAGCCCACCCCCTCGGTCCCGACGCTGACGGCGCACGTGGTCTTCGCCGGCGTCTTGTCCGGGTAGGTGGTGAGCAGATAGACTCGGTTGTTGACACCCGGAACAAGTTGCCCGCTCTCCGGCACCGCCAGGATCAGCAGATCGCTCGCCGTAACCGGCACGCTCAGCGTCGTCTTCTCCTCGTGCTCCGCCCCGTCCACCACCGCCGCCTCGATGAGCACAAAGGCCTCACCCTGATTCAACGGCTGGCCCACGAAGTAGGACGGCAGATCGAGCGCGAACTGGAAGTTGCCGTCGGCATCGGTCGTCCCGGTCACATTGGCAAACGGCTCAAACCCGACGTCGAACTTGGACGCGGTGACAGTGACGTGGCCACCGGCGACGGGTTTCCCGAAGAAATAGCCGGCCGAAAGCTCTCCATGCAGCGTCGCGCCGGGAACGTAGTAGGACGCACCTGCCGCCAGCGCGACTTTGAACTTCGGCAGGGAGTACCGGCTGACGGTCACCTGTTTCTCCACCGTCACTTCGCCCACCGCGGCGGAGATCGTGTACGACCCCAGGTTGAGCTCCGTGGCCAGGGTGAAATCGGCGAAGGCCACGCCGAACTCGGTGATGGTCTGGATCTGTTTGAACACCTTGTTGCCCTTGGCATCGGCCACCACGATGGTGATCGGGCTGCCGGCCGCCGGCACGCCAAACGGTTTCCGCAGCGTCAGCGTCCGGATGTGAATGGTCTGCCCGGGTTGGTAGATCGGTTTGTCCGTCGTCAGCAGGGTGCTCACCCCGTCCTCCACCTCGGCGTTCTTCCTGATGACCGTTTCGCCAATGCCGGACACGATCCGAGCGATCAACTCGGCGTCGCCGCGGATCTCGCCGGGGACTTGGAAGCCCGCATCCACCCGGCCCCCGGCATCCGTCAGACCGCCACCCAGCGGCACCGGGTCCGATGCCTCGGGGGTCTGCAGTAGAATCTCGACGACCGCCCCGGAAACAGGTTCGCCCGAAGTCGCCTCCTGAACCACGACCCGCAGGCGCTCCTGGGCTCCCGGGATGAGCGTGTCAGGCCCCAGCAAACAGGCGCTGAGCCTCGGCGTGATGGCGTAGAGACTGATCCGCTCGCGAACCGGTTGACCCGCGAACTGCCCACGGATCTCGACAACGTATTTCGCCAGATCCATCACCGACTCCCCTTCCGGCACGCTGAACGTCACGTTGCCCTCCGGACCGCCGACCGCCGGAGTCAACTCGATCCGCCGGGAAGCCAGCGATCCTCCCGCCAAATCCAGCAGGTGCACCTCAAGTCCGGGATCAATCCGCCCGCTCGCGCCTGTGAAACGCAGGGAGACCGCCACCGTCGAACCCTCGAGCGTAGCCGCCGCCTCCAGACCGTCCCAGGTCATCCCCTCCTCCTTCCCGGCCGCCCGTAGTGCCAGTACGGCGTCCAGGGCGTTGACCACGCCATCGCCGTTCATGTCCGCATCGGTTTCCTCCTGGACCCCCAGGTGAACCGTCGAGACCGACCTTTCGAGGATGACCCGGGCATCATCCGAGGTGACCTTGCCATCGCCGTTGGCGTCGCCGGGAGCACCAGCTCCCCAGCACGCCGACGCCAACGTCCCGCACACAATCAGAGACACAAGACGGCTTTTCATGGACTTTTCAGTTGTCATTCGCCTCGCCCTCAAATCGAATCACTGCGACACGTGTGCCGCAACCGGAAACTGATTCATTCCGCATAAACGGTTCCGACCTCGGGACAATCTCTGCCACCGCCGGCCCCCGGGCGCAACCCGTGCCCGTGCTTCGCTGTTTCCGCTTGAGGACGAGGACGCTACACCGCGGTGAGACAAGCCCGAGCCCTCCCTCTCCGGGACACCACCAGGTGGGCCTCTGGGAATGACAGCCGCACGGGTGGTGCTTGACCCCCAACGAGTCTAGGCGATTGGGGGCAGACACCCAGCCACGGAAGCGGTTCCAAACCCCGCGGGCAGATCATGCCGCACGGACGCGGCGGGCCAAATACCCGCGGTCCGAACGTGATCTTCATCCCGAGCAATCAAGGGGTCAACAACTCCTGCCTGGCGGCGTCGATGATGTCCCGCCCAAAGAGCTTGAATACGTGAGCCGGATCGCCATCCGGCGCGGTGGCCTGGCCGATTTGGTCGATGTAGCCATGCACGTAGAACGTGGGCCCGCCGCCGCTGCCGGGCAACTGGATCGCATCGGTGAAAGCCCCTTGCCAGCCCCCGGGCACCCCCGGGAAATGGGAGTACACCACCGCCGCATCGAATTCGAAGGTGATCCACAACGGAATGCCGTAGTCCGAGTAGGAGTACTTCCACCAGCCTTGGGGCGACGCCGGATCGCGAACGTAACGCCCCGTGTTCGGATGGGGCAGTTCCCGTCGCAGATTCTCCAGGAACCGGACCGCGGCGTTGCTCTGCGCCAGATCGCTGAATCCGAAGCCGCCGTAGATTGGTGGAAACATGCCAGGCCCATTGGTCCAGCGGATCGGGGACGGACAAAGGTCGTTCTGAAAATCCAACAGGGCGACCACGCTTCCTCCCTTGCCATCCAGGCCCTGCGCGGTGAGCAGACGAAAATAATCGCGCAGAGCGAGCGCTTCCGGGTCGAGGGCGTCATCGGGCACCGGGCCTCCGGGATCGAGAAAGACGTAGCCACGGTGAAGGGCGTTGTCCTCACACCCGTTGCCGTAGGGTATCACGTGGCAGGTGCCCCACTCGTAAGCATCCGGATTGGCAATCGGAATCACGACGTAGGAGGCCCGATTCCGATAGTCGTATTCGGCGGCGCCCCATCGGTCGAGGATTTCGAGCAGCACCCCTTCCGCCACGAAATTCCCGGCCGGTTCATAATCGAGCCCGGCCAGGATAATGACGATGCGTTTGGTCGCCAGGTCAGGATCGCCGGCGGAACCGGACACCTGCTTGAACAGCTCAATGGCATAGAGTTCGTTGAACTCGACATCGGGCGACTCCGGTTCGAGGGCGGCAAACAGGCCGCCGTAGCCCAGGTGCCGTCGCCGGATACAGAGATCCTGGTGCTTGGGCGGGTAGTTCGTCTGGATCCAGCGCAGGAACGCGTCGCGGTCCTCCAGCGAGTACGGGAGATTCTGCGCCACCTCGATCTCGGTCCAGTCCGTGCGCGGGATGACCTGGTCGAAGCGACACCGGTAATGGCGCTGGTCGTTCGTGCAGCCCGCCACCGGATGGGCGTTGGTCTCGGCAATGTGCTGCCAAAGACCGACCTTGCCCCGGGAGGACTTGAGCCGGTAGATCGGGGTGTAGACGCGGCGCTCGCCGTGGGCCTCCCAATCCCAGGTGCGTTCCATCCACCAGTAGTTCAACTGGAGCGGGTCACTCGCAAAGGCGTAGGGGTTGTCAAAACACAGCTCAAAACGAAGACGGTATTCCTGGAGCGCCCCCAGCGGGTTCGGATTCCGCACCCGGAAATGAAACCACCCCTCGTTCTGGTGAATCGCATCATCCTCCCAGGTGTCGTAGGTCCCCGTCCACCACGCCCAGTTGTTGGAAACGCTGAAGCTGCGCAGCACGACACGGACAAAGGGATCGGCTCCCCCTTCGTCGGCAAAGCCGGTGAGCTTCTGGGGCACGATCCACCCCCACGTGGTGGGCGTGGCCAGGCTGTTGGCCCAGTGATCATCGGGCAACCCGGTGAAGTCGTATCCCTGCTGCGGACAACCGGCGCCCACTCCCGAGTGGCAGGCGGAAACGCCGCGCAAACGGTAGAACACCTGCTCGTCCCCTGCGGCAACCCACTGCGGACTGGCGGCCCCCACCACGTCGGCCCACGGTCCGGTAACGGCCGTGGCGGATTGGACCATACCACGCTCAGTCCAACTCAGAGCCAGTCCCGCCTCCGTACGGACCGCTTCCAGGGCACTCAAATCGGCGACCGGAATATGGGTTGGCCAACCATACCCATCCCCTCGCAGGAAACCGGAATAGTCCTTAGCGGTAATGACCAACTGCGCTTCTACCCCCTGCCCGGCTGCCAAGAGCAACGCCAGGACGAACGAACATCCGACACTATCGCGCTTTTCGACCGTGAGCGCACCCTAGCCATCCTCCACGGGATCAGCAAGGTGAATACACTTCGTATCGCCGCCCGTCACACACTGCTGCGTATCGCCGACATTCTTGTCGGCACGGCGGCCGGCTGGAAAGCCGGCGCT
>CAYSPU010000334.1:0-5302 GCA_964432995.1 uncultured Verrucomicrobiota bacterium
CTCAAAGCCGAGGCCAACCACTACGACAACGGTTCCCAGACTTCCTGCGTCCTGCCGCTCGCCTTTGGTCTGGTCCAGCCGGAACGCGAGGCCGGGATCTTCGCGCATCTCGTGGACAAGATCACCCAGGAGAGCAAGAACCACGTCGGGACCGGTCTGATTGGCGGCCAGTGGCTCATGCGCACGCTGACGGATCATGGCCGGGCCGACCTCGGCTACACGCTCGCCTCGCAGAAGACCTACCCGAGCTGGGGTTACATGATCGAGAAAGGCGCCACCACCATCTGGGAACTCTGGAATGGCGACACCGCCGATCCCGCCATGAACTCCGGCAACCACGTCATGCTCGTCGGCGATCTCATCATCTGGTTCTTCGAAGACCTCGCCGGGATCCAATCCGATCCCGAAGACCCGGGGTTCAAGAACATCATCATGCGGCCGCACCCGGTGCCCGGCCTCGAGTGGGTGAAGGCTTCGCACCGTTCGCCGCAGGGCTGGATCCGCAGCGAATGGCACCAGGACAACTCCGGGTTCCGCTGGGACCTGGAAGTGCCGGTGAATTCCCAGGCCACCGTTTGCGTGCCGACCTCCGATGTGGCGAACGTCACCGAGGGCCGAAAGCGCGCGGAACGCGCCGATGGCGTCCACCTCCTGCGATCGGAACCGGGTTATGCGGTCTACTCCGTGGGCTCGGGGCTTTACCGTTTTGAGAGTCGGTGAAATGAACACGTTGGAAATCGCCCGCGAGCTGCAGGCCATCGCGCAGACGGGGCTCCATTTCGCGGAGAACCCATACGACCGCGAGCGCTACGAGCGGGTGGGGAAGCTCGCCGCCGAGTTGCTGGCCAGCCATTCAAACCTCGCGCCCCGGACAATCTACGACTGGAACGCGGCGGAGTTTGGCTACGCGACGCCGAAAGTGGATGTGCGTGCGTTCGTCCTTCGCGACGGCAAGGTGCTGCTCCTACGCGAGAACGCCGATGCGGGGAAGTGGACCCTGCCGGGCGGCTGGGCCGACGTGAACGAGACGCCGGCCGAATCCGTCGTCCGCGAAGTCCGGGAGGAATCGGGATATGAGGTTGAGCCCCGGTGTTTGCTGGCCGTGCTGGATCGCGAGCGGCAGGGGCACTCGCCGCCGTTTCCCTATCACGTCTACAAGCTCTTCTTCCACTGCGAGATTGTGGGTGGCGCCCCCATGGCGACGGCGGAGTCGGCGGAGTCGCGGTTCTTCGATCGGGGTGCGCTGCCGGAGCTTTCGACCAGCCGGGTGCTGCCGGCGCAGATCGAACGCTTCTTCACGGCAGTTGCTCAAGGGACCCAGAGGACGGAATACGACTGAAGGCAGCCGCCGACGTGAGTCGGTGCTGGGAGATGGGTGCGCGAGTTCGGTGCCGGAGGGAAGTGCGCGGACTGATCCCGCGCCGCAGGACGGCTACTGGGCACTGAAGCGGCTGCGGTCGGCGAGTTCCTGCAACCGCCCGCCGTGGAACGTCTCGAGGTACTCCGGGAGGTCGAGGAGGTGCCGGCCGCGTTGCTGCTGGTCGCGATCGATCAGGAACCTGAGTTCTTCGAGGTTCGAGGACCAGGCGCTGCCATTGAAGAACTCGATCCCGCTGAACTGGGTCTTGTAGAGCGCCCGCTCCGAGTAACAGGTGCCCAAGTGCAGATGGCCAAAGCCGGCCTCTGCGAAGTGGCCGACGGCCCAGGTCATCATGAACATGCCCAGGTTCCGCTGCAGATAGGCGAGGTCGTAGAACGCGTAGTAGTAATGGGCAAGTTCCGGTTTCTGGACGTAGAGCAGAGCGGTGCCGACCTCGCGGGCCTCGGCGGCATCGCGGAAGACCAGCAGATGACTGATCACCGGCGAGCGCATCAGCGTGTCCAGCCGCTCGCGCGACATCACCTCATCGCCAAACCGCTGGTCGGCATAGGCCTTCCACGCCTCGCGCCGGGCCTCGCTGTAGTCGAACTCCGCGCGGGGCACGAGGGTGGCCGAGATGCCCGAGCCTTTGCGCAGGATCCGTCGGTTCTCGGACGACGGTTGGTATTGGCGAAGATCCACGCGCAGGTTGCGACAGAGATAGAACCGATCCATCTGCGGCGACGCCGGCAGAAAACCGTGGCGCATCAAGTCGGCCGGGGTCTCCCCGCCCTCCGGCACCGCCCAAATCACGTAGGGGTACAGGTAGCGCGCGTAGTCGGACTGCGTTTCCGAAAAGAGCAGTTTCATGACAGTTCCACTCGTGGCAGGCGGGACCGCCAGCCGGCGAGGATGTCGTAGGAGACGCTTCCCTTCCAAGCGGCCAGATCGTGGGCGCTGATCTCTTCGTCGCCCTGACGGCCCAGGAGAACCGCTTCGTCCCAGAGCGCGGCCTGCGGGATCCCACTGAGATCGACCCCGATGCTATCCATGGCCACGCCGCCCAGGATCGGCGCCCGCCGACCGTGCAGCAGGACGTGCCCGGTGTTCCGGAGTCGGGGATAGCCATCGCCATAGCCGAGCGGCAGGACACCGATGCGGCGGGCGGACGCCGCACGATACTTCAAACCGTAGCCGTAGATGTCCCCGGGTTGGATGGTGCGGACGACAATGATCTGCGCCTTGACCGAGAGGACCGGTTGCAGGCCGGAGACCCGCCGACAGACCGCAGACGGGTAAACGCCGAGGGGGAGGATCCCGAGGCGGACGAGGTCGAAGTGCGCTTGGGGGAGGTCGAGGTAAGCGCCGCTGTTGCAGTGGTGACGGAGGCCGGGGCGGATCCGCAGTGTCTCGAGGGCGCGGAGGAATTCCTGGAACCTGCTGATTTGTTCGAGGGCAAACGACTTGTCGGATTCGTCGGACATGGAGAAGTGGCTCATCACTCCAGCGAGAACGAGTCCGGGGAGTTGGGCGACTTGGGCGGCGGCCCGGGCAGCAACATCCCAGCGGACGCCAAAGCGGCTCATGCCGGTGTCGACCTTCAAATGCACCGGCAGACACCGACCCGCTCGCTGCGCCAGTCGATCCAGCAGACGTGCCAACTCCACGTCGCCAACGCTCACCGCGAAACCATGCTGCAGACAGTACGGCAGCTCGTCCGGATGCCGTTCGCCGAGCAGGAGGATGGGGGCATCCAGGCCAGCGCCGCGCAATTCGATGCCTTCGTCGAGGGTGTTGACGCCCAGCCAAGTGGCGCCGGCGGCAAGGGCGGCGCGGGCAACGGCAACCGCCCCGTGTCCGTAGGCCTGATCCTTGACCACCGCGAGGAATTGGAGGTGCGGCGGCGTCTCGGCGCGGATCAGGGCGAAGTTCCGCGCCAACTGGGCGTGGTCGATCTCGATCCAGGCGGGGCGCGGGCCCCGGCTGCCGGCGCGGATTTGGGCGATCAACTCCTGGTCCGGGCGGGGCAGGCGGAGGGTGCCGTCCGTCGCTGGCGCTTCAGATTCCACGGCGTGCTCTTCGGGTCAGACTTCACCAGGAGGCCAGAGGGACTGGCCGACGTCCAGCCGGTAATAGCTGCCTAGGCAATGGAGGGCGCGGATCGTGGCATAGGCCTTGGCGATCGCCTCCGGCAACGTGCGGGCCAGGGCGGTCACATCGGCGATGCGATGGCCCGTCATGTACAGCCCGAGGCGCGGGTCGCGCGCGACTTCGTTCCACCAGATGTCGCCGGGTGTCGTGCCCCGGACTTGGACCGGCAACCGCGGGCCTTCCAGGCTGACGTACGGGTAGCCGTGTCCGGCCAAAGTCAGGGAGCAACCGAAGCGGAGGCCGGGGCGGAAACGCGGTCGCAGCGGCCGGTTGTGGGCGGTGTCGCGGAGGACCGCGGCGGGGTTGTCCAGGAGTTGCAGGATCATGGGCCCGCTGGTGACGCCGAGGCGCACGTTGTATTCGAGAACGTGCCACCGGTTCCGATGGCGGATGGCGGTGACCTGCACCGGTCCGTGGAAGCCGACCTTGCGGAACCAGGGCAGCAACGGGCGCAGGAGCGCGCGGGCCAGGCCGTATTTGTCGCCCGGGTCCTTCTCGATCAGTCCTCCCAGCGGTGCGCCGGCCACGATCCCGAGGTTGCCGTCGAAGGCCCGCTTGTACTCCTGGTTGGTGACCAGCGAGTGGAGTTCGCCCCCGCTCACCAGGGCGATGTGGCCGGCTTCGGCGCGTCCCAGGTACTCCTGCAGGAAAATGCCTTCGGAGTCGTCCACGCGTTCGAGCCAGGCCAGCGTTTCGTCCGGGGTCTCGCAGACGATCGTGTGCACCGGGCTGAAGGGAGAACAGAGCGGGTTCTTGATGACGAAGGCGCGTCGCCGGCGCTCGACAATCCGGCGGGCTTCGGCGCGGCGGGCGGGCGCGTGCGACTCGGGGAACGGAATGCGGTACCGACGGCACAGCGCCCGGGCGAAATCGCGATCGCGCTCGAGCAGGAGGGCGTCGCCGACGGGGCAGAGGATCGGCACTTTGCGGTCCAGGAACTCGCGGGTCCAGGGTTTGAAGGCCCATTCGATGGACATGGGAACCACGAACTCGGCGCCTTCCCGTTCGAGCGTGGCGAAGGGATCCGGGTGTTTGGTGGCGTCGTAGGCGGGGCCTTCGAGGGAGGCGCCGTAATGGCCGTAGGGTCGGGTGAGGTAAGCCGAGACCCGGGCACCGTTCTGGCGGAGGGTGCGCATCACGCCGTGGGTGAAGGCGCCCACGCCGAAGACCATGATTCGAGTCGCGTCCCGACCAGAAGTTCCCGGTTGTGCCATAGATGTTGGGGCATGGTTGTGAATCGCGCCCGGCAGCGGGTCAAACCGAAAGTGTGTCGGTCCATTCGGCTCTTGCTTGGAGGCGGCAGTCCTTGATACTTTCCGCGCCCGCTGCCGGACCGCAGCGAGATCGAGACTCCAAACCACGGAAGAAGGGTATGGCCAAACAGAAACTCGGAACGTGCAACACGAAGAACCCGCAGGTCGTCGCCTGGGTGGAACAAGTGGCGAAGCTCTGTCAGCCGGATCGTGTCTTCTGGTGCAACGGATCGGACCAGGAGAAACAGAGTCTGACGGAGGAGGCCGTTGCGAAGGGCATTCTCATCCCGTTGAACCAGCAGAAGTGGCCGGGGTGTTATCTGCATCGGTCCAATCCCAATGACGTCGCGCGGGTCGAACAGTGCACGTACATCTGCACGGACAGTCAGGAGGAGGCGGGTCCGACGAACAACTGGATGGCCCCGAAGGAGATGTACCGCAAGCTGAACGCCCTGCTCGAAGGGAGCATGAAGGGGCGGGTGCTGTACGTGGTTCCGTATCTGATGGGGCCCCCCGGATCGCCGCTGGCCAAGATCGG
>CAYSPU010000335.1:0-5302 GCA_964432995.1 uncultured Verrucomicrobiota bacterium
GACCGAGGGACCAGCCTCCGCCAAGGCTACGGCTCGGCAGGCCGGTCGCGCTCCGGACCGCCCGACGTCCTCCGCTCACCGGAATCCCCACCACCACAGAATCTGCGGCCCCCAAAACACCCACACCACCGCCGCCAGCGCAATATACGGCCCATACGGCAGGCGACTTGACCATTCCCGTTTCCCCAAGGCGATCAGGCCCAGACCCACGACCGCGCCCACCATCGCGCTCACCATCAGCGAGAACAACACCGCCTGCCATCCAAGGAACGCCCCGATCGCCCCCATGAACTTCACATCCCCCAACCCCATCGCCTCCCGCGGCAGCACCAGCCGATCGGTCAGCACCTCCAGGAACTCCACCTCCTCCGGCCGAAATCGATCCTTCCCCACCTGCAACCGGCTGGGCGACAACCGCACCGGCACATCCACGTAACACCGGTCCACCATCTCCACCCGCTTCGCCTGCGCCTGGATCGCGTCCGATTTCCGATAGAACACCTCCTCGTACGGCATCTCCCCCGACGGCAGCAACACCGCCGTCTCCGTGAACCGCACCATCGTCGGCGATCCGAAGTCCATCCGCTGTCGCCCGTACAGCAGCTTCCCCATCCGCACAATCCCATACACCACGCCCGCCCCCACGCCCATCCCCAGCAGGCTCTGCTCCAAAGCGACGGCCGTCGATTGCACCCCTTGCACCGATGGCACCAGGAAGGAACAGAGGAACCCCGCCACCATCCCGCCCAGCGTGATCTCGTCCGGAATGATCAGATGCTCGAAATCAATGAACGTCGCCACCAGCAAACCCGCCATCACCAAACACCGCACCAAAGCCAGACCCGCCGACCTTTCCCCCGCCGACAGCCAGCACCCCAGGAACAACAGCGCCGTCAGCAGTTCCACCAGGAAATACCGCACCGATATCCCCGCCCCGCAGTTCCGACAACGCCCCCGCAGATACACCCACGTCACCAACGGCAGGTTCAGATACCAGGGAATTGAATACCCGCAGTGCGGACAGTGCGACGGCGGCGACACCACGCTTTCCCCGCGCGGCATCCGGTAGATGCACACGTTGAGGAAACTGCCCACCATGCTCCCCAACACGAAGAACACCGCCGACCAAAAGTGAAACGGCACCATCTTCCACGCCTGCAAATCCCATGGCCCCGTCATTCCCCTGCCCTCCCGTAAACGTCCTCCTCCAGCGCCCGCCGCATCTCCGCGACCGGAGCCGCCCGTCCCGTCCACAACTCCAGCGCCCGCGCCCCCTGATACAGCAACATCCCCAAACCGTTCGCGGCTCGACATCCCGCCGCCCGTGCCGCCGCCAGAAACGGCGTCTCCGCCGGCCGATAGATCATGTCGTACACCGCCCGCGCCCGCGAGAACGCCAGCCGTGCCGAGTCGAACGGCAGCCCGTCTTCCGACCGCAGCCCCAGCGACGTCGCCTGCACCACCAGGTCCACTTCCCCGTCCGGATACCCGACCGCCACCACGGCTCCGGCCGTCGTTGCCCGGATCTCCGCAGCCAGATCTTCCGCCTTCGATTGCGTCCGATTCACCAGGAACAGCGCGCGCGCGCCATCCCGCGCCAACCGCAATGCCGCCACCCGTCCCGCACCCCCCGCCCCCAGCACCAGCACCCGCGCCCCCCGAGCCTCAAAACCCAGATCCTCCCGCAACGATCGCGCGATCCCCTCCGCATCCGTGTTGAATCCCTGCGATCGCATCCGCCCCACCGCCGCTCCGTCCGGCACCTGCCCGAGCGGCCGCCAACTGCCATCCGCCAGTTGCCCCTCGAAGCGCACCGTGTTCACCGCCCCCCACTGGCGCGCTTCGGCATCGACCACGTCCATCATCTCCAGCGCCAACTGTTTGTGTGGCACGGTCAGGTTCAATCCCAGGAATCCCATCGCCTTCGCCCCGTCGATCGCGGCTCGCAGATGCTCCGGCGGCACGTCAAAGGCCAAGTAACGCCAGCCCAACCCCAGCGCCGTCATCCCCGCATTCTGCATCGCCGGCGACGCCGAATGCCGAATCGGATGCCCATAGACCGCGCAATAGCGCGTGCGAGCGGATATTTCGGCTGGTCCAGAGCCGGCCACGCGCTGGTTATAGGGGAACCGGCCCTTCTTGTTCCATGCAAATGTCACCCGCAGGGTCGGTGCGACGGTGCGACGGCAGGCCCATGCCTGTGTCGCTTCTGCCGCTACCTTTGTTCGCACCTTTGTCGCCACCTTTGTCGATTATCGGCGGGTCTGGCGCCAAAGGCATCGACGTAGCCGCCGAGCAAGGCTCGCGGTTTGTTCCGGGTCGGACTTTGGACCGCGGATTGTGCGGATGGCGCGGACGGGATGGGAGGCGTGCACTTCCTGGGGGAACTGCCGCATGGTTCGGGGCTCTGTGGTATAGGGGCGGTCGAGAAGCGCGCTGGACGAGTTTTCGCACGTTCGATTTTTCGACCCGCCTAGGATGGCGCGCGAAAAATCGTTGCAGACTACGCCTGAAGGGTTTATGCAGCTCGTTCGTTTCCTGGCATGCGCTCTGCCCCGGCAACTGCACAGACGGCGTGCAGTCGAAGATATGGACGTGAGGCCAGGCAAACCGCTGACGGTTGACGTCGGTGAGGCGGACTTCGAGTCGGAGGTGCTGAAGTCGAAGCCACCGGTTGTGGTGGCGTTTTGGGCGCCGTGGAGTCGCCCCTGCCATGTCCTCGAGTCGGCCTTGGACGAAGTGGCGACCGCGTGTGCGGGGCGCGCGAAGGTGGTCAAGGTGAACGCCGATGACAATCCCGATCTGAGCATGTGGTATGAAATTCAATCGATTCCGACGTTGCTCTTCTTTGTTGAGGGGGGTGTCCGTTTCCGAGTTGTGGGGACAGTCAGCAAGGAAGCGGTTCTCGCCAGGCTCCAGTGCGTCCTTGCCGACTGCGGAAACGCGCCGTGAGATGGGGCCATTTCGGGACGACAACTCTTTGACCACGACCGCGGCCATGTCCGCCTGCTTGAAAGGGCAACAACCTCAGGACCTCTGATGCAATTCACCGACCAGTCTCGCGACGTTCTGGCCTCTTGGAAAACCGTATCGGCCGCCCTGCTCTGCGGGTTGTCGCTGACGGCCTGTCAACCCGGAGCGCCGGGCCCCCAGGGCCCGGCGATGCAGCGCCCGGCGCCCGAGGTTGCGACCATCACCGTCGCCCGGCAGAAGGTGCTCTTGACGACGGATCTGCCGGGGCGGACGGCTCCCTTCCTCATTGCGGAGATCCGGCCGCAGGTCAACGGCCTGATCCAGAAACGGCTGTTCACGGAAGGCTCCGAGGTCAAGGCGGGGCAGGCGCTCTACCAGATCGATCCCGCCCCGTTTCAGGCGGCGCTCGACAATGCCCGCGCGGCCCTGGCGCGGGCGGAGGCGAGCCTCCCGGCCATTCGCTCCCGGGTCGAGCGCTTCCGGCAGGCCCTCGCCGACAAGGCCGTCAGCCAGCAGGACTTCGACGACGCGGACGCGGCGCTCAAGCAAGCCGAAGCGGACGCGCAGTACTGGAAAGCGACCATGGAGACCGCCCGCATCAACCTCGGCTACGCCCGGGTTGTTTCCCCGATCTCCGGAAGGATCGGCCGATCCACGGTGACGGATGGCGCCATCGTGACGGCGTATCAGCCCGTGCCGCTGGCGACAATCCAGCAACTGGACCCGATTTACGTGGATATACCCCAATCCACCACCGAACTGATGCGTCTGCAGCGTCGCCTGAAGGACGGGAAGATCAGCCATGAAGGCGCCAATGTGAACGAGGTGGAGCTGATCCTGGGCGACGGCACCAAGTATCCGCACACGGGGACGCTGCAATTCCGCGACGTCTCCGAGGATCCGACCACCGCCTCGGTGATCCTGCGGACGGTCTTTCCGAATCCGGACGGGGTGTTGCTGCCGGGGATGTTTGTGCGGGCACTGGTCAAGGAAGGGGTGAACGACCAGGCCATCCTGGTGCCGCAGCAGGCGGTGTCGCGCGATGCCAAGGGGAATCCCCTCGCCCTGATTGTGGACGGCGAGGGCAAGGTGGCGCCGCGGCCGTTGAGTGTCGAGCGGGCCATTGGCGATCAGTGGTTGGTTTCTTCGGGACTGGCGCCGGGCGACCGGGTGATTGTGGAGGGTCTGCAATCGGCGCGTCCGGGTGTGCCGGTGCGGGAGGTTCCCTTCGGCGGCAGTCCTAAACCGAATGCGCCCTCGGGGACTGCGGGCCAGCCGAACGCCGCCGCGCACTAAGGGAGACGCGCCATGTTATCGAGATTCTTCCTGCAACGCCCGGTCTTCGCCTGGGTCATCGCCATCATCATGATGGTGGCGGGTTGCCTGGCGATCTACAACCTGCCGATCTCCCAGTATCCGCCGATTGCGCCGCCGTCCATCGCCATCTCGGCGGTGTATCCGGGCGCGTCCGCCGAGACGACCGAGAACAGTGTCACCCAGGTGATCGAGCAGAAGATGACCGGGTTTGACAACATGCTCTACCTCTCGTCGACGAGCGATTCCGCGGGCATGACCCGGGTCGAGTTGACGTTCGCGCCGGGGACCGATCCGGATTTGGCGTGGGCGCAGGTGCAGAACAAGCTGCAGTTGGCCATGGCCAGTCTTCCGGAAGTAGTCCAGCGCCAGGGGATCATGGTGAACAAGAGCACCCGCAACTACTTGATCATCGTCGGCCTGGTTTCCGAAGACGGCAGCATGAACGGCCACGATCTCCGGGACTACGCCAAGTCCAACCTCGAGAAGGTGCTGTCCCGCGTCCCCGGTGTGGGCGAGGTGGAGGTCTTCGGCGGCTACTACGCGATGCGCGTCTGGCTGAGCCCCGACAAGCTGACGGAGTTCGGGATGACGTTTACCGACGTGGTGCTGGCGCTGCGCGCCTACAACGTCGAGATCTCCGCCGGGCAGTTTGGCGGGGCTCCCGCCGTGGAAGGCCAGCGCCTGAACGCCTCGATCATCGTCCAGAGCATGCTGGAGACGCCGGAGGAGTTCGCCGCCATCCCCCTGCGCATCAACCCGGACGGCTCGGTGGTGCGGGTCAGTGATATCGGGCGCACCGAACTGGGCACGGAGGCGTACGACATCGATGTCTACTACAACCGCAAGCCGTCGTCCGGTCTGGCCATCCGCGCGGCAGCCGGTGCGAACGCCCTGGAAACGGCGGACAACGTGCGGGCGAAGCTGGCGGAGATGAGCGAGTTCTTCCCGGCGGGCATGAAGGTTGTTTACCCCTACGACACCACCCCCTTCATCCGGGTGGCGATCAACGAGG
>CAYSPU010000336.1:0-5286 GCA_964432995.1 uncultured Verrucomicrobiota bacterium
GTTGGGAGGTTCAGGGTTCACGGTTGGGAGGTTCAGGGTTCACGGTTGGGAGGTTGGGGCGACGGAAGGCGGAGGGCGGAAGACGGAGGACAGAGGACGGAGCCGCAGAGGTCGGAGGTCAGCTCAATCCTCAATCGAAAATGCTCGATCCCAAATCCCCAATCAGTCCGGCATTGAGGATTGAGGGTCAAATGCGGAATGCAGAATGACCCTATCTCCGATCTCCCATCTCCGACCGAAAAACCACGAAAGACACGAAACACACGAAAGAGGAGAGACGCGAATTTCGCGAATTACCGCGAATGACGGGCCGTAAGGAGAGGAGAGAGGGAAATGCAGAATGAAGAATGGAGAATGAAGAATGCGCCGTCTTCCGTCCTCTGACCTCTGACCTCCGTCGTCCGTCGTCCGTCGTCCCAATCTCCTAGCTCCCAACTGCCATGTCGCTCTCCCGCCCATCCCGGTTCACGGTCGCTCTCGGCATCGCGGCGCTGCTGTTTCTCCTGCCACTGGCGCACTGGGCCATCTACGCCTGGAATTCCGGCGGCGGGTCGTATGTCCTGACGGTTCCCGTCGTCGTCGCCTACCTTGTGCGCCTGCGTTGGAAGGAGGGCGCGATTGCCGCGGCTCCTTCTCCTTTCTCCTCTCTCCCCTCTCTCTTGTGTCTGCTCCCGATTGCCGGCGGCGCCATCGCGCTCGCGCTCTGGTGGTTCATTCCCGTCACGGGGCGCAGCAACTGGCACATCATGCTTCCGACCCTGGTCTTTGTCCTGAGCGTTGTGGGCGTGGGCGGTTGGCGGTTCGGTTGGTTGATTTTGTGGCGGTTGCAGTTCCCGGTCGTGTTTCTCTTCCTGATGGTGCCGGTGCCGACTCCGGTCATGGACTGGTTCGAGGTTCTCCTGCAGCACGCCTCGGCCGAGGTGACCCACCTGCTGTTTGTGGTCGCCGGCATTCCCTTCTCCCGGGAAGGAATGTCCTTCATTCTGCCGACGATCACGCTCGAGGTGGCCAAGGAATGCAGCGGCGCGCGTTCGACCCTGGTGTTGTTCGGCACGGGTCTGCTCGGCGGCTACCTCTTCTTGCGTCGGCCCTGGAAGCGGTGGTTGCTCGCGATGGTCGCCTTGCTGCTCGGTATCCTGCGCAATGGATTTCGGATTCTGCTGATCGGCTGGCTCTGCGTAAAGGTCGGCCCGCACATGGTCCACGGCCCGGTTCACAATCGCAGCGCAACGGCCTTCTTCGCGTTGTCGCTGGTTCCCCTCTTGCTCCTTCTGGTTTGGCTGCGGCGCGGGGAAAGGGCGGCGAGAGACAAGGAGCCGGAGGACGGAGGACGGAAGACAGAAGACGGAGGACGGAGGACGGAGGACGGAGGTTGCATAGATCCGGAATCCCAAATCGACAATCCTTGATCCCGAATCCCTAATGATTGGCCGTTGAGGATTGAGGATTGGGGATTTTGCATTGGGGATGTAGAATAGCGAGAGCTCCGAACTCCGACGAAGAAACCACGAAACACACGAAAGGCACGAAAGCGGAGAGACGCGAATTTCGCGAATTCCCGCGAATGCCGGATGCCTTGCGGCATGGCCCCGAGCTCTCAGTCCCGTCCTCCGTCGTCTGTCCTCCGCCCTCCGTCCTCCCCATCTCCTATCTCCTCTGCGCCGCTCTCCTCTCCTCCGACCTCCGCCGTGCCGCCGTGCCGCCGGGCGTGTAGTCCGTAGAACTTCTTCGTGATCTCCGACGCCGTTTCCGCTACATTCCGCGCTGTGACGACGAACTACAGATCGTTCCCTTGGGTTCCCGTTCTTCTGGCGGTGGTGCTTCTGGCGGGCTGCTCGAAGCAGGCGAAGAAGGAGGGTCACCTCACCCGCGGCGACGAGGCGTTCCAGGCCGGCGACTACGACCGCGCCCGGATCGAGTACCTGAACGTCCTGCGCCTCGAGTCGACGAACCTCGTCGCGGTCCAGCGCCTCGGAACGATCTACCTCGAGAGCGGGCATTTGCTGCAGGCGGCGCCGATGATCGGCCGGGTTTGTCAGGTGGATCCGGCGAACCTCGATTTCCAGGTCAAGATGGCCCAGTTGCTCGCCGCCGCCGGCGATTTCGGCGGCGCCCGGTCCAACGCCCTCCGGATTTTGCCCCAGGCAGCCACCAACGACGATTTGGTCCTCCTGCTGGCCGAACTGCCCGGGCGCCCCGAAGACATCCAGAAGACTCGCAGCGCCTTCGATGGCGTCCGCCGCCAAGTGGGGGAAAAGGCGCTGTATCACGTCGTCGACGCCATCTACGCCTTGCGCGACAGGGACCGTCCGAAAGCGGAGGCGTCCCTCCAGAAGGCGGTGAACCTCGACCCGAAATCGGCGGTCGCTCACTTCATGGCGGGCAACCTCCTCATCGGTCGCACCAACCTGGCCGCCGCGGCGCAGGAACTGAAGCTCGCCGCCGACCTTTCGCCCCTGCGTTCGGCGCGACGCGTGCGCTATGCCGAGTTCCTCCTGCGCACCCAGCGGCGCGACGAGGCCGTCCAGTACCTCGAGGATCTGTCCAAGCGCGCGCCGGACTATCTGCCAGCCCTGGCGACGCAAGCGCAGTGGGCCTTTGCCGAACGCCGCCTCGACGAATGCAAGAAGCTGACGGAGGCCATTCTCAGCCGCTACCCGGCGCATCTCGAGGCCCGCCTGTTGCGATCGCGGATCATGGTGTCGGAGGGCAATGCCGCCAAAGCCGTCGAAGAACTCGATGGTCTCACCAAGATCTACGGTCGGGTGCCGGACTTCCGCTATCAACTTGCCGCGGCCCACTTGCTCAACAAGGACCCGGCCAAAGCCATGGCCAGCCTCCAAGCCGCCCTCGAAGTCGACCGCGACCATCCGGAATCCGTTCTTCTCCTGGCCCGCATCCACCTCGGTCGGGGCCAGTTCGACGACGCCGTGCGGCTCCTCGAGGGCTTCCTCAAGACCCGTCCCGACGTCCAGACCGCCTATGTGCTCCTGGCCATGGCCCAGCGGGATCGGGGACGGCTCGACGATTCCCTGGCCGTCTATCGTTCGTACATGAACAACTTCCCCAAGGACCCCGATGGTCCCTACCTGAGCGGAATTGTCCTCCGCCAGCAGAAGAAGCCGAAGGAAGCGCGCCAGGCCTTCGAGCAAGCGCTCCAGTTGGATCCGAAGCACCTGGCCACCGTCGCCCAGTTGGTCGAACTCGATTTCGAAGCCAAGGACGCGGCTTCGGCCCTGCGCCGTTCCGAGGCGGCCGCCGCCGCGATGCCGGACAAGGCGGAGCCGCTCTACCTGGTCGCCCGCGTCTACTTGGCCAACAACGATCGCGCCAATGCCGAACTCCGCCTCCGCAAGGCCATTGAGCTCAACCCGGAGTTCCACGAGGCCTACCTCGCCCTCGCGCAATCCTACGTCCGCGCCGGCGATCCGACGAAGGCCCTGAAGGAATTGGACGCATTGCTCGACAAGAACCCGAAGGACAGCGCAGCGCTGATGCTGCAGGCGGCCATTCACAGCGAACGCGGCGACCACCGCAAAGCACGGGACGCCTACGAAACGTTGCTCCAGGCGCGACCGGATTTCAGCCCCGCCCTCAACAACCTGGCCTATCTCTATGCCGAGTACATGGACGACCCTGCCCGCGCCTACGCCCTCGCCCAACGGGCGCGCACGTTGCTCCCGCGTGATCCCACCGTCGCCGACACCCTCGGTTGGGTGCACTACAAACGCGGGGAGTATGCGGAGGCCCTGCGGCTCCTGCTCGAAGCCGCCGAACGCCTGCCCGCCCAGCCCGAGATCCAATACCACCTCGGCATGACCTACTACATGCTCGCGCAGCCCGGCCCCGCCCGCGCCGCCCTGGAGCAGTCCCTGGCGGGCGATAGTGCCGATCGCCCCTGGAAGGCCGAAGCCAGCAAACGCCTCGCTGCCCTGCAGACCGACACCGGCAGCCCGACCGCCGACTCGGTCCCGCGACTCGAGCAGGCCGTCAAAGAGAATCCCAACGATCTCCTGGCCCTGACCCGCCTCGCGGAAGCGTACGAACACCAGCGGGCCTATGACAAAGCGCGGACCGCTTGCGAACAGATCCTCAGGTTGAACCCGAAGTCGGCCGCCGCCAACATCCAGCTCGCGCGCCTCAATGCCGAGCAGTTCAACAACCCCGCCGAGGCCATCCGCTTCGCCCGACGCGCCCGCGAGCTCGCCCCCGACGATGCCGAGGTGGCCCTCACGCTCGGGCGCCTGGCCGGTGAAGCCGGCGACCATGCCTGGGCCATGAACCTCCTCCAGGAAGCCGCTCGGAAGCTCGGCGAACGCCCCGATGTCCTGCTTGAGTTCGCCCAAGCCAGCTACCTCCTGGGGAAGGTTGAGGAAGCGTCACAGCAGGCGCAGAAGGCGATGAAAGCGGCGGCCTCCGGACCGGTGTTCGACAGCGCCCGCCAACTCGAGGGCCTGATCCAAACCTATCGCACCCCGGCCGCCGGGGCCGCCACTGAACCCCAACTCAAGGCCCTCCTCGCCGCCAACCCCAACCACGTCCCCGCCCTCGTCGCCATGGCGCGTCTCCAGGAACAACAGAATCGCTTCGACGACGCCCGCGATCTCTACGAACGCGTCCTCACTCGCGCCCCGCAGTTCGCTCCCGCTCGACGCCAACTTGCCCTCATCTACGCCGAACGCCTCAAAGACGACCGCAAGGCCTACGAGCACGCCGTCAAAGCCCGCGAGTCGTTCCCCACCGACCCGCTCCTGACGAAGACCCTCGGGGTCCTCGTCCAGCGCCGCGGCGACTACCGCTACGCGGTCCAGTTGCTGCAGGAAGCCGGACGCGCCCTGCCCAAGGACGGCGAGGTCTACTACTCCCTCGGCGTCGCGCAGCTCCAGCTCAAGCAGACCAAGGAAGGCACCGAGGCGCTGACCAAGGCCCTCGAGTTGGGACCGCAGGCGGCCTACGCCGCCGACGCGAAACGGCTGCTGTCCACCGCCACCCCGGCGGGCCGATAGGAAAACGGAGGACAGAGGACGGACGACGGAGCTGGGAGATGAGGGCTATGCGGCAAGGCATCCGGCATTCTCCATTCTGCATTTCCTTTTCTCCCCAATCCCCAACGACCAAATGATTGGGGTGCCGGCAGGGTCAGGCGTTAAGAATTAAGCGACGGCGGGCGCCTCCGTATGGAGCGCTCGCCCCGCGCGAGACCACAGGCACGCTTCGAGTTGGCGCAAACGGCGGCATCGGGGGAGTGTCCATGGTCTGTGGCTTTGACAGGTTTCACTAACTTAA
>CAYSPU010000337.1:0-5239 GCA_964432995.1 uncultured Verrucomicrobiota bacterium
CGTAGATATTGCGGTCAATGACGGGGCCGGGCTGGTCGGCGCGGATGACCAGGCGGTGAGGAGTGGTGGGGTCGGCGGCCGTGGCGGCGGCGGCGAGCAGCCATGCGCCGGCCGGGACCAGCAGGGCGGAGATGAAGGTTCGTTTCATGGGAATGAGTGGTGAGGTGGGGCTGCGCGGAAACGCCGGCTAGCGCGGGGCCGCGGCGCCGGCCCGGAGGAGGCGGACGCCGTAGACGCCGCCCGCCAGTTTGTCCGGCTGCGCCTGGAAGCGCACGGTGACATGCTCCCGGCCCTGGGTCAGTTCCGCCGGGATCGCGTAGGCGACATCGAAGAACTGACCGGGAACATTCCGTTCGAGGACCTGAGTGGCGAGTTTCCGGCCGTTGACGACGATGTCGAACTGGCGGTTGCCGGCGTCACTGCCCCAGTAGGTGACCAGCAGCTCGTGGGCGACCCCCGCCTCGCATTGCAGCCGGAAGCCAAACCAGCCGCCGTCGGTTGCGTGCCGCCATTTTCGGCCGAGGTTCTCGCCCGAGGTGGTGTTCTCGCCTTCGAGTTGGTGATCACGCTCCGGCTGCATCTCGCCGATGGCTAGGCGGTCGACGGTGCGCGCTTCGAGTTGGCGGAGGCGCTCCTGGTCCGCGCGAAGCTCGGCTTCACGTTCGGCCCAGGACTGCTTCGTGAAGAGATCCCAGTAGACGGCATGTCGCTGATCATGCACTTCGTAGAAAGGTCGCAACGTGACGTCGGACGGGCGGCCGACTCCCCGGGTGACGAACTGGAGGCGGTCGCCCTTGACCCGGCGTACCCATTTGTCGACCGGGCGGCCTTCCGTGACCAACACCGGGATGATTGGTTCGCGGTCTTCGGGGCCGAGGTCGCCCGCCAGCACGATCGGTCCCCAGAGGATGGCCTGGCGTTGCGGATCGTCGGGCATGGCCTCCGTCCGGAAAGCCAGGGGAAGCCGGAGTTCGATTTCATCGCCGTCGTGCCACAAGCGCTCGACGCGGAAGGCCTCGCCGGGCTTCGCCGAGATGCCCCATCGCTTGCCGTTCACGCGAACGCGCATCGGGGCATTTGCCCACCGCGGGTGGCGGATGGCCACCGCGAGGCGCAAAGGGCGGTTGACGCCAATCAGCAGGCGCACGCGGTCCGAACGGGGGAACTCGGTTTCCTGGCGGAGGAAGAACTCCTGGGCGCGCCAGGAGACGGTGGAGGGGATGAACTGGTTGACGTGGAGGGTATCGTCGGAATGGAAGTAGATGGACTCGCCGTAGCGGGCGTGGTTTTCCATGCCGGTGCCGGTGCAGCAGGCGAAGCTGTCAAACGGCGTCAGGAAAGTCTTGTGACTGCCGGAGCGCAGCGGCACGAAGTAGCAGACCATGCCGTCCTCGGGGTTCTGGGAGGCGAGAATGTGGTTCCAGAGGGCGCGTTCGGTGTAGTCGGCGAGGGCGGCGTCGGTGGATCGGCGAAAGAGCGCCCCGCTGAGTTTGATCATGTTGTAGGTGTTGCAGGTCTCGGTGGTGTTGTTGCTGAGGCGATCGCGGAGTCGGCCGGGGGGGCCGAAGTGTTCACCGTCGCTGTTGCCGCCGGTGACGTAGGAGTGGTTGCGGGTGACGGTTTCCCAGAAGAACCGGGACATGACGGCGTAGGGCTGGTCGCCGGTGAGTTCGTAGAGGCGGGCGGCGCCGATGAGTTTGGGGATCTGGGTGTTGGCGTGGAGACCGGCCAACCGATCTTCCTGGCGTGCCAGCGGGTCGAGCACCGCGCGGTGATGGAACTTCCGGGCGACCTCGAGGTGCCGACGGTCGCCGGTGATGGCGTAGACGTCCGCCAGCACCTCGTTCATCCCCCCATGCTCGCAGGCGAGCATCTTCTGCCATTGCGCCTCGGACAGGTCCTTCGTGGTGGCGATCACCCAGTCGGCGAAGCGAACGAGGACGTCCCGGGCGGTTGTGTTGCCGAGCAGGACCCAGGCGTCGCGCAAGCCGGCCAAGACCTTGTGCTGGGTGTACCAGGGAACCCAGCCGCCGTTGAGATCGAAGCCCTGGGAACGAATATCGCCGCGGGCGACTTCGGCGAAGATCTCCTTGCCGCGGGGAATGGCGCCGACGTAGCCGTTGCCGTTGGCGTTCTGGCACGCGGCCAGTTCCGCGACGATGTGATCGATGCGCTCGCGGAGGCGGGCATCGGCGGTGGCCTGATACATCAGGCAGCAAGCGGAAAGGTAATGGCCGAGCGAATGACCGGCGACGCCTTGGGATTCCCAGCCGCCGTAGACTTCGCCTTTCGGGGTCAGGCCGGCCTCCTTGCGGAACCCGGCCAGGAGCCGGTCCGGTTCGAGGCGCAGCAGATACTCGAGATCCTTCTGCTGGGCGTGCTGGAACGGCCCGGGCAGAAGCCGCACCTCCTGCAGGGCGAAAGACTCGGCCTCAAGCGCCACCACTGGCGCCACGCGGAAGGGATCGCGGTCGGCAGCCTGGGCGAAAGTGGCACCGAGCAGAAGGACGATGGCCGGCACGAGCGCCGCGCTGAGTCCGGACACCGGTGAAGTGCGACGAATGATCCCGCCACGCAGGACGCCTACGAGGTTCATGGAGCGCTCCTTGGGTTTTGGGACCTGCTCACGGCCCAGGAACCTAGCCGCATCCCCCTCACCCGGCTACGCCACCTCCTCCCCCTTGGAGGGGGAGAGGGACAGGGTGAGGGGGCACGGTCCATGGGAAGCCTGCTTGCCCGACCGTCCGACGCATCCTGAGCCGATGAGCTGCGTAGCGCCGGCTTTCGAGCCGGCATGACGCCGACAGGGATGTCGGCGCCACGGTCACCCCGAAGACCGGCAGAGCGCGACTCCGAGAAGGGCTCGCGAGCAGGCTCCGAGGACGACTCGCGAGCGGGTCTCCGCATCGCGCCGAAGACAGATGGTACGGCGACTGCCGCTTGCGGCGCCCTCGGAGAGGTCGCCCTACCTGACGGTTCGTGGCGAGGGCCAAGGTGAGGGGGGCTACTCATCATCGGCGAGGATGCGCCATTCGTGGACGCCGGCGGCGAAGTTGGGTTTGAGCTGGACGAGCAGGCGGAGGGCGCTGGTGGTGACGGGATCGAATTCGAGGCGGCACCACTGGTCGGCGGCGACCGGTGCGGCGGCCGGATGCGCCACGGGCTTCCAGGTGGTGCCGTCGAGGTAGTGCACCGTCCAGCGCTCGGGCAGGCGGCACTCGCCCCGGCCGGTGTCGTCGAACCAGTAGACCTCGACTCCATGGACCGTGAGCGGTTGGTTCCAAATGTATTGCACCCATTCCTCGGAGCCTTTGTGCGGCCACCAGTGGCAGTTGGCGGGTGGCTGCTCGCCGGAGCTTTTCGGTTCCAGCCCGTCGTGAATGCCTTCCGGCTGCGAATTGCTGTGCTGGAATGAGACGCTGACCTTGGCGGCGGCCTCGGGTCCCCCGGACGACGGCGGCGGCGGCACCGTCGGCAGCCATACCTTCATCGGGCCGGCGGCGCGGTTGTCCCAAGCGAAGTACGGGATGGCCTGAAACGGCACGGTGGGGAGCGCCGGCTGCGGTTGGTACAAACGCGCTTTCCAGGTCAGCTCCGGTGCCACCGTGGCCTTGCCGCGGAGGGCGACCACGCTGCCCAGCGCATCCGCGCGTTCCGCGGTCAAGGGTGCCTCGGGCGGCAGTGCCAGGCGGTTGAGAGGAGCGCTCACGTCGACGGACTCGAGGCAGTAGACGATGGGGCCGCGTTGGAGGGCGGTGTGACCGGCATTGTTCTTGACGTTGGGATGGGCGACGACGCGTTGGACGGGCATGGGAAGTTCGAGCTGAATCCGGTCTCCCCGCCGCCATTCCCGGTCCAGGACCAGGTAACCACTTTCGAGTCGGGCAGCAGCTTTCTTCCGGTTGACCGTAACGCTCGCCTCCGGGCACCACCCCGGCACGCGGAGATGCAGCGCAAACCGCAAGGGCGCCTCGAGTTCCGCCTGCAGCAGCACCCGGCCATCCCAAGGGTAGTCGGTGGTGACGCGCATTCGCAGTTCCCGCCCGCGAACGGTCGCGTGGACGGTGGAGGCGGCGTAGAGGTTCACCCAGAAGGAGTCCTCGCCGACGGCGTAGAGGTAGCCCCCGACCGACGCCACGGTGCGGGCCACGTTCGGAGGGCAGCAGGCGCAGCCGAACCACTCGGAGCGGTGATGGCGGCCCTGGCTTTCCAGCGGGTTGACGTAGAAGAAGCGGCGGCCATCGCGGGAGACGCCGGCCAGAACGCCGTTGTAGAGGGCGCGTTCGAGGGCATCGGCGTATTTCGCGTCGCCGTAGAGCAAGGCGAGGCGGTAGTTCCAGAGAACCATGGCGACGGAGGCGCAGGTCTCCTGGTAGGCCGTGGCGTTGGGGAGATCATAGTCGACAGTGAAACCTTCGTTGTGGGCGGAGGGGCCGATGCCGCCGGTGATGTAGGTGTTCTTGTGGACGGTGTTGCGCCAGACGCGATCGATCATCGCGAGGAGGCGTTGGTCGCCGGTTTCGGCGGCGACATCGACGGCGCCGGACAGCAGGTAGGCGGCGCGGACGGCGTGCCCTTTGATGTTGCGGTGGTCGTAGATCGGAACGTCGTCCTGCCAGTAGGAACCGTCGTATTTGTCCAGCGGCGTGTGGTGTTCCTCGGCGTAGAATTTCCGGCCGCGGTTCTCGATGAAGAAGCGCGCGAGGTCGAAGTAGCGGCGTTCGCCCGTGACCCGCCAGAGTTTGACGAGGGCGAGTTCGGTTTCCGGGTGTCCGGGGTAACCCATGCGCTTGCCCGGGGTGGCCCCGAAGATGGAGTCGATATGATCGGCGAAGCGGGTGGCGACCTGAAGGAGGTTGCGTTTGCCGGTGGCCTGGAAATGCGCGACCGCCGCCTCGAACAAGTGCCCCGCGCAGTAGAGCTCGTGCCAATCCCGAAGGTTCGTCCACTTCTTGTCCGGCGCCACGACCTGGAAATGGGTGTTCAGGTAGCCATCCGGCTGTTGGGCGGCGGCGATCTTCGCGATGATCGCGTCCAAACGCCGGTCGAGGGCCGGATCCGGGTGCGTAGCCAGGGAATAGGCGGCGGCCTCGAGTCCTTTGTAGAGGTCCGAGTCCATGAAGACGGGACCGGAATACCCCTCGTGCTTGCCGGCGGCGGCGAGTTCGAAGTTCTGGACGTTGCCCGCCTTCTCGAGTTGGTCGAGGTTGACGGCGATGGAGGCGATCCGATTGGTTTC
>CAYSPU010000338.1:0-5201 GCA_964432995.1 uncultured Verrucomicrobiota bacterium
CGTAGATGCCGGCCGTGGGGGTATCGAGGCAGCCCACCACGTTCATGAGGGTGGACTTGCCGGAGCCGGAGGGCCCCATGATGGCAACATACTCGCCGCGCTCGATCACGAGGGAGACGTCCCGCAGGGCGTGGATCGTCTCCGATCCCATCTGGTAGCGCCGGCAGATGTTGGTCAGGCGAATCAGGCTCACGACTTGGCCTTGTCTTTGTCCTTGTCGATGGACTTGTCCGGTTCGCCGATGCGCACCTTCTTGCCGTCTTGGAGGTCCTTGGCGATGGCTTTGTAGCCGCCGGAGACGATCTCCTGGCCTTCCTCGAGGCCCTCCAGGATCTCCGTGTGACTGTCATCGCTGATGCCGCGTTTGACGGGGACCATCTCGACCGTATCGCCCTTGTAGCGGAAGACGACCTCGATGGGTTTGGGGGTCTCGCCGGCTTTGCGGTCCTTGGCGACGGCGTTGGTGCCGGTGGCAGCGGCGTTGGTCGTCGCGTTGGTGCCGGAAGCCACGGCCGCGTTGGTGCCGGTGGCGGCAGGCTGGTTCGTGCCTTTGGCCGGTTCGGGTTTCTTTGGTGGACGCGTAGTGACGCTCTGGACGGGCACCGTGAGGACGTTGGTCCGGTAGCGGGTCTCGACCTCGGCGGTGACCGACATTCCGGGGCGGAACGCTTCCTTGTCCTGGATCCGGATGCGGACTTCGAACTTGGTGGCGTCCTGGGAACTGCCGCTCATGGCGGCGGTCTTCGAGGAGTTGGCGATCTCGGTGACGGCGCCGGTGAATTTCCGGTCGCGAAAGGCGTCCACTTCGAGCGAAGCCTTTTGGGCCAGGGCGATCAGCACAATGTCGATCTCGCCGATGTCGACGCGCGCTTCCATCTGGTCGAGGTCGGCGACGATCATGATTTCGGTGCCGCTCATCATGGCGGTGCCGACGACGCGTTCGCCGAGTTCGGAATTGAGTTTGCTGATGGTGCCGTTGATGGGGGAGTAGATGGTGGTCTTGGCGAGGTCTTCGTCCGCGCGGGCGAGCGAAGCCTTGGCCATGTCCGTCTGGTGTTTGGAGGATTCGACCTGGGCCTGGGCGATCTCGAGGGCGGTCTTGTATTCGAGGAAGATGGTTTCGGAGATCAGTTGGGACTTGTAGAGTTGTTCGTTGCGTTGGAGCTCCTGTTCGGCCTGGCGGAGGTTGGCTTCGCTCAGGGCGAGTCCGGAGAGACTGGACTGATAGCTGGCCTCCACGTTCCGCCGGGCAGCCTGGTAGGTGTCCGGCTTGATGCGGACCAGAAGATCGCCTTTCTTCACCTGCATCCCTTCCTTCACCGGCAGCTCGATGATCTCGCCGCTGACCTCAGCGCTGATCTTGACCTGAAGGACGGGTTGGATGCGGCCGTTAGCGACGACTTTCTCGGTCAGGTTCCGTCGGGTGACCTTCTCGACCTGGACGGGCAGCACGGGCTCGCGCTTCCGCAGGAAAGCAGCCGCCAGCACGCCGGCGACGAGCAGGCCTACGATGCTGAAGATGAGGATCTTGCGACGTTTTCGGGTCTTCGGTTTTGCCATGGTAATCGATGTTAAGACACTGGTGGAACGTGATTTGTTTCGCGGAATCTGCTTGGGCCTGGAGGCTGTCCGGCGGATGCGGCCAGGCTGGCCTGGCCCAGGCCGACGGCGGAGACCGGGCATCAGCCGGGTTCCGGGCCTTGTTCAGCCATTGGATTCGTCCTTTGTCTTGGGGCCACGGCGGAACAAAAGGGCGCCCAGCGAGCCTCCCAGGACGCCGCTGATGGCGGCAATCACGGCGACCGAAACGACGCCAATCAGGACTTGCGTGATGGTGACTCCTTGAGTCTTGGCAGCGGCCATGGCTTCCTTGGCTTTCTCGACCGCTTCCGGCCCGCCGGCCTTCTCGGCGATCCAAAGACCAAAAACGTTCGCTTCCTTGGCCCCCATCTGGTCGCCGGTGATGAGCCAGATGACGGTCCCGATGGCCCACGAGACAAACCCGCCCAGCAGGCAGGTGAGGATGCCCAGGCGGATGCCCCGGCCGTAAGAGAGGGTCAACGAGTACTTCTTGGTGAACCAGAAGACGGCGAGCACGGCCGCCAGCAGGTAGGGCAGACAGCAAGCCATCCGGACGTACGGGATGAAGGCGACAACAACAATCAGTGCTGCTCCCAGCAGCATCGCGGGCAGGTCGTCGGGTTCTTCGGCTGGAGTGACGGACGTTGGGTTGGGGGGTAGAGGATCGTTCATGGGATTCCTTGGTGATGGGTACGGGAGGAGACGAGTTCAGTCAGGCCGCAGAGTACGAATGGCGCCCAGGCGACTCCCAAGCCGAAGCCGGTGGCGCCGCGAAGGACCGGGGTGTTGGGGATGAGGCTGAGCCGTTCGAGCAGAACGTCGAGCAGGAGGAGGCCGGCGGCGGTGAAGAACAACCTCCGCGCGGTCCGTTCGCGGCTGGGGCGTGCGGCCGCCAGCCAGAGGCCCGCGGCCAGGCCGACGTAGAGGGCGAGGCAGCGCGCGCACAGGCCCGTCGGGTGCCCTAGCCACCACAGGCAGCGATCGGGCTGTTGATGGCAGATCGGGGCGAACAACGCCCGCAGCCCTTCGCCCCCGGGATGGCAGCAGGCGCACGCCAGCGCCACCCAGAGCAACAGCGCCATGGACGCCAAGGACGAAACGGTCCACGGCACCGTCTTGCCGCTGGGGACGATGACTGAGGCCGTTCTCATGGCAGTGCACGCATTCGTCTCAGGGTCGTCGGATCCCGGGCAGTCCACGTCAACTTGGACCGTCCGTCAAATCATTCCGCACGCCGAGGGCTTTGGACAGTGTATCCGGAAACTGTCGGTCACCAGTCCCTGTCGGTGGGCGGGCAACACCGTTGCCCACTCAGCGATGGGGAGGCCGGTTCTGGGAGCGGCCAGACGGTGCTGGCCGCCCACCGACAACCTGGGGATGCACCGGGTTTTGGGTGCTTCCTGATATGGCCCCATGTCGGTTTGTTGTTCCACAGAAGGACGCTGAGGACCGCAAAGAACCGCGAGGCGGATCCTGATGCCAGCCGGGCTAGCGGACGCGTTCGACTTCGGTACGGACTTCGGAGAACTCCACGACGCGGCGGATGAGGAATTCGCGGTAATCGCTCTTCCATCGGCTCTGTCGGCTGTACCAGGCTCCCTCGCGGGTCTGGGTGCGGTCGAGGGTGCCCTCGAAGGAATAGACCGCGCCGGCGATCCCGTAGGCGAACTCGACCTTCTGGTTGAGGCGGAAGAGCGCGCGCACGGTGGCGTAATCGGGTTCGGTCAGCCACACGGTGCCGGAGCTGCGGTTGATGAAGCGATCGAGGAGGTTCTTCTCGGGGAGGGCGCCCGCGCGGGCTTGGAAGTCGACGCGCAGGACGAGGCGATCATCGACGGTCTCGCGTCCGCGCACGTGGAGGTCGAAGCGTCGCAGGAGGTCCTCGTTGATCTGAATGTCGCGCTCCTTGTAGGTGCGGACACCGGGCTCCTGAGTGCTGTCATTGGGCGCCGACGCGTTGGGATCCGGATCCTCCGCATTGCCAATTGGAAGGCAGGTCCATCGGGATTCGTCGTGGTGGCGCAACTTGCCGCGGCTGTTTCGTTCGGTGCGCGTTTCCACCCGGGTATATCCGTAGTGCTTCTCGAATTGCCGGCTCGCTTCATCGGCGCGGGCGGCCTCGGTGAGAATCCCCTGGCGGACCTCCTCCTCGGAGGGCAGGGGTTTCTCCAGTGGGTTCGGATCCGCCGCCCACGCCGGAAGCAGGAGGAGGCAGACGGCGGCGAACGCTGCCCAAAGATGGACGCTGCGTGAAGTTCCGATGTCGCCAAGTCGGTCCCGGACGCTGTTGGACTCCAGACTCGGCGCGCACCCTGGAGCTCTGAACCACCAGCGGCCGTAGGAGAGACGCGCGGCCCCCCGCGTCCGGGCAACAGGGGTCAACCGACTGGTCAGGGCGGACGCCCGAGGCCGGGCGCTCGAACACGAACGTAGAACGCTGAGCATCGGACACCGAACATCGAACGCGGGCAGTCCTTCAACGTTCGAAGTTCGATGTGGGACGTTGGACGTTCTTGGTTGCCCATGAGGCAGGGCGACCTCTCCGAGGGCGCCGCAGCATGTGGTAGGGACACGCGGCCCCGCGTGTCCATTCGGTTGCGGGCAGCAGATAGGTGCTCTTGCGGACGCCCGAGGCCGGGCGTCCCTACCTGCCGTGGTTGGTTCTTGGGTGCGGGGCATGATCAGCAGCCGCTCGCTTTTTCCACGCGGCCGGCGTGGCGGTTTACAGTCCCAACTGCCGGAAACGCCGCGGGACGGCCTTGAAATGGAAGTCGAGCGAACAGAGGCGCTCGAGTTCGCCGCGGCCGAAGTGCCGGGAAACCTCCGGATCGGCGCGGAGTTGGGCCAGGAAATCGGCATCCGCCCGACCGGCGTGTCGGGCTTCCCAGGTCTTCATGGCGCAACGCTGGACAAGGTCGTAAGCCTGCTCGCGGGTCAGACCTTTGCGGACGAGGGCGAGCAGGACCGTCTGCGAGTTCCACAGCCCCAGCGAGAGGGCGAGGTTGCGCCTCATGTTGTCCGGGTAAACGATCAAGCCATCCATCATCCGGGTCATCAGGCTCAACATGTAGTCCAGGAGCGTGCAGGAGTCGGGGAAGATCACTCGTTCGACCGAGCTGTGGCTGATGTCGCGTTCGTGCCAGAGGGCGACGTTTTCGAGGGCGGCGAGGGCATTGGCGCGGAGGACGCGCGCGAGGCCGCAGAGGCGTTCGAAGGTGATGGGATTGCGCTTGTGGGGCATGGCGCTCGAGCCCTTCTGGCCTTTGGCGAAGAACTCTTCGGTCTCGAGGACCTCGGTGCGTTGGAGGTGCCGGAACTCGGTGGCCCAGCGTTCGAGGCTGGCGGCGACGAGCGCGAGCGTGGTCATGAACTCGGCGTGAATGTCCCGCTGGACCACCTGGGTGGCGAGGGGCGCGGGGCGCAGCCCGAGTTGGCGGCATACGGCGGCTTCGATCCGCGGCGAAAGATGGGCGCTGGTGCCCACGGCGCCGGAGAGTTTGCCGACGGCAACCGCCTTCCGCGCCGCCTGCAGGCGGCCGAGGGCGCGTCCAAACTCGTCGTACATGAGGGCGAGCTTGACGCCGAAGGTGGTGGGCTCGGCGTGGATGCCGTGGCTGCGG
>CAYSPU010000339.1:0-5195 GCA_964432995.1 uncultured Verrucomicrobiota bacterium
CGGGACGGGGTGGTGGGGCGCGACTGCATGCGACGCGCGGAGGATGATCTCCTGAAGTTGGGGTGGATCGAACGCGCGGAGCTGGACCGCTGGCGCGCGGAGGCCGTGCAACGGGTTGAGGAAGCGGTGGCGCTCGCCCAACGCGAGCCCGGTCCCGATCCCTACCAGCAATCCTGGCAGGCGCTCTCCACCACAAGACTGGTCGAAGGACAGGAGGAAGGCGGTCTGGTGGCATGAGCATCACCTATCTCGAAGCCATCCGGGAAGCCCAGGCCCGGGCCCTTGCCGAGGACCCGCGCGTCTTCATCTACGGACAGGACGTCGGCACGTTCGGTGGCGCCTTCAAGGCGACCAAGAATCTCGCCCAGGAGCATCCCGGGCGCGTCATCGACGCCCCGCTGAGTGAAGACGCCATCATCGGCTTGGCGGTCGGCGCCGCGATCGAAGGTCTGCGGCCCGTCATCGAGATCCAGTTTGCCGACTTCTCGTCTGTAGGCTTCAACCAGATCGTGAACCAAGCCGGCACGCTCTTCTGGCGGACGCAGGTTCCGTGCCCCATCACCATCCGGCTGCCTTCGGGGGGCACGACCGGCAGCGGACCTTTTCACAGCCAAAGCCTCGAGTCCATCTACGCGCAGTTCCCGGGCCTGGTGGTCGTCACCCCGGCCACGGTTGAAGACGCCTACAGCATGCTCCTGGAGGCGATCGCCTTGGACGACCCCGTGATCTTCTGCGAACACAAACTCCTCTACTACCACCTCAAAGCGGAGAAACTCCCCAGCGAAGCCCTCCCGATCGGCAAGGCCCGCATCGCCCGCGAAGGCCGCGACCTCACCATCGTCGCCTACAGCGCCATGGTCCACGAAGCCCTCGTCGCCGCCGATGAACTCGCTTCTGAAGGCACCGAAGTCGAAGTGGTCGATTTGCGCTCCGTCAAACCCCTCGACACGGACACCGTCATGGCCTCGGTGGCGCGCACGGGCCGGTTGCTATGCGTCGGCGAATCGTGGCCCTGGGGCGGGGTCAACGCCGAGGTCGTCGCCCGCGTGATCGGCGAGGGTTTCGCCCTCCTGGATGCGCCGCCGCAGCGCCTCAACGCCAAAGACACGCCCGTCCCGTTCCACCCCCACCTCTGGGCCGCTCACCGCCCCACCGCCCGGGCCATCCTCGCGTCGGCGCGCAAACTCCTGCGCCTCTGACCTATGCCGCTTATCCCCATCATCATGCCCCAACTCGGCGAGTCCATCGCCGAAGCCACCATCACTCGCATCCTGTTGGCTCCGGGCGCCACCGTCGAAACCGATCAGGACGTCCTCGAAGTCGAAACCAACAAAGCCACCCTGAGCGTGACCGCCCCCTGCCGCGGCCGCATCGACCGGCTCGTCGCCGAAGCCAACGAGAGCTATCCCGTCGGCGCCGTCCTTGGCTATGTCGACGCCACCAAGCAGGACGCCCAACGAGCGGGAATCGACATCCCGGAATCCCCGGCCGCCGGCGCTCAGCCCGCCGGCCAACCGCCGGCTGAAGTTCCCCAACCTGATGCCCCAAAGGCCTCCGTCCAGCCCACCGTCCGTGGCCTGCCCGTCCCCGCCAACGCCGTCGGCGCCAGTTACATGTCCCCGCGGCTCAAAGCCCGCATGGCCGAACTCGGCCTGCATGCCGCCGACCTCGCCGGCGTCGCCGGCAGCGGCGCCGGCGGGCGCGTCACCATCCAGGACTTCGAGCTCTTCATCTCCGCCCTCGACCGCCAGAAACAGACCCCGGCCTCCAGCATGCGCGTCGCCGTCGCCGACGCCATGCGCCGCAGTTGGACACGACCTCTCGCCACCGTCGGCGTGCCCGTTGCCCTCGACGCCCTCTTCGCCCATCGGCGCGCCTGCAATCCCAAACCCGGTCCCGCCCTCTACGCCTTGCGCGCCCTCGCCGTGGCGCTCTCCGAGAACAGCGCCCCTGCCGGACGCCTCATCGGCCGCAAAATCGTTCACCCCTCGAGCATCGACGTGGGCTTCGCTGTCGAAGCCGAAGACGGCGTCCTCGTCCCGGTTCTGCGCCAGGCCGACCGCAAGACGCTCCGGGAACTGGTCCAGACCTACGATGAACTGGTGAAACTGGCGCACCAACGGCGTCTCCCAGCGGATGCCACCGGAGGTTCCATTGCCGTCGTCACCAACTTCGGCACCTTCGGGCTCACCTGGGCCACACCCATCCCCTTGCCGGAACAAACGCTCGTCCTCGGCTTGGGGGCGGCGCACAAGGCCCCCTGCTGGGACGAAGCCAAAGGCCAGTTCCTCCCCGTGACGGAAGCCCAGCTCACCTTGAGCTTCGATCACCGCGTCCTGGACGGTGGCGCCGCCGGTCGCCTCCTCGCCCGCGTCTCGGCACTCATGAACAAGCCGGAGTCACTGTGAGCGGGACCCAGATCCCCAATCCCCGATCCTCAATCCCCAATTCCAGGGCGGTTGATTGGGGATTTGGGATTGAGGATGTTCGATTGTGGATTGGCGAATCTCCGTCGTAAGTAGTCCGCCGGAAGTTCGGTTTCTTCTCTGAGGGCAGGATGGTATTCCTTCCTGCCCTTTTGTTTTGTACATCTCCCTTCGCGCCTTTGTTCCTTTGTTGTTGATCCCCTATCTCCCATCTCCTGCCGCCTTTCCTCTTCCGCTACCGCCACGCCCGTGGCAGACTGTCCGCAGTCGACTAACACCGAACGCCAACCGCTTACCAGTCATCACACCATGCGCCCTCCGATCAGTCGTCGTCGGTTCTTTCGTCGGTCCGTTCTCGCCTCAGCCGCGGCGGGGGCGGTGGTCAGCGCCGCTTCGGCCGCGGAACCTTCCGCCAGCGGGGGTAGTCGTCGGGTCGCCGCCGCGTCGAAAGGGCAGATGCCGATGGGCCGGATCGGGAAACTGCGGGTCAGCCGCCTCATTTCCGGCGGCAACCTCATCAGTGGCTGGGCCCACTCCCGCGATCTCCACTACGTGCCCTCTCTGATGCGCGCCTACAACACCGAGGAGAAAGTGCTCGAGACACTGCAGTTGCTCGAAGAACACGGCGTCAACGCGATCATCGCCGATCCCCGGAAGAAACCGATGGACATCTTCAAACGCTTCTGGGACGAGCGCGGCGGGAAGATCCAGTGGATTGCCGAGGGCCACCCGGACGCGGCCGACTGGAAGACCAACCTGCGGCAGTGCATCGATGCCGGCGCTTCGGCCATCTACATCCAGGGTGTCATCGGCGACAAACTCTACAAACAAGGTCAACTGGAGCTCCTGGGCAAGTGCGTTGAGTTCGTCAAGAGCCAGGGGCTGCCGGCGGGAATCGGCGCCCACAAACTCGAGGTCATCGTCGAATCGGAGAAAAACCGATACGGCGCCGAGTTCTACGTGAAGACTCTCCATCACGGCCAGTATTGGTCCTGCCGCCGCCCCGACCAGAAGCTCGACGTTGTCGAGAACGACGCCGACAACTACTGGGATCTTGAACCGCAGCGGACGATCGATTTCATGGCGGGGCTCGAGACGCCGTGGATCGCCTTCAAGGTGCTGGCCGCGGGCGCCATCCGGCCCGAGTCCGGTTTCCAGTACGCCTTCGCCAATGGCGCCGACTTCATCTGCGTGGGCATGTTCGATTTCCAGGTGGAGGCCAACGCGAGCCTCGCCCGCAAGCTGATCGCGGACAACCTGAATCGCGACCGCGCCTGGTGCGTTTGAGCGCGGCATGCGGCCCGGAGAGGATAACAGCGAAGAAACCAGGGCGCGAAATGCTCTGCCGGTTTAGCCTTCTTTTCTCGTGTCTGCCGTGCTTCGCGGTCTTACCTCAGATGAAACCGAAACAGACCCGACTGAGTCGGAGCACGGAGTACAGAAGGCAGCCGCAGTTCCGACGTGCCGGCTTGCCGGCGTGCCGGCGCCGACTTCTTCCTCGCTTTCCCGAACGAGTCTGCTTGAATCTCCCGCGCCCGCGTGCGGGGCCGAGTGCGTCCGTAGCTCAATTGGATAGAGCTTCTGACTTCGGATCAGAAGGTTGCAGGTTCAAGTCCTGCCGGACGCGCCAGGTTGGTGTTCCTTCCGACGAGCCCGGAGCCTGGGGGGGTGCGCAAGTGAGCCGGGACGGCAGAATCCCGTGGACGCGGCTGGTTCCCCCTCACATTTCATCTTTCCAGACCGTTGGTCAGACATTCACGGTTCCTGCCGATGACACTTGTCTCAGCAGGTTCACATTCACGGTGGTCGACTATGGGCGAGAAGCACGGATCACCTTCGGCTTCTACGTCGCTGCGTGGGATGGTTACCAGGCGACTGGTCCAGTGCTCTATCAGAGCGCGGTGCAAATGACCGACGGGAACCCGTTTGTCATCGATGAGTTCGCTCTGGACATCGGGGGCCTGCAACTGAATTCTGGAGGTCAGTACGTGGGTTTCCTTAGCACCTCGCAGTACGACAACGTGAACTACGGCGAGATTCCTGCCGCGACCGACTACTTCGATGATCCCCCATATCACGCTGATCGCTACACTGGAGGGAAGGTCGTCTATCAACAGAATGGCTCCGCGTTTGAGCAGTTGTTTAGCTCCGTTTGGGGACAGCAAGACGGCGGTTGGGGGGGAGAGCCGGGAGCAGGCCACCTTGACCTGGCCTTTCGGGCGGAGTTCACTTCGAGTGGTTGTGCGGCGCCGGAGTCAGGTTCTGGGCTCGTGCTCGTGAGTTTGGCCCTGGGCGCGCTGGGCTTGATGGCCCGAAGTCCGGGAATGGTAGGGAAAGACGGTCCTTCGCTTTCCCGGTGAAGGGAGCTCTCCGGTAGAGCGGCAAGACGACGGTGGGGGGAGAGCGCCCGGCTTGCCGGGCCGTAGCCCGCGCGAAGGCCGGTCCCGGGCGCAGGAAGCGCCGCAGCGGAGTGGCGGTCCGATTTCAGCCTGAAAAGCGCAATTCAACCACAGATGGACACGGATGGACAGGTATGTGAACAAGTTGCGCAGCACCTGGTGTTCATCCGTGGTTTCCCTTCCTTCGCTCCGCAGGCAACTGCGGTATGTAGCTTCAGAGGCTGCCCTCGTCCGGTCGGACGTTTCTGCGCCGCAGCGGGAGCGGCGCAGCCCCGCAGCGGCGGCCCGACGTTCGCGAACTTCTGTGCCATAGGACCAGCGAGGCGGCGCCTCAGACCATGGCTGTTCAACTTGACTCGGACATCTGACG
>CAYSPU010000340.1:0-5162 GCA_964432995.1 uncultured Verrucomicrobiota bacterium
CTCGACGGACAACCGGGCCAGCGCCTCGTCCACGCGCTCCCGCAACTCGCGTCGTTCCAAGCCCTCCGCGGGATTGACCGGCGCCGCCGCCGGCAGCCGCCGTTCCACCCCGCCTTCTTCCTCCTGCAACTGCTCGACCGATTCCTCAGGCCACCGGCTCATCTTGCGCAGGTGATCCAGCGCCAAATTGATGACGATCCGCGTCACCCACGTCAGGAACTTGGATCCGCCCTGGAACTGCTCTCGCCGTTGCCAGACCTTGATCCATGCCTGCTGACTCACTTCCACGGCTTCCTCTTCATTCCGCAGGATGCTGTACGCCCGCGAGTAGACCTTGTCCCGATGCCGCGCCACCAACTCTTCGAATGCCTGCATGTCGCCTCGCTGCGCGGCGCGCACCAAGGTCTCTTCCTGAGAACTGGCGTAATCGACAGTCTGCGACATGATTTGGACGCCTCAAACGGCCGGCATATTCAACGCCGGACCGGCCACGGATGCCCGTACCCCCTCCCAGTCCCGTTCCCGCGGCCCGTGCCCCTGCTCGAAGCAGCAGCGGAGCAAAGGGCGGCAGGGCGTCCCTCAGGGCATGGATCCGGTGCGCGCATGGCCCCCATTCCGAGTATCGGTTCCCCGCTACAACCTGCCCTTGGTACTCGGCAACACGCCGGCAATCCGCGGGTCCCGTTGGCAGGCCATGTCCACCGCCTTGGCGAACGCCTTGAACAGGCACTCGACCACGTGGTGCGGTTCCTCGCCATACAGCAACTCGAGGTGCAGGTTGCAGCGCGCCTCGTTGGCAAAACCCTGAAAGAACTCGCGGGCCAACCCGAACCGAAACGCGCTGGACATGTCCTGGTTCTGCTCGCGGCGGGTCAACTGCTTATAAGCCAGCGAATCGAGTCCGCGCCACACCAGGAAGGGGCGTCCGCTGAAATCAACAACACATCGCGCAAGGCATTCGTCCATAGGCACATACGACTCTCCGGTGAACGGATTCCTCGGGTCAAAACCCGTCCCATATCGCCGAACGCCTTTCTTGTCCCCAAGCGCCTGCAACACTGCCTGTCCCAAGGCGATCCCACAGTCCTCCACGGTGTGGTGCGCATCCACCTCCAGATCGCCCCGACAGCTCAGCCGCAGGTTGACGACCGCATGCTTGGCAAATAGCGTCAGCATGTGGTCGAAGAACGGGATCCCGGTCCGGATCCTGCCTTCCCCGCGCCCTTCCAGGTCCAGTCGCAGACGGATGCGGGTTTCCCGCGTGACCCGGATGATCTCCGCCTGGCGTTTGTGCATGCGCCCGATTTAGCAGAACTCGGGCGGGAAAGTCACCCAAAAGGTCATCGGCGGCGGGCGAGTGTGGTGTCTCTCCATTGGCTAGCGTTTCGCCGCAAGGAGTTTTCGCCTCCCGCTAGGCGCGAGCGACGCGCATACCCGCGGTGGTCTGTAAGGAGCGAGCAACGCCGCGGGAGGCGAAAAGAACTGCGGCCCGGAGGGTGGCGCCGAAAATGGCCCCGGGGCTTTGTTGCTCGTCGGTCACAGCCCGCTGCGGGGATGCTCCCTCCTCGCGCCTCGCCCCGGGCCATTTTGGGCGCAACGAAACGCCAGCCAATGGAGAGACACCACACTAACTTCGTGTGACCTGCAGACCCGTGTTCGACAATGCCAGGTCGACGAATCGCGCCTTGGGGTTGGGCGCCCGTTCCTCGAGCGTCCGGCGGACCCGGCTGGCAGCATCGACATCCTTGGCCAGGAGGAGCAGGTAGCCGCCGCCGCCAGCCCCGAGGAGCTTGGCTCCGGCTAGATCGGCACTCAGGGACTCCAGAATCTGTCGCACGGCAGGCGGATTGGTCCCGCGGTCGAGTCGCTGATTCAGTTCCCAACTGACGCCTATCGATCGGCAGAGGGCTGCGTAGTCCGCCTGCTGCAGGGCAGCGAAGGCCAGATCCGCATTGGCGCCGATTTCCGACAGCGTGGCCAGATGCTCAGGGGAATTGAGGAACACGCCGCGAACCACCTCCTGGAGGATGCCTTTCGCCATCCGGGTGAGGCCCGTGTAGTAGAGCAGAATCCGGTGATTGGCGTATTCAGGTTCGAACAGATGGTCTGGCAGCCACCGGAGAGTCGGCTGCTGGATCAGCCCGGGCAGAGTCTCAATGCGCTTGATCCCGCGGAAGATCCCGCCGGCCTGATCCTGCCATCCCCCGCCGGTAGTCATCATCTGCTCGACCGCCAAGGTGCGGGCGAAGAGGATGTGCCGGTCCCAGCCCAGGCCGCAGAGATCGCTGAGCACCGCCAGGAGCGTCGCCGCGAGAATGCTGCTGGTACCGAGTCCGGAACCCTTAGGCACCGCCGCCAGAAGCGAAACCTCGATGCCACCCCCAAAGTCCTCCAGTTGCGCGCGCAGAGTCGGGAACCCTCCCCGCGCGTGGAACCGCGGAACGAAACCCGCCAAGGCAAAGGCCGCCTTGGCCAGAGCGAAAGCGCTGCCCGGGGTGTCGAACGTCCCCAGTGCTTCGTAGGTGTCGACCCGTTCTTCCGTGCCCAGGTCGATCGAGCGGATCACGATCTCCTTCGTCTCCGACAGGCGGGCGAAGACCTGGAGTGGCGGCTGGCCGTTGAGGTCGACGGCCACGTTGACCACGCGCCCCCCATTCTCGAGGCAGTAGGGCGGCGTGTCCGTCCAACCGCCCGCCAAATCCAGGCGCACCGGACTTCGGCCCCAGACGATCTGGTCTTCTTGAACCGAACACCGGGGAAGCGCCGGCGCCAACTGCGCTTCGTGTTCAATCAGCTCCCGCAAACGGGCGAACGCCGCGGCCTCACAACGCTCCCACCCCTCCCGCCCCCGCGCGCGCATCCAAGCCGCCCGCACCATCTCCTCCCGCACGCCCAGCATCGAGTCCGCGACGTTTCCCAAGGGGAGATCGGCCAGCGTGGATTCCGCGCGCGATTCGGCCAGCAGCTTCGCGGTCGCCTCGAGGTTCAACCGGAAGAACATGCCCTCGGCGCGATGCCGCAATAGAGGCACGAGGCACTCCTGACGCCGACCAGCCCGCCCCCGATACAGCCGGGTCAGATTCGCCTGTTGCATCAAGTCGTCCGCCGAGAGCCGGCGGGCGGCCAGCCAACGCCGCGCGCACTCGGGGCGGCGCGGCGGACGGGAGGCCACAAGCCAACTGAGGAAATCCGCATCGATCTGTGCCTGCGGCAGCACGGGGAAGAGCGGCGCGTCCTGGAGATCCGTTTCCGGGGCAATGCCCGCCGCCGTCAGGGAGAGGTCGCGCGCCGCAAGCCACTCCTGCAACGGGCGCTCAAGCCATCCGGCGTCCCCCGCACCCGCCGTCCCCCGAAAGGCGTCTTCCATGCCGTAGGCGCGAATGGCGAAGTCCGCTTCGCCCACCGGGACGAAATCCAGACAGACCCCGGCCTCCAGCCGCAGCCGCCAGTCGTTCTCCGGCACATTCGTCAATACGTGCCGACAGGAAAGCTCCCAACCGGCCGGGACCACGCTGTTTTCCACCCACAACGTGTGATGCGTCTCCCGCCCCCGGACCGGGGCGAACCTCGAGTTGAGAATGAACTGATCCGGATGCCGCCACGTCGCCACCACGCTCCCCTCCCCTTCCCCCGCGTAGCGATTCTGCAACAGGGACATCGACTCGACCAACTGCCGGCTTGTCCCCAAATGGTAGAACTCCGGCTCCGGCAAGGGCACCACCGCACTCGTGAGACCGCCAGTCTCCGGATCCGGCTCCGCAGGCCGCTCGCCCAGGGAAAGCCCAAACCCGGCGTACAACTCATAGAACCGCGGGGTTGTCCCGCTTCCATCCGAGCGGACCGCTTCCACGCCCGTCTTCCTCAACAGCACCTCCACCGCCCGCTCGCTCAACAGCCACATCCCGGTGTCGACCCAGAAGGCATGGTCCCGGGACAGTTCCCGAATCCGGTCGGCCGGCGGTTTCTGGAGAAAGAACGCGAGAGCCCCGGGTCGTCCTCGGGGGCAGAAGAAGACGCCGAACGGTGACGCTTGTTCCGGGGCGACGGGCATTCCCAGACCCAGGACGTCCACCCTGGGGAACGGCGGAAGCGGGCGACCAAAGCGCAACAGAACGTCGCCGCTGGTCACCATGACCGCGTACGCCCCCGTGGCGTGATCGAGAATGCGCCGATACTCGGGTGCCTGCAAATCCAACAGGGTCTGATCAAGGCGCTGCCCTCGGGACCACCGCAGGACAGGAACAGGCATTAGCGGCTTGCCCACCACCGCATAAGCCGGAAGCCGACGGCTGCGGCCGCCGCCATGAATGATCAGCTTCCGGCTGGACCGAAGCCATTCCGCGAAGGAAAGCGCCCCCCCCAGTCGCCGCCAGGCCGCGAGCAGCAAGTGCACCGTGGCCCCGCCGGAACCCAGGTTGCCCCCCGGCGGATCGCAGTCGGCATACCACTCGGGCGGCCGACGGTCTTCCAGGGAGGCGAAGCCACCGGCAATCGATGCCGGCAGCGAAAGCAGATGCTGGATGGCGCCCGAGGTCACTGCTTTAAACCGGCAAGATAGCGTTCGGCCTCAATCGCCGCGGCACAGCCCATGCCCGCCGCCGTGATGGCCTGCCGATACACCCGGTCCACGCAGTCCCCTGCCGCGAACACCCCGGGGATCCTCATCGCCGCCCCTCGCTGCGGCACCAGGTAGCCCTGCTCGTCCCTATCCAACACCCCATGGAATAGCTGCGTGTTGGGCACATGGCCGATCGCGATGAAGACGCCCGCGCAGGCGAGCGCCGTTTCTTCGCCTGTCTTCACGTTCTTCACGCGCACCCCGGTCACCTTGTCCTGCTTGACGTCGAGGATCTCGGTCACCACCGAGTCCCACACCGGGCGCACCTTCGGGTTGGCCAACACCCGCTCCGCCATGATCTTCGAGGCGCGCAGTTGGTCCCGGCGATGAACGAGATACACGACCGAGCCGAACCGGGTCAGATACTGCGCTTCTTCGCACGCGGAATCGCCTCCGCCCACCACCACCAGCGGTTGGTTCCGGAACACCGGCAACGCCCCGTCACACGTGGCACAGTACGTCACCCCTTTCTTCTCCAGCGCCTGCTCACTCGGCAATCCCAGGTGCCGATGCCCCGCTCCACTCGCCACGATCAACGACTGCG
>CAYSPU010000341.1:0-5108 GCA_964432995.1 uncultured Verrucomicrobiota bacterium
CTACGTCGACGATCATTTCTACGTTGACCACCCCCAGTTCCTCGAGCAGTCGTGGCGGCTCCCGAGCCGCTGCCCCAACACCAGCCCCATCGCCGACGGCGCCACCGGCGGACGCAGCAAGACCTTCACCCGGCTCCTGGACAAGCCCTTCACCATCACCGAATACAACTACTCCGGCCCCGGCCGCTACCGCGGCGTCGGGGGCATCCTCACCGGGGCCTTGGGCGCCCTCCAAAACTGGGGCGGCATCTGGCGCTTCGCCTACAGCCACAGCCGGGAGGCCATGTTCACCCCCTCGCGCATGGGCTACTTCGACCTCGCCTCCGACCCCCTCAGCCAGGCCGCCGAACGCGCTTCCCTCTGCCTCTTCCTGCGCGGCGACCTCCAACCCGCCCCCCACACCGTCGCCCTCACCATGACCGACGCCGATCTCCAGAACCCCGCCAGCCCAATCCCCTCTCTCGCCCCTCGATGGCACTGGCTCGCCTGGGTAACGCGCGTCGGCACCCGCGTCGCTCCTTCCCCACAATCGACGCTCCCCTACGATCTCCTGCTGCCCCTCGGCTGGAAATCGCCCGCATCCGTAATCGATCCGGAGAAGACCCTGCCCGCGAATCCCTATGCGATCGACGATGGCCGCCTCTGGACCGCAGTCCAAGAGCGGGGTCTGGTTCCGCCCAACAACGCCACCGACCCCGCACGCAAGATCTACCAAAGCGAGACCGGCCAAATCCTCATCGACGCCCCGCGCAACTTGCTCGTGCTCGACACTCCGCGGACCGCCGGCGGTTTTGCGCCCATTGGCCAACCACTGCGCGCGCCTCAGGGCGGGGTGGAAGTCGTGACCTCCGGCAGCGACGCCACGGTTTGGGTCAGCGCTCTGGATCAGCACCCGATTCGTCAAAGCCGCCGCCTGCTGGCCACCCACCTGACCGATCTGCAGAACACCGGAATCCGCTACGCCGAACCCGAACGCCGCACCCTCCAGGACTGGGGCTCGCTCCCCTACCTCGTCCGCGCCGGCAAAGCCGACCTCACCATCCGTCTGGATCACGCCAGACGTTGCCGGGTTTGGGCACTCGAACCCGGCGGAAAACGACTCGCCGAAGTGCCCGTCCGCTCAGAAGACAACGCCCTGCGCTTCCAGGTGAACGTCGCCGCAGACCCCGCCGCCGGCGCACGAATGCTCTACGAAATCGCCGTCGAGTGACCTGACCCCATTCCCCCGGCTCGGGAGGCTGTCGCCTGCACCATCCGTCGCGCGGAAACCGCCGGACGGAATCCACAGCCTGTTCCAAGGCCTCCCCCAAGTCAGCCAGGCAACCGTTAGCTTTGCTCTGTAAAGCCATCAACATGGCCGCTCGTTGAAGATCCGGTGAACTGGCCGTGCCCACCGAATCTGGCGATGAGATCAGAGCGCCATCTCTGGCTACGGCCCGGTCAACCGCCATCCCCCGGCCATGCCCGCACATCGACCCCTCTGTTTCTTATTGACCAAATGGATTGATCTGTAGGATCTTGCACCCGAACTCGCTCTTCGAGCACACAGAACTGCCCGACGGTCATTGGTTTCGTCGCGACCGGAGGCGACACGCCGGGTGGCGTCGGCAGGTTTCAGCACTACGGATTGAACAGCGCAACCGGAATCGTGGTCCTACACTTTGTAATGCAAAGCATGCGCGGAATCGGGTCCCGTTCCCGTCAACCACCCAGGACCGTCCCCCCCCAATGAACCTCCTCCTCCTCAATCCCCCCCACCCCGCCATCGGCAGCCGAATCCCGGTCGAACACCTGCCGCCACTAGGCCTCCTCGCCATCGGCGGACCGCTGCTGGATGCCGGACACCACGTCACCCTCCTGGACGCGGAATTCGGCCCGATGAAGACGCCCGACATCGTGGCGGAAGTGCGGTGTCGCGCCCCCCAGGCCGTCCTGGTGGGGCATTCGGGTTCCACCTCCGGGCATCCCGCCGCGATGGAGATCACCCGCGCTGTCCGGGCGGCCTGGCCTCGGGCGTGGATTGTCTACGGCGGTGTCTTCCCGACGTTTCACTGGCGGGAGATCCTGACCGCCGAACCGCAAATCGACGTGGTCGTGCGCGGCGAAGGGGAACGAACCGTCGTGGACCTGATCGGCGCGCTCGAGGCGGGCGCGCCCCTGGACGGTATTCGCGGGATCGCGTTTCGCCGGGAAGCGGCCGGGGTGCCGGGCGGAAAGCCGTTGTGCAATCAGGCGCCGGGCGGGGCGGCGCACTCGACGCCGCCAGCACCCGTGATTGAGGATCTCGATGCCTGTCGCGTGGGCTGGGAGCTCATCGACCCCGCGCGCTACAGCTACTGGGGAAACCGGCGCGCCGTCGTGGTGCAATTCTCGCGCGGCTGCCCGCACCGATGCCACTACTGCGGGCAGCGCGCCTTCTGGACCCGCTGGCGCCACCGCGATCCCGTCCGGTTTGCCCGGGAACTCGCCTGGCTCCACCGCGAGCACGGAGTCGAGGTGGTCAACTTCGCGGACGAGAACCCAACGGCGTCGCGCCCGGCGTGGCAGGCGTTTCTCGAGGCGCTGGTCGCGGAGAAGGTGCCGCTCATCCTGGTGGGGTCCACGCGCGCGGACGACATCGTTCGCGACGCCGACATCCTCCCGCTCTACCGGAAGGCGGGCGTGGCGCGGTTCCTTCTCGGGATGGAGAGCACGGATGCCGCAACGCTGGCCAGGATCCGGAAAGACAGCCGCCGGGAAACCGACCGGGAAGCGATCCGTCTCCTGCGGCAGAACGGCATTCTCGCCATGGCCGCCTTCGTGATGGGGTTCGAGGAGGAAACCGACCGCAACTGCTGGCGCATGCTCCGGCAGATCGTGTCCTACGACCCGGACCAGATCCAGTCGCTCTACGCCACGCCGCATCGTTGGACACCCTATTACCAGATGGAAGCGGGACGGCGAGTCATCCAAACCGACCTGGGCCGGTGGGACTACAAACACCAGGTGCTGGCCACGCGCCGGATGCCGGCGTGGCGGGTGCTCTTCTGGGTGAAGCTCATCGAGGCAGTGGTGCAGTTGCGCCCGCGATCCTTGTGGCGGGTCCTGGCCCATCCCGATCCGGGCCTGCGCGCGGCGATGCGCTGGTATTACCGGATCGGACGCCAGGTCTGGCCCTACGAGATCTGGCACTTCCTCTTCCGCGACCACCGGGTCGTCAACGGCCCGGCCCTGGTCGACTTCCTCGGGGCGCCGCAGAGGCCGTGCCCGCACACCGAGACGGCCAGTCCCCAAGCCAGAGAGGGGAGCGAGGAGAAGTTCACGGTTCAAGGTCCGCCCCTCTCTCCTCTCTTCGCTCTCCACTCTCCTCCCCCTCCCTCGCCGGCGTCAGTCGGGCAGCGGTGACAGGGGATACCCGATCACCTGGGCGGCTTCGCGCATCCGCTGGTCGTGGGTGACGAGCGGCCAGTCCTGCGCCTGGTCCGCGCAAGCGAGATGCAGGGCGTCGAGTGAGCGTAGCGGAATCTGCGGATGACAGCGCTGCAGGAGGTGGTTGGCCCGCCGGAAGATCGCCGGGCCCATCGGCAGCAGGTCGATGACTTCCTCGGCAACGTACTGCTCAAACATGCTCCAGATCTGTTGCCTTTGCTCAGCACGGAGACCGCCGCCTCGTTCCTTGGCCAATAATGCTGACCACAGCTCCGTGTAGGCCAGAACGGACGAGCAGAGAGTCCGCCCGTCCGCCAGCCTGCCGTAGAATTCGCTGTCCGGTTCCCGCACGAACAGCTTCACGAGAACTGAAGTGTCCCAATACATGATCCCACAAGCCTCCTGGGTGTTTCCAACGCGTGTGTTCCGGACTACGAACGCCCATCGCGATCTGCGCGCACCAGTTCCTCGGCGCGTGGCCCGCCTGACAACCGCTGGGCCCGCAGCCACGACCAGTGCATGCGAAACGGACGCCGCCGGGCCTGAATAGCGACGAGCTTCGCCTTGGGCCGCCCATCGCTGGTGATCACCACTTCGTCTCCCCGCGCCGCAGCCTCGAGCAGGCTGGAGAGCTGGTCCTTCGCGGCACGGACGTTGACCACGAGCTCCGGTTCCTCGAGCGTGGCGGAGTCCTTGAGCACCATCTTGTCCGCTTTTGCGGGCGGGTAGCGAAAGGTCTTCCTCTTCACGGCGGCAATGTAGCCACATGTGGCCACACTGTCAAGTCCTCCTTGTTCAACCTTGTTCAACCCGCCAATGTGGAGACTCCACATCCTGGGGCTAGCCCAATCCCTGGGGAATCGGTCTGTTCTGGTTCACCGTCCAGGACGGGTTTCCCGCAGGCGAGGAATCAATCGACCTCTTGGGAAGGAAGGCTTCGCTCATCGTGCAGATCGTGCTTCGTCACGGTCGACTGGCAGCACCAGCGTCGATCACTTTCCGGATGCTGGCCTCGTTCTCTTCGACCGTGCGGTTGGCTCGCGGTTCCTTGGCGGCGACAAAGCCGGCCTGGGGATAGCCGCGCTTCGCACCGGCGTAAGCCTCGCGGCGCAGGTGGGCGATCGGGTTGTGACCAAGCCGGTTCCGGCGCGCCTCACGCAACGCGCCCACGTCGATCTCCGCCACGACGACCTTCTCGCCCGGCCCGGGATCGGCCTGGGCCAGGATGCGTCCGTCGTAGTCCACGATCATGCTGCCGCCGGGCCAGGAGAAGGGGCCGTAGTGGGCCAGGCTGGCGCCCTGGTTTGCGGCGACCACGTAGGCCAGGTTCTCAAGGGCGCGGCAGCGGTTCACTACGGTCCACCAGTCCATCGGCGGCGTTGCGCCCCAAGGATCCATGTAGGCGGAAACACGGATCAACACTTCAGCCCCGTTGAACGTGAGCTGCCGGATGGCCTCGGGGAAGAGCCAGTCGTAGCAGATGGCGCAGCCCAGGTTGCCGATTTCCGTGCGCGCGACCGGGAACATCTCGGCGTCGTAGCCGGGCACGTCGTGGGGACTGGCGTGCACCTCCCAAGGGATCCACGGGTTCACCTTCCGGTACTTCGCAAGCACGCCCTCCGGACCCACGAGGCAGGTGGTGTTGAAAAGCACGCCGGGCCAGGCCGGGTCGATCTCGATGAAGGTACCCGTCTGGACGT
>CAYSPU010000342.1:0-5051 GCA_964432995.1 uncultured Verrucomicrobiota bacterium
CGGAGGCCAGGCCGATCATGTGGAAGGTGCCGCGCAGGAAGGGGCTTTTGCCCGCGCGGTAATCGCGCACTTGCTGGATGAAGTCATCGCCCGGCACCAGCCGGAGGTTGAGCCCCTGCTTCTGAAACAGGGAACCGGACTTGGTGGTGAGGCCGCCGTTCGCGTGGAACGTGGCGATGTCGCCACCCCAGGTGATATACGGCACCTGAAGCAGAGCGGGAGCGGGCACGGGACCGACTTCGCCCGGGCCGACGAGTTCGGCGAACCGCCGCTGTTGCGCCTGGGCGCCGGGGATGTTCAGGAGCACTGCGGTCAATGCCGCCGCGGCCACCGTTGCATAGTATTGTCGATTCATGATGCTCTCCATGTGCGTCCGGGGTCGAGCCCGACCGGTGTGCCGCGCCGCGCGTCCCCGCGCGTGTCTCTTCAGCCGGCAATGGGTTTCCGATGCGAGCCGACAAAGCAATATCCGCAAACCGGGTAACGGTCGATTACAGCCTGCCCAGACGTTTATAGAAATTCCCCGGATGGCGCAGCAACAAAAGCACGGCGGGCTTCGCTCTTGCTGGGGTGGCTGTCGGTCGCTATTTTGGTTGCCGTTGGAACCGACCAGGACGTCCGCGGAACCGGACCGCATTGCGATTTCGAGGAAACCCATATGAGAACAGAACGTTGGATGCCGTTCCGTGCCGGTGCTCGATGGGGAGTGACGTGGCTGGTGGCGGCGGCGGTCCTTTTTGCGGCGGGCTTCCGAGTGGGGGCGGCGCCGCTGGACGAGGGGTTGCTGGTCTTCTATCCGTTCGACGGCAACGCGATCGACGCCGGTCCCAACGGACGCCACGGAACCGTGGTGGGGCCCACCCTGACCGAAGACCGCTACGGAAGACCCGACATGGCTTACCAGTTTGACGGTGCGGACGACTACATCAGCATCGGCAACCAGGTGAAACCGAACTTCCCGCTCACCGTCACTGCGTGGGTGTGCCCCGACCCGTCCGCGAGCGATCTCACGATCTTCCGGAGTGACACGTGGACGGGGACGACGGTGTACGGGGTGGTGTTAGGCGTGCGGAACGGAGGCCTGTATGCGTACATTGGCAACGGGGTTTGGGCGCTCCCCAACTGGCGCTTCTGGAAGATGTCCTATACGAACGTGGTCCCCTCGCAGCAGTGGAGCCACGTCGCCCTCAAGTTGGTGGGCTTCGACAACGGGCAGTTCTTCTTCTACGTGAACGGTGTTCTCCAGGCGTCGCAGTACGACGCCATGGGCAACGGCACCACCATCGGCACTTCCACGGCCAACGGGGCTATTGGCGCGCTGGATTATGCCGGCTACCCCTCCGCCTTCGCTGGCAAACTGGACGAACTCCGGGTCTACAACCGGGCACTGTCCGCGAGCGAGTTGTTGGCCCTCGCGGTGGAGGCCCCGGAGGTCGGCATCTACCCGGCCACCCTGACCACCAACGCCGGGTCGACGGTCGTGTTCACCGCCAACGCCGTTGGCGCCCCGCCTCTCGCCTATCAGTGGCGACGGTCGGGGACCAACATCAGTGGTGCGACGGGCAGCACCCTCACCCTTGCCAGCGTCCAGGCCTCCGACTCCGGAGATTACGTCGTGGTCGTCTCCAACGCGGTCGGGACCAACAGCGCCACCGCGGCCCTCACTGTGGTACAGCAGGCGTCGGCGGTCTGTTCGATGCCGTCCAAGTTCACCAACGGGGTCGCCTTCACCGCAAGCATCCAGGTGATTCCGCCCGAGGGAACATTCGCCTACGCGGTCGAGGACCAGCCCCCGGCGGATTGGGCGGTCAGCCAGATCAGCGCCGGGGGCAGCATCAAGACGAACCCACACCGGGTGCGCTGGGTGTTTGCCGATGGCAACCCGCGCACGGTGAGCTACACGCTGCTGCCGCCGGCCGATGTTGGCGGCACCTTTCCATTCGTGGGCAAGGCGGACTGCAGCACCAGCGCCGGGACCACCAGCCTGACGGTGACGGGTGTCCGCGAGTGCTACAACGAGGCGCTGCGGTTGACCGGCGGGGTCATGGAGTTGCTCGGCGAGACCTACGTCAGGGTCACCGTCACCGGCACGCCGGGAGCCGCCTACCACATCCTGGTGGCGGACAGCCTCGAGCCCGGTCACGCCTGGCGAACCAACGGCGCGGTCACGCTCACGAGCGGCTCAGCCGACTGGTTGGACACCGAGGGCTTGGGCGCCTCGCGTCGATTCTACCGGGCCGTGGCGGCGCAGTAGACTCTCCCCCATCATGGGTCGCCGCAAACACCACCGGGCAGCATCCCCAACGCGGCCGGCGGCGGCCAAAGAGGCAACATCAGCCAAGGCCGTGCCGCCGCCTGCGGGCGCCGCTGCGACTTCGGGCGGGCGTTGGGTGGAGGCGATTGCGGTGCCGGTGCTGTTGCTGGTTCTGGTGTGGTTGTACCTGTGGCTCCGGGTCGAGCCACCGTTGCGATACCACGAGTCCGCACCGGCATTCCTCTTCCGCGCGGATTTCTTTGGCGATTGCTGGAACCGGCCGGGTGGCTTGTTGGACTATGCCGCCGCCGGGTTGGCGCAGTTGGACTACCACGCGATTCGGGGCGCATTCGCCGCCACCGTGTTGAGCGGGCTGGTATCGGCCGGTTTGGGCCGGCTGCTGGGGCGAGCAAGGAAGCACGCCTCATGGCTTGTTTGGGTGCCAGGCTTGCTCCTGCTGGTCCTGGCGGGCCGATACGATTCTCCGGTGCTATCGATCGGCCTTGGCATACTGCTTCCCATCTGGGGCCTGGTGGCGTGGCAAACCTGGCGTCCGAACCATACCGGCCTGCGCGGGGTGGCGTTCTGGCTGTTCACGGCGTGCCTGTTCTACGTCGCTGGTCCGGCAGCCGGCGCCTGTTTTGTAGCCTATGGAAGTCTTTATGAAGCAGTAACATCCAACGGTCCGGCACGCCTGCACACCACGCGCCCGGGTGAATCCCCCTCACCCGCCCCGCAGTCGCGGGACACCCTCTCTCCTTCGGACGGGGAGAGGGCCGGCGCGAGGGGTCCAGACTCACACGCCGGTTCATGGAAAGGCCGGACCTCCAGAGTTTGGACGCGCGTTGGTGCCATGAACCCGTGGAAGGTAGGGCGCGCTCTCCGCAGCGCGCCGGAAACAAGTGGTTCGGAGACTGTGGTTTGCGGCGCCCTCGGAGAGGTCGCCCTACCCAGCGGTTCAAGTGGCAGCTCCGCCGGAGGTCTGACGAGCGCCTTGGTGTGTGGGCTCGCTGTTGTCGTCGTTCTCGGGGGCGTCGTCGTCCGGCCTGGGGCATCGTTCGCCGACTTCGTTCCCCATTGGGGGAAGGGCTGGCCGATGGTTGTCTGTGTTCTCCTGCTGCACGTAGTCCCCCTGCTCGCCATCTGGCTTTCGTGGGCGTGGTCCGAAGCCCCCCTGGTTTGCGGGGTGGCCTCAACCTCGCGCCCGGCAGGTGGCGGATGGATGCCCGGACCGGGTTGGGGATGGCGGCTGGCAGCCCTGGCGGTGGCGGCAGGCGTGCTGCTCCTGACGTTCGAAGGCCACCGCAAGACGTCGATCCAGGTCGATTGGCACGCCGAACACGGACGCTGGGAGAAGGCTCTGGAAGCCGCAAGCCGGCTGCGGGTTCGGCCGGACGCCGCCACGCGGTTGCGGATCCACCAGGCGTTGTACCACAGCGACCGGCTGACCCAGGACTTGTTCGCGTTCCCCCAATGGAAGGGGGCGGATTTGCTGCCATCGATGCGCGAGGGGCCGGGCGTATGCCGGTCACTGAGTGCCACGCTGCTCGAGTTGGGGCAGGTTGGCCTGGCCGAGCATTTCGCGCATGAGGCCCTCGAACTCGAAGGCGAGCGCCCTGCCCTGCTCTGGCAATTGGCCCGGATCCATGTGCTCCAAGACCGGCCACGGGCCGCGCGGGTGTTTCTCAACCGGCTGCGCCAAGTCCCGTTCCATCGGCAAGTGGCCGAGCGCCGCCTTCAGGCGCTCGATCGCGATCCGAGTTTGGCCGGCGAAACGGATATCGCCCGGATCCGCCCACTGCTCGTGAACAGCGACTACGCGGCGAGCGGGGTGTCCGCGGAATTCCTGCTGCGGCAACTCCTGCGGAGCAACCGCCGGAACCGCATGGCCTTCGAGTATCTGATGGCCCACTACCTTCTGACCGGCCAGTTGGATGCGCTGGTTCGGGAGCTGGCCGCCCTGGACGCATTCGGGGTCTGGGAGACACCGCGGCATCTCGAGGAGGCGGCGCTCGCCTTCCTGACCACGAATGGGGAGGACCGGACGGAGATTGCCGGCCGCCGGGCGAGCGCGGAGACGGTCCGGCGCCACCGGCAATTCCAGGAGCTTCTCGCCCAGAACAGGGGGCGGGTGACCGGCCTGGAAATGCGCCTGGCCCGCGAGTATGGCGATACGTTTTGGTTCTATCAGCTCTTCGGAGCGACGTTCGGCAGCCTGCCACCGAAGTTCAGCACCCATTCACGATGAGTTCGAATCTGAATCCAGCGCGTCGCGTCCCCGCTTCCAGATGCGCCCGCACGCTGGCCATCCTCCTCGCCGCAGGCTGCCTGGGACTGGCGGTGCGCGGCGGTCCGGCGCCCGCCGCCGATCCGTCGGGCACCCGCGCCCCCCGCCCGCCGCGGTTGTCCCCGGACTACGCGGACCTGGTGATGCCGCCCAACATCGCGCCGTTGAACTTCGTGATCGAAGAAGCCGGCACACGATATCGCGTGCGCCTCTCCGGACCAGCGGGTTCGACGGTGGAAATCCTGGGGAAATCCGCGGCCGTGCGGATCCCGCTCCAGTCCTGGGCGTCGTTGCTGCGCGCGAATGCCGGAGGTCACGTCCGCTTTGAAATCGCCGTCCGGAACCAGGGCGGCCAGTGGCAGGAGTTCGCGCCCGTGACGAACCGAGTGGCGCTTGAGGAAATCGATGGCTACCTCGTCTACCAGAGTCTGAGCCCGATCTTCACCCTCTCCCGCCCGATGGGGATCTATCAGCGCGATCTCAGGGCGTTCGAGGAGAGACCCGTCCTCG
>CAYSPU010000343.1:0-5047 GCA_964432995.1 uncultured Verrucomicrobiota bacterium
AACCCACCAGAGCCGAACCCCCGCTAACTGATTAAAGACCCGTCCCTTTGTATTCGTAAACAGCGAGGAGAATCTGGCGCACGCGTCGGTCCGGATTGAACAGAAGCTCGCAGAGAACCGCAAAGGCATGTCTCCCCCCGTATTCCTTTTGTGCCTTCTGCTTTTCGCGGCCAATGTCTCTTTGCGATTCTTCGCGGCCTTCTGTTGAGGATTGAGAAGACCCACGGTCCGACAGGGGGCTGCGCCCGGCTCGGGCGCAGGGAGCGCCGCAGCGGAGCAGCGTTGCGATTGCAGGGGGCGCTTCCTGACGTGGGTGAGTTTCTGCGGCCGGACCGCCCGCCGTCCGGCACTGGCGGCGTGATGGGAGGACGGAAGCGCTTCCGAACCTCCGGCTGCCTCGCGCCCGCTCGTTGCTGCTGCGACCGAGGGACCGGTCGCGCTCCGCCGGACCGCCCGACGTCCCGGCGGGCAGCAGCCGCACACGCCGGACGCGCTGCCGAACCCACCAGAGCCGAACCCCGCTGGCGATGCGAAACAAAGGAACGGGATGGGTGCGGAGAGAAGATGCCCGGGTTCGGGTTCACTCCCGACCCCCGTTGTCTCTCTGTTTTTTGGTGAATCCAGCGTCGGCTTCCGGTTGAATGCGGGGCCAGGATCACATGGTACTGGGGAGACGGACATCCATAGCGCCCGCAGGCTTGTTCCGATGCTCGGAGGTTCGGCGCCTGCTTCGGCCGAGAGGCGCGTGGTGGATCGCGCTTCTGGCGGTTCTGCTTTCCGCCTGCCGATCCCCCATCGGCACCGAACGCGCCTCCGTCCGCCAGACCTACCGGCAGATCCACGCCAACGCCGTCAGCGCCTCGCGCCCCAGCCGCGAGACGCAGATCGTCCTGCGACGGTTCGATCAGGAATCGGTCTTCGCCGAGGAACCGGCGGCGGCCCTTCGATCGCTGCATCGCAAGGCGGAAGAACACACGGAACGGAGCCTGCTGTTTGCCTTGGCGGAACTCAGTTACCTGGCCGGGGAACGAGCGCTCCGACACCCGCCTCCACCCCGCTCACTGGAGGCTCGGGACTACCATCTGGCGGCGGCGGTGTATGCCTACCTCTTCCTGCTGGGGGAAGCCGCCGAACCGGTGCCGGACGCTTTCGACCCTCGATTCCGGATCGCCTCGGATCTTTACTCCTGCGGTTTGGGAAGGGCACTGGCCGGCTGGGATGACGATCCGGCACGAGTCGCGGTCGGTGGGGGGCGGCGTCGCCTCCCGGTCGGGCAGATCGATCTCGAGGTGATCGAACCGCCGCCGCCTTGGGACCGCACCCATTGGCATCGTCTGCTGCTGGCCGACCAATTCACCGTGCGCGGTTTCTCCGTGCGCAACCGGCAGCCGGGGCTCGGCACGCCGCTGGTGGCGGTGGGACGTCCTGCCGGCGAGAAAGCCCTCTTCCAGACCACTCCTCTGACCGTCTTTCTGCGGGTTCGAGGGACTCTTCGTGATCTGGGCCGCGGTCTCGTTCGCGGATCGCTCGAAGTGCATTCCCCCTACGAAACGACCGGGGTCACCGTGGGCGACCGGACGGTTCCGCTGGAAATCGACACCACCGTTCACCTGGCGTATGCGCTCAACCAGGAGTTCATCTGGCGGGTCGGCCGGCTCCAATTCCTCTCGCCACGGGAGCGGATTCCAAGTGGCGTGCACCTAGGCGAGCCCTACCGGCCAGGTCGGATCCCGGTGGTGTTCGTTCATGGCACGTTCAGTTCGCCGGTCAAGTGGGCGGAGATGGTCAACACGCTGGGCGCCGATTTTCTGCTGCGCCAGCGTTACCAGTTCTGGACCTGCATCTACAACACCGGCAACCCGGTCAGTTACTCCGCCGTTCGCCTCCGCGAAGCCCTCGTCGACAAGGTGCGGGAACTCGATCCGGAGGGGCGCGACCCCGCCTTGCGCCAGATGATCGTCATCGGCCACAGCCAGGGCGGGCTGCTGACCAAGCTGACAGCGACCGACACTGGCGACCGGCTCTGGCGGGCGTTCAGCACCAACCGCCTCGAGGATCTCGGCCTGGACGAACCGCGCCAAGCCGAGATCCGCCGTTACGTCTTCTTCACGGCCCTGCCGTTCGTCCAACGCGTGGTGTTCATCAGCACCCCGCACCGCGGCAGCTACCGGGCCAACAACCTCGCGCGGAAACTGGCCCGCTGGCTGGTCCGCCTCCCCAACTCCGTCCTGGACCTCCGCCGGGAACAGGCGCCGCTCGAGAGTCAGGCCGACATTCCCCGGAAGCTGCGCGCATACTCGCCCACGAGCATCGACAGCATGTCGCCCCGGAACCCCTGGATGCTGGCGCTCGCGGACATCCCGCTCGCCCCCAGCGTGAAAGGGCATTCAATTGTCGCCATGCGGGGGAATGGCGACCCGCACCGCGGCAAGGACGGGCTCGTCGCCTACTCGAGTGCCCATGTGGACTACGTCGAGTCCGAACTGGTGGTTCGGGGGCGCCACTCGTGTCTGGACCTGCCGGCCACCATCGAGGAAGTCCGCCGCATCCTCTACGAGCACCTCGAGTCCGTTCCCGATCCCGACGGGCAGATACCCCGCTAGAGTCCTTGAAGCTCAAAACACGTTGTTGACAGATCAAGTTCTGAATTCGGCGTCTCAGGATTCAGGGACTCCCGCAGGGCCGCCGCGGCCCCGAATCTGGCGGGCTGTCGATTACCCAACCACCCCCGCGCGCCAACCAGCCCTTTCGGGACCGCGGGTCTTCTCGACCCGCAGCAGAGAACGCGCGCACCTTGGCTGGCTCCAGAGGAGCCGCGGTCCCGAATCTGGAGGGCATCGCCCGGAAGCCCTCCAACGCAGCCAGGCTTCCGGAGCGCCGCGTTGCACGCGGCCCGAAGCACCGTCACCGAGCGCTGCCGTCGGTCGTCCGTCCTCCGTTCCCCGGAAGCCGTTCCCCGGAAGCTTGCAGGGCTGCCGCCGAGGTGCCTACACTCCCGCCGCCTGACCGCTGACCGAGCATGACGACACCTGAAACCACCGCCAAACCTGGGGGCGCCGCGCCGCAGGACTTTATTCGGGACCTGGTCCTGGAGCACGTGCAACGCGGGACCTACGCGAAGATCGTCACCCGCTTTCCGCCCGAGCCCAACGGCTATCTGCACATCGGCCACGCCAAGTCCATCTGCCTGAACTTCGGCATCGCCCGCGAATTCGACGGCGTCTGCAACCTGCGGATGGATGACACGAACCCGACCAAGGAAGAGGTCGAGTATGTCGAGTCGATCGAACGCGATGTGCGCTGGGTGATCGAGGGTTGGGCCGACCACGTGCTGACGCTCAAGCGGGCGGGCGACACCAGCGGCCAGGGAGCGTTGGCGGCCAGCGACTCCGGGCAGTTGCTCGAGCCGTTCTACGCCTCGGACTACTTCGACCAGCTCTACCACTACGCCGAGCAACTGATCCAGGCGGGCAAGGCGTATGTCTGCGACCTGACCCCGGGGGAAGTGGACGAACACCGCGGCGCGCCCGATCGCCCCGGCAAGGAGAGCCCCTTCCGCGACCGGTCGCCCGAGGAGAACCTCGACCTCTTCCGCCGGATGCGCGCCGGCGAGTTCCCCGATGGCACCCGCACGCTCCGGGCGAAGATCGACATGACCTCGCCGAACATCTGGATGCGGGACCCGGTGCTGTATCGGATCCGGCACGCCGAGCACCATCACACCGGCAACCGCTGGTGCGTCTACCCGATGTACGACTTCGCCCACTGTCTCAGCGACAGTGTGGAAGGGATCTCGCACTCGATCTGCACACTCGAATTCGAGGTGCACCGTCCTCTCTACGACTGGATTCTGGAGCAGTTGCCGGTCCCGCAGCCGCGCCCGCACCAATACGAGTTCGCCCGCCTGAACCTCGGCTACACCGTGATGAGCAAGCGCAAGCTCCTCCAACTGGTCCAGGAAGGAGCCGTCAGCGGCTGGGACGATCCCCGCATGCCCACCATCGCCGGACTCCGCCGGCGCGGCGTTCCCGCCGCCGCCATCCGCCAGTTCTGCCAGCGGATCGGCGTGACCAAATACGACGGCCTCACCGACATGGCGCTGCTCGAGTTCACCATCCGCGAGGTCCTCAACCGCAGCGCGCGCCGCGCCATGGGCGTGCTGCGCCCCCTCAAGGTGGTCCTGCAGAATTACCCGGAGAACCAGGTCGAAGAAGTCGAGGCCGTCAACAACCCCGAAGACCCGTCCGCCGGCAGCCGCAAGATCCCCTTCTCGCGCGTGCTCTACATCGACCAGGACGACTTCACGGAGAAGCCCCCGCCGAAGTACTTCCGGCTGCAACCGGGCGGCGAGGTCCGCCTCCGCTACGCCTACATCCTGCGCTGCGTGGACGTCATCCACGATGCCGCGGGCAACGTGGCCGAAGTCCACGGCATGATCGATCCCGATTCGCGCGCGGGCGGGCCCACCGCCAATCGCAAGGTCAAGGGAACCATCCATTGGGTCTCCGCGGCCCACGCCGTCGACGCCGAGGTTCGCCTTTATGACCGGCTGTTCACGGTCGAACGTCCGGACGCCGATGCCGAGGGGCGCGATTTCAAATCGTTCCTGAACCCGAACTCGCTGCAGACATTGACCGGCTGCAAGCTCGAGCCGGGCCTGGCAACCGCAAGCACCCGGGACCGCTTCCAGTTCGAGCGACTGGGCTACTTCTGCGTGGATTCCGCGGATCAGGAGAATCCGACGCATCCCGGACGGCTGGTGTTCAACCGGGTCATCGGCCTGCGGGATTCCTGGGCCAAGGAACTCAAGAAGTAAGGATGTTGCGCACGCGCGGAACGCGATGCATCTCACTCGCGCCCTCACCCCGGCCCTCTCCCGTCCGACGGGAGAGGGTAGCCGTTCGGCGCTTCTTGGGATTCGCCGAATGCTCCCGCAACATGGCGTGCGGCGGGCGCTGCGTGCTGGCGACCGGCCGCAGATCTCCCGCGTCGCGGCGGGTGGTCGTCGGCAGCGCCCTCTCCCCGGGGGAGAGGGCCGGGGTGAGGG
>CAYSPU010000344.1:0-5009 GCA_964432995.1 uncultured Verrucomicrobiota bacterium
AGCCTTCAGCCCTCAGCCCTTCAGCCCTTCAAGCCCGCCCGCTCCCGCAGCGCCATGGCATCCAATTTGATCACGGCACCGTCCGTCCCGTAGTCGAAATCACGCCGGACCCGATCCAGTTCGTGAATGGCCTCGAGCAACTCCCCGACGGAGTGACAGCGCCAGATCCGCTCCGGTGTCGGAAAGCCCCACGCCCCCAGCCAGGCCAGCGCCTCAAACTGGGTCGCCGGAACCGGACCGCTCAGCTCCCCGAGACCATAGAGCCGGATGCCCAGCGGACGCCGGGCAACAACGCGCGAGTCCAGTTGCTTGAGCGAACCCGCCGCGGCATTCCGCGGATTCGCGAACGGCTCTTCGCCGGCCGACTCGCGTTCGGCGTTCCACCGCGCGAACCCTGATTTCGAAAAATAGACTTCGCCGCGCACCTCGACCGCCGCCGGGACGCCGACCGGTGCCGACACCTCTTCGGCTGTGCCCGCGAATGGCGCGCCGGCCGCGGTCCCCGGTCCGGCGGCGGGCACCGCAGCCAGCCGGACAGGCAGACCGCGGATGGTGCGGAGGTTGGCGGTGATGTCGTCGCCGGTCGTGCCGTCCCCGCGTGTGGCGCCCACCGTGAGCCGGCCCTGTTCATACCGCAGGCTGACGGCCACGCCGTCCACCTTCGGTTCCACGAGCCAGGTCAACGCCTCCCCGGGCAGGAGCTTCTCGACACGGCGCACGAACTCCCGCACCTCCTCCTCGGAGTAGGTGTTGTCCAGGCTCATCATGGGAACGGCGTGTTGCACGGGTCGGAACCCGTCCAGGGGCTGTCCCCCCACGCGCGCGCTGGGCGAGTCCGGTGTCTGCAGGCTCGGAAACGCGCGCTCCAGATCGAGCAACTCGCGGTACAAACGATCATACTCGGCGTCGCCGATCCGCGGCTTCGCCAGAACGTAATAGGCGTGATCGTGCGCGCGAATCTCGGCCGCCAGTTGTTCGTGGCGCTTTTTGGCTTCGTCTGGTGTCATGGAATGATCGATGCCCCAACGCCGGGCTTCTCGGTGCGGAGTCCGCGGTCCAGAACTGGGAGCCTGGGGCCCGGGACCCCATGCCGGCGTTCCAGTGGCCGGCGCCCTCCTACAAACCATCGGCGCCGTGTGCAACCTTTTGTCGTATATACGACAAAAGGTTGCACTACGGAAAGCGACCGGCGGCCGGCTGGTGCGATCCGCACCGTCCCACACGGGGCGGCGGCCCTCCGCCCCCCCCACCGTCCCGGCGGCCAGCGGCCCCACGTGCCGGCCGCGCCCTCGAACCTCCACTGCCTTCCCACCCCTCGCAGCCGCTGCGACCCGAGACGGGTCGCGATCCGTTTCGAACCTTGACGACACATCCGCCTCCTTGGCAGGCAGCGGCGACTGGGCTGTGCGACCTCTGGACGCAGCATTGCCGCTTCTGCTTTGGTGTGCGCGTAGACCATCGGGGCCCTCACCGCGGCGGCGCGTTGGTCATCTTCTTGAACGCCCCGCGGAGGAACCAGTGCCGCCGCAACCCTTGAATGAAGTAGTCCGTCTCGCGGACGGACTTGGCGATCTCGGAGACGAGGTTGGTGTTCGCCTGCACTTGGACGTTGAGGTTGCTCGTAATGCCGGCAAGGTTGTCGAGTGCCGGACCCAGCTTGGCCACGAGCGTGTCGAGGTCGGTCTCCAGACTGGTCAGCGTCTGCTGCGCCGCGGCCAGCGTGCCTTGCAGGCGAGGCTCGACGTTCGTCGAGAACAGCCAGCGCCCGAGCGAGCCCTCAGGATCCCGCAATTGGCCGGTGATCTCGGCCAGGTTGGCGGCGGCGGGTTGCGCGCTGCGGGAGAGGGTGTTGAGGTTCGAGAGCACCTCGAGGGTGCCGGCAAACACGGCCGTGAGCTGGTTGGTCAGCGCGGGAAGCGCGGTTTCGACGGCCTTCACGACCTGGTTGACGCGCTCGCTGACGGCCGCCGCTTCCTCCGTGGACAGCCACACCCCCTTGGTCTCCGGGGTGAGGTCGACGTATTGGCCGGACACCTTCTCGCTCAAGACCTGCACCCCCCTGCCGTCAGCCCGATTGGTCACCGTCACATCCCCCACCACCCCTTGCATCACCTCGATCTGCCGGTTCCCCAGCAGATCCACCGGGTTCACCTTCGCGAAGGAATCGGTCCAGATGTAGCCGTAGTTGGGTTCCACCACCTCGAACCGGACGAAGACGTTGTAGCGGTTCGTCATGAACCAGTAGTCCGGGGGCATCGGCTTCACCTCCACAATCCGCCCGATGTCGAGGCCCATCATCTTCACCGTGTCGCCCACCTTCAGTCCGGTCGCATCCGCCAGGTAGATGTAGTACGGAATCCGTTGGCGGAACCAACCTTGGCGGATGCCCCGATGCAGGACATAGCCGACAAACGCGGCCAGCATCAGCAACAAGGCCAAGCCCACAAACAACCCAGCCACTCGCTCGCCACGCTGCAACCGCGGATGCAGCGGGGCTGTGGAGTCGATCGCCATATTGGTGCCCCCCCTTTTACTGCAGGTGCGTCAACTCCCGCAACATCTCCCGAACAACCTCCGGAAGTTCGCCTCCACCTGAACCGCCAGGCTCTCCACCCGTTCCTCGAACCACGCGGCCGCAAAAAGGTAAACCCCGAGGAGAGACGCCGGGTGGTTCAGCAACCGCCCGCTGACCGGATCGCGCAACTCCGGGAGGTCCCGTCTCTCCACCGCCTCGCGAAAGGCCGGCCCCGCCTCCTCGGGGCTCGGCAATCTCTGGTCCGGAGCGTCCGTCTCCAGCAATAAGCGCTCCCGTGGCACCCGGCGGAAGGTCTCTCGCTGGCGTTCCTTGCGCGCCAGGGCGAAACTGCCGGGCAAAGAAAAATACGCTCCCAACTCGGCCAACGGTTCGACCATCTCCTTGGGCCCACCATAGGAGTGCAGCAGGAAGCCGCAGTCGGGTCGCGGATGGGCGCGCAGCAACTCCGCCAGCCGCCCCCAGGCCCGCAGACAATGAATGCTCACCGGGCGCTGACGCTCGGCGGCGAGCCGCAACTGAAAAACGAATGCCTCCTCCTGCCCTTCGTAGGGCAGCCCCGGCTTCCAGCGATCCAACCCGATCTCCCCCACGGCCAACGGCAGCTCGTCCAGGGCGTTCCGCAGGCGCGTCTGCCAATCCGCCGCCTGCTCGTGGACATACCACGGATGCACGCCAAATGAGGGAATCACCAAACCCGGGTGAGCGCGCGCCAGCGAGGCCACCGCCGCCCAATCCTCGCCACCCGACCCGTTGACCACCATGGATTCGACGCCCGTGCGCCGGCAGGCCCCCAGGAGCGCCTCCTGGCCGCCACCGAAGCGGTCGTCCTGCAGATGATTGTGGGCGTCGAAGAGCCGGAGTGTCGTCACGGGGCGATCGCGCTCACGTCGAAAACGACAGCACGCGCGGGTGCACCAACCGCTCGAAGTCGCGGTAGGCCATCTGGAACACCTCGGTATGCGTCCCGGCGTTGAAGGCGATGCGTTCGTCCGCCGCCAAACCGGGGGTCACGTAGACCTCCATCCCGTACAGATTCCCAAACGGCGGCATGGCCCCAATCTCGCAGTCGGGAAAGGCCAACCGGAACTCCTCTTCGGTGGCAAACTGGACTTCCTCGGTGCCCAACTCCCGGCGCACGTCCGACAGCAGGACCTTCCGGTTGGCTGGCAGCACCGCCATCGCCATTCGACCTTCCACCTTGAGGATCACGGTCTTGGCCATCTCCCGACCCGACACATGGGCGCACTCGGCGACCTGCTGGGCTGTGAAGGCGGGGGCGTGGGCGATGCTGAGGTAGGGAACGTGCTCCTGGTCCAGGAACTCCTTGAGCTTTCGCGCTGGCATACAGACCTCCAGGTTATCGTTGCGTTCTGTGGCTCTGGGCCACCCATGCGTAACCTAGACCGATTCACTGCCCTGTAAAGCACGGATTGGCTGGCGAACTGGCGAACGCGCATCGGGCACATCTCGACACTGCCCCCACGCCAATCGGTGGGCGGGCATCACCGATGCCCGCGGGGCTGGGCCAGGCGGTGCTGGCCGCCCACAGCGTCGTGAGCTGCTCATCTGCAGTGGGGGCGGCGCCAAGATGCACCTACGCGCATCGCATCTTCCAAGTCAGGTAGGGCGACCTCTCCGCAGGCACCGCAGGCACCGGCCAACGAGACCCCTGTCAAACCCAACTGCGGCGCCGGCACGGTGGGAGCGAAACGCTCCAGGAACCGGCCGGTGCAGCCTGAGATTGTCGGTGGGCGTCCAGCACCGTATGGCCGGGACCGCGGGTCTTCTCGACCCGCAGCAAAACGCACACACCCTTGCCTGCGGCTCAAGACGAGCCGCGGTCCGCAACCTTGCGGGCTGTCGATTGTCCAACCACACCCGCACGCCAAGCAACCCTTCCGGACCGCGTCCCGCGGCCGCGGGATCGACCCGCAGCAGGACGCACACGTCCCCGGCTGCGCTCAAGCCGCCTCCGCCAAGGCTACGACTTGGCAGGGCGGTCGCGCTCCGGACCGCCCGCCCTGGGGGACTAGTGACCAACAACCTCCGGATTCACTTGAAACCGACGGCACCCCACCTGTCCCGAACTGGGCCCTTTGAAAAGCGCGATGACTGCTGCCAGCACGAGTGGAAGACGCACTCCGCCCTTGGTGTTCATGAAGCGAATCACTTCGAAATAAAGCAAAGGGTGCGGCGGATGGCCGCACCCTTCTGAATCCACTAACCCAGCGCCCTACGCTCCCATGCCGTCCTCGAACGACCCGGTCGCAATGGGGAAGCAGAGGTTGTCGCGCACGTAGGCGATGCCGTTGGCGCTGGTGGCGTCCAGGTCGCGGTAGGCGCTCTCCGCCTCGACCACGAGCGGGGCGGTCTTCGTGCCCATGATCTGGCAATACCGCTGCGGATACCCCACGTGGATCATCAACTCCACGTAGCGCAGCATGTTCATGTCGCCCGTCGGGATATCGACGAA
>CAYSPU010000345.1:0-4898 GCA_964432995.1 uncultured Verrucomicrobiota bacterium
CGACGGGCGTCGGCCCCGACTCCACAACATAGTCTCCGCGGATGTTCACCCGGCCTCGGGGAGTGTCCTGGTAGACCCAGGGGCGCCGCTGGCGTATCTCACCCGCGCCCACCTTCAAGACCAGGTCCCCGCTCTCATCCACGCGCACGGCATCCGCCCCTTCCACCGAGAATCGGACGCGCCCGGGATCGCCACCGGCCGCCACCACCAAATCGTACTCCAGCTCTCGATCGTTGCCGTAGTAAACGAGATCCACCAACGGATACAGCGCCGCAAACCGCACCCGGCCAAATGCCGGCACGCCCGCTCGCCACTCCGAGACGTCCGCCCCCGTGAAGTAGTTCATCCGGGTCGGCAATTCCGCTTCCGCGGTGCCCACTGCTTCCTGATTCGCTCCCAACCACCGCCAGCGGACCACCGCCGGTGCCGCCGGGGCGCTCCCCGGGGCGACGCCCCGGCTCGCCTCCACCGGCCGCCACGAAAGCACCGCCTGTTCCGCCGAAAGCGCAACCCCGAAACCCGGCGCCCGACTCCGGAACCCCGTCACCCCCTCACCCGTCGTCCGCTCAAACAGCAGCGGGACCCGGACCTTCTGCAGGGAATCCCCGGCCGCCACCGTGGGAGCGGTGTCCGCCCAACTCATCCCCAACCCGGAGAGCAAAACCGCCAACCCCCCGATCAGCCAGTCATGAACGGCTACCTTCCCACCACCTGGGATGCCTGAATGCATGCAACGAGTGTCCATCAACGAGTGGCGCGGATGTTCCCGTGATTCTCCCTTGCTTGTCAAAGACTTTGCTCCACCGCCGCCCCGATCCAGGACAGATAACGGCGGGAGCCCGTCGTAATGGGGAGCGCGATGAACTCGGCCGTGTCGTACGGGTGCTCGGCCAGAATCCGACGCTGCAACGCCGGGAGCGCCCGGGTGGTGGTCTTGAGGAGCATCAGGACCTCCCGGCCGGACTCGATCCGCCCTTGCCACCAGTAATGGCTCTCGATCCGCGACACCAGGTTGGCGCAGGCAACCAACTTCGATCCCAGGGCCACCCGCGCGATCCGCCGCGCCGTGGGCATATCCGGAGCCGTCACCAGCACCACGCAATACGTGCGGCGTTTGCTCATTTCAAGTGTTCCTTCAGAAAGGCGTCCACGCGGCGGTAGAACTCGATCCGGTTCTCCTCCCGCAGAAAGCCGTGGCCTTCCTCGTCCTTGACCATCAGCTCGAACGATTTCCCGTGCTTCCGCAGCTCCTCGGCCAACCGTTTCCCCTGGGAGATCGGCACCCGCTCGTCCTGCCCGCCGTAGGCCAGAAACACCGGCGCCTGGATCCGATCCACGTGGTTCAGCGGCGACACTTCCTCGAGCTGTTCCTTCTCCCGCTTGACGTCGCCAATGGCGTGCGTGGCCCACACCCGCGAGGCCCGGGTCTGCGCCTCCGGTCGTTTGATGAAGGTGTCGATGTCCGTGACGCCGGCGATGTTGACCCCGCACCGATACAACTCCGGAGTGAACACCAACCCCGCCATCGTCGCATAACCCCCGTAGCTCCCCCCGTAAATCGCCACCCGCTTCGGATCCGCAATCCCCTCGGCCACCGCCCACCGCACCCCGTCCGTCAAATCATCCTGCATCTTGCGCCCCCACTCCTTGTGGCCCGCCCGCAGAAACGACAGCCCGTAGCCGCTCGACCCGCGGAAGTTCACCCGCAAAACCGCATACCCTCGATTCGCCAGGAACTGCACATCGGGATCGAATCCCCACCGGTCGCGCACCCACGGTCCCCCGTGCGGGTTGATCACCAGCGGCAGATTCGTCCGGGGCCCGCTCACGGGCAGCGTCAGGTACCCCTGCAACGTCAGCCCGTCCCGCGCCCGATAGCGGATCGGCTTCATCTCCGCCATCTCGTCGACCGGGATTTCCGTGGTCATCTCGAATAGCTTCTCCCACTTCTTGGTCCGCGCATCGACCAGGTAATACGCTCCCGGATTCCGGTCACTGCTCGACAGCATCAGCACCCGACTCCCATCCCGGCTCGCGCTCACCACCATGTTCACGCAGTTCGTCAGCACGCGGTCCATCGCCGCCTGGATCTGCCGAAACTCGGGGTCGGCCCAGAACACCTCCGGACGCTCGGTGTCGTACAGCACCGCCGCCACCGCGTGCGTCGCCGGGTGCAGCCACACGCCGCTGACATCGTAGTCCTTCCGCCGAAAAAGCAGTTCCACCGGCTTCCGCTGCGCGATGTCGAACCGATACAACCCCAGCGTGTCCTCCCCGCCGCCATACAACACCAGCAGCGACCGGTTGTCCGCCGTAAACCCGAGCGGCTCAATGCCGTCCTCCGTGGACGCGTAGGCGGCCAGCGTCTCCCACGGCTTCCCCACAGCCGAACGGGAGACGATCCGCAACTGCTCCCGCTCCACCCCGATGCCCACGCACGGCACCCCCTGATGGTTCACCAGCCAGCGCAACACATACCCCGGGTTCACCGCCTCCGATCGCAACCGCGCCGTCTGCACATTCAGCCGCGCCAGATCCGGATACAGCTCCGTCTCCTCGTGCGCCGGAATGCACTCCACGAAGACCTCGTCGTCGGACCCTTCCACCGGCCCAAAATACTTGTAGGCCCGGTGCTTGGTCGGCAGCAACCGCCGGAATCGTTTCCCATCCCGGCTCACCGAGAACATCCCGCCGTCCTCGAAGTTCTGGTCCCACACCACCCCCACCAACCGGTCGTCGTTCACCCACCGGAACCACACCAGGTCGTAGACCTTCGGAGCCACCGCCCACTGCGCCTCGCGCGTCCCCAGATCCACCACCGCCAAACCCACCCGCGCGCCATGCGGAGACAGCGTGGCCAGATACTGTCCGTTCGGCGAGAGCTGCGCCTCTCGATAGGCATAGTTGCGAAAGAAGGTCTCCACGGGCAGCTCCCCTGCCCCGCCCTCCGCACCGTCAAGACCCAGGAACACACCCAGGATTGCGTAAACCCAAACCGCGCGCGTCATGGACTTCAGGAAAGCAGATCAGCCCCCTCCTGCCAAGCGCGACGCCATCGGAGTCGACGTTCGTCGCTCGCTGTTCCCTGTTCGATGTTGGTTCCCAGATATGCGCGTGGGGGTTACATCACGTCACGCGTTCTTCCCACTCGTGATCTTGATCGTAATCCTAATCCTAATCGTAATCCTAATCCCAATCTCATTGCGTCCCTACACCGCCCCGCCTTCTTCAACCACCTTGATGCCCATCAGGCCACCCAAGTCGTGCAAGGCCTCCTGGTGATCGCCGTAAAAGACCACCCGGTGCAGCAACGTCATCACCCCACCCTGAATCACGTTCCCGCCCCAGTTCAGGAACAACCGCCGGGCGTCGGGCACGCTCTGGGCAAATTGCGTGCGACAGGCCAGCGGGCTGGTGCTGGTCTCGATGATCTTCCCCGACGTCACCAACAGCGTGTCGAGGTTGACCAGCTTCGCGCAGGTCACCGGTTGCCCGACGCGGTTCTCCACCTCGAGCGCCACCCCGCCTTTGCTGTCCGTCTGGTTGCGGATGCTGAACGGCAATCGCCGCCCCTGGGGCCCGTCCATCCTCGTCGCCGACGTGCAGTGGAAATGCACCATCGCGTTCTTGGCGCGATCGATGACTGGGTCGCTGATGAAACCCGGGAGGCGAAACGCATAGGCAAACAACAGCATCGTCAGCGTCGAATCCATGTCCCCTTCGCAGGCGCCCACGAAACCCAGGTCGTTCAGTTTGCTGAACGCCAGGCAGCCCCGCGGGTTCCCCATGCAATGCGAACTGGTCACGGCTTGGGCCTTCTCTTCCATCATGAGCTGCTGCAGGGCCAGGAACAGCCGCGCCGATTCGATGATCTCCGGCCGCGTGGGCTCGACAATCGCCCGGGCCTTGCTGATCCAATACTCCTCCGCCTCGCTCTCCGCCGCCTTGGGATCGATCTCCTTCATCAGCGCCTGCACGCGATCGTTGCTGACGGAGATCAGCTCCGCTCCATACCGCTGCCGGATCTGATCGGCCGAACACGCGGCCGCCGTGCCTTGGGGATCTCCCCAGGCAATGATCCGCGTCTGCTTCAGCCAGGACGGCACCCGCAGCAAGCCCACGGCGCGGTCGATCTCCTTCCAGTCGCTGCTCGGCAGCAGGATGACCTTCTTGCCCTGTTTGTGCCACTCGGGGAAGTACATCCAGCCGTGGCCGCTGAACGGCTGCGAGAAGAGAACCGTGGGCAACCCCACATCGATCAACTGGCCCAGCACCGGCGTGTCGCCACCATGCGCCGACAGGTGGACCAGCAGCAGCGCGTCGGCATCCCGCAGCTTGCCGGCCAACTGATCCACCGCCGTCGGCGGTACCATGTCGCCCCCGACGAATCGGATGTCGCCCAGTTTCTGCTCGAGATCCTTGAAGTACTGCTGGAACCGCGCCAACTCCTCCGTGGGGTGGCCCAGGTACAGGTCGCCGGTTCGCCCGACGTAAACCTGGTGGATCTTCGTGGGAGGCAGCTTCGGCCAGTCCGCCACCCCGGCCGCGAAGGCCCAGGGGGCCATGATCCGCGAGGCGCACCACGCGCCCCCGGCCATGGCCGTTCCCAGAAAGCACCGCCGAGGCATCAATGCAGGATTCATAGGGATTGGATTCTCGCGTAACCGTGATGGATCCGCCCCTTCCAGGCAACGCAAAACACCGCCCTGCGCAGCGCGATGCTGTCCCCGGCAGCGGGCTGCTTGAATACAAAGGGACGGGTCTTTAATGGGAAGACGCTTGACCTCTCCGGCGAGTCCGAGATTGGCGGCGCGGGCAGTCCTTCAGATTGTCAACTTCGGCATCTGCGCGCGTGGTTCTCGCCCGCGGAAAACCTGTAACGGCGCGCACATCGTGCC
>CAYSPU010000346.1:0-4895 GCA_964432995.1 uncultured Verrucomicrobiota bacterium
CCCGGCGTGAAATGTCCGCCCGCAGGGCCGCTTCGGCCCCGCGGCTGCGGGGCCGCGCGGGGTTGCCCCGATGCGCGCCGCCTGGAACACACTGTCTACCCGTAGGGGTCCAGTCTCGCGATGAGGAATGCGCGGCGGCGCGCCTCGGCCTGGCCTCCCGGCCAGGCGCATATTTCACACGCTCGCGGCGTGTGAAATATGCAGGCTAGGTTGTACGCTTTCCCGTGGCGACGCAATGTTGTCCGCAATCGGCCAAGGCATGCGGGAAGCTCCGAACCTCCCCTGGTCACAGCTCACGACTCGCACCTGACTTCCCGTGAACGGTTCACCCGGATCCATGGAGCCGCCGCACCCAACCGACTCGTCTGGCGGAGGTGGATGGGAATCGAACCCACCTGGGACTTGGTCAAGCCCCACGCTGGTTTTGAAGACCAGGAGCGTCACCAGAACGCCTTACACCTCCAGCCATCCAAAGATCGGTCGCGTCATCCCCTGCTCACGGGCTGGCTTGTACGGCCTCCCGTGGAAAAAGGCAAAGACGATTCGGACGCGCGGTGTGGCATCCGTCGTGCTCGCCGGGGGCTTGTGGACATCCAACTGGTCAGTCACACGTCGGATCGCCGAGCCCGCATGGACTCCAAGGTGTTCAGCAAGGTGCTGCACATGGCCATGTTTCACGGATGGACCCCGGAACGCCTGAGCGTGCAGCCCCCCTCCGCGTCGTGGGACACGCAAGTCATCGTGCCCTACATTGAGCCGTATTTCTGCGGGTTGGTGTCCCATACTGACGCAGCGGCGTTGAGCGCCGGGCTCAAGCGGATGCTGCAGTCGGAAGCGCTCGGTCTGCCACCCACGGTTCATTTCGCCGCAATCTCGATTCTGGCGGTGGCCGACCGGGGCGCCTTCGAGGTGGTGTTGGCGTCCTCGGCCGTGCCCTCGAACGCGTCTCCGGCCATGGCGTAGCCCGAGCGCGCGACGCTCTTCCATCTTCTGCGCTTCTCCGCCGCGGTTCCTTTCGGGGCCAACCGATGCCGGCGCTGCGTGTCAGCGCTGCATGGTCAGCGCTGCGTTGACACTCCCCGGGTCGCACGCATAGCCTCCGCCCGATGTCGAGGCTCCCGTTCGAGCTGGTGTTGGCCCTGCGTTACTTGCGTCCACGGCGGACGTTTGTCTCGGTCATCACTCTCATCTCGATCCTGGGGGTCATGCTGGGCGTGGCGGTGCTGATCATCGTGATCAGCGTGATGCAGGGGTTTGACGAGCAGACGAAGCAGAGGATCTACGGGTTCAACGCGCACCTGCGCGTGCTCGAAGGAAGCGACGGCACCATGGCCGACTACCGCGGCTACCTGGAGAAGGTCCGGGAGCATCCGGAGGTGCGCGGTGCCGCGCCGTATGTTCTCGGGCCGGTGCTGGTCGAGACCCAGGTTGAGGAAGGCAATCCGCGGGTCTACACGCCGATCGTCCGGGGCGTGGACCCAAAGCTGGAGGGGAACGTCAGCCGGATTCCGGAGAGCATCATCGACGGCGAGTTCGAGCTCCGGGGCCGATCGTTGTTGATTGGGGAATCGCTGGCGCACTTTCTCAAGGTGGGGGTGGGGGATCGCCTGGCGATCTACGCGCCGAAGGCCTTCCACGAGTGGCAGCAGGCCCGCAAGGAGGGGCGCAACGAGGAAGCGCCGTTGGCCAGCGATTTCACCATCACCGGGGTCTTCGACGTGGGCTACGCCGAATACAACCACCAGTTTGTGCTGACGTCCCTCGGCAATGCCCAGGACCTGTACGGCCTGGAGGATCACGTGCACGGCCTCATCGTGATGCTGCGCGATCCCGAGCAGGCCTATCGGGTCGGGAACGAACTGCGGACTCTTCTGGGCGGGGAGGTCGAGATCTACACCTGGTTTGACGAGAACCGCCAGTTGCTCGAGGCGATCCTGGTGGAGAAGAACGTGATGTACTACCTGCTCTTCTTCATCGTGCTGGTGGCCGCGTTTGGGATTGTCAGCGCCCTGATCACTTTTGTGGTGCAGAAGACGCGCGAGATCGGAGTGCTCAAGGCCCTCGGGGCTTCGGGCCTCCAAGTGATGTGGCTTTTCCTGGGCCAGAGCCTGATCGTCGGGGTGTTTGGGGTGATCACCGGCTATGGTCTGGGGATGCTGGCGCTGGCCTATCGCAACGAGTTCCTGTTCTTCCTCCGGCGCGCGACGGGCTTCGAGCTGTTCCCGGCCGCGATCTACAATTTCACCGAACTGCCGGCGGTGATTGTGCCGGTGGACATCGCGGTGATCTGCGGCGGGTCGCTGCTGATCTGCCTGCTGGCCGGGGTGGTGCCGGCGTGGCAAGCCGGCCGGCTCAAACCCGTGGAGGCTCTGCGCCATGAGTGAGCCGCCCCCCCCTGCCCCGTTGCTGACGGCGACCGACCTGCACAAGGTCTACACGCTCGGCCGGAAGACGCTCGAGGTGCTCCAGGGGGTGAGCCTCACCCTGAGTGCCGGGGAGTTCGTCGCCATCCGGGGCGCCTCCGGGGCCGGCAAGAGCACGCTCCTTCACCTGCTCGGTGCGCTCGATCTGCCCTCGAAAGGCACCATCCGCTTCGGTGACGCCGACCTCGGCCGCTTCTCCGCGGCCGGGCTCTCTCGCTTCCGCAACCAGCATGTGGGTTTTGTCTTCCAGGCCTATCATCTGCTCCCGGAGCTGAGCGCCCTCGAGAATGTGGCCCTCCCGGCCCGCATCGCCCGCCGTTCCGCCGCCGAGGTGGAACGGCGGAGCAAGGAGTTGCTCGAACGGGTGGGTCTGGCCGAACGCCTGGATCATCGGCCTTACGAACTCTCCGGCGGCGAGCAACAGCGGGTGGCGATTGCCCGGGCGCTGATCAACGACCCGCCGCTCGTTCTGGCCGACGAACCGACCGGCAATCTCGATTCCCACACCGGCGAAGGAATCCTGGATCTCCTCTGCCAACTCGGCGAGGAACGCCGGCGGACCCTCGTCATCGCCACCCACGATGCCCGGGTGGCCGCCCGCGCCCGCCGCGCGCTCGACCTCGTGGACGGCGCCCTCCAATCGGCCGCGGCGTGAGCTGAAGGAAGTCGTCCGCTTCCTTGCGGTCAGACCGCCCGGCCGGAATCGATGATCCCTCAACGCAGGGGCACCTCGGGCACGCCCTCCAACAACCGACTCAGGTCCCGGTCGGTTCCCGACGCCGCGGCGGGGCCCTGGATCCAGCCTTTCTGCCGGGCGATGCGGAGGGTGTTGGGTTCGACCCACCGCCAGAATTCGACGTGCCCATCGGCCATGGTGAAGACTCCGCTGTTCTGGTGGCGGGTGGCGGGGAAATCGCCCCAAACGCCGCTGCCGCGGGGGGGGATGACGAGGCGTCCGTTTTCGATGCTGTTCTCGTGCTCGTCGATGAAGACCAGCGCGCGCGTCGGGGGCGGTTCCCGGATCTCGGAGAGCCGATGCCAGCACGTGCGATCGTCGGGATCCGTGGCGTCATTCATGTACGAGTTCATCGAAACGCTGCGCGTGCGGGGAATCCGGCCTTCGTCCCGAACCGTGGAACGGTCGGCCGGGCACCGGTAGACTCCTGTCTCGCCGTGGTAGACGAACAGCACCCCGGTCTCCAGGTTCGAAGTGGTGTTGTCCGTGAAGGCGTTCCCGGCCGTCCACGAGTTGCTGGTCGCCACGTAGCCCGGGCGCGTTCCGTCAGACAGACTGCCGTTCAGGGGGAGGGCGTCGCCGTGGTCTTCGATGTAGAGGAGCCACGCAACCTGGAGTTGGCGGAGGTTGTTCCCGCACGCGATCCGCTGTCCGTTGCCTTTGGCCCGGGAAAGGGCGGGCAAGAGCAGGCCGGCCAGGATCGCGATGACGGCGCAGACCACCAGAAGCTCGACGAGCGAGAACGCCGCCGCGGACACAACGCTCGCTCTTCCCCGCCGGTCGTGGATTCCTCCGACCAGATCCGAGGTTGGCCAGACGAGTGTCGTCGCTACCGCCGACCTTCTCATCGACATGCCGGACACTACCGCTCCGAGCGGCTGCGGCCAAGTGCCGATCCTCCGGCAGCGGTCCAGTCTGACTCGCCTCCGAATTGGTGCATCCGCAGGTTGTCGGTGGGCGGCCAGCACCGCCTGACCGCCCCGGACCGCCCGCCGTCCCGGCGGGCAGCAGCCTCACCGGCCGGACGCGATCGCGAACCATCGGCGCACTGCCGCCCAGCGCCGCCGCTGCGACCGGGGACCGGTCGCGCTCCGGAGACCGACAACCTCCGGATGCACACCCTCCAAGTGTCGTGCTCCGAATGCCGTGCTCGGAATGCCGTTGCATTGAAGGCAGGGCTTTTCTAGGGTGTCGCCGTCTTTTGTCATGAAAGTCTACATCGACGGCAAATACTACGACGAGGCGAAGGCCAAAATCTCCGTGTTCGACCATGGTCTGCTGTATGGGGATGGGATCTTCGAAGGCATCCGCGCTTACAACGGCCGGGTGTTCAAGCTGCAGGAGCACGTCGATCGGTTGTTCTGGTCGGCCAAGGCCATTCTGCTCGCGATGCCGATGACCCCCGCGCAGGTCTGCGCCGCGGTGGTCGAGACGTGCCGCCGGAACCGGGTGCGGGACGGCTATGTGCGGCTGGTCGTGACCCGCGGGGTGGGCACGCTGGGACTGAATCCGAACCGCTGCCAGAACCCGTCGGTGATCGTCATCGCCGGGAAGATCCAGCTCTACCCGGAGAAGCTCTACAAGAACGGGCTGGAGATCATCACGGTGCCGACGACGCGGAATCTCCACAGCGCGCTGAATCCGGCCATCAAATCGCTGAACTACCTGAACAACATCCTGGCCACGATCGAGGCGAACAATGCCGGGTGCGAGGAGGCGATCATGCTCAATGCCGA
>CAYSPU010000347.1:0-4849 GCA_964432995.1 uncultured Verrucomicrobiota bacterium
CAGCCTTCGCTCGGAGCGAAGCGCAGAGCGAAGGCTGCCGCGCCGAAGCCTCGGAAGCGGAGGCGGGCTGGAGTCAACTGTAAGGAGGTTCGTCGCTCCGAGCTGCGGCTCGGCAAGCCAGCCCCGATTCGCTCGGAGCGAAGCCGCCTTCGCCCCGGCGCGGGCGGGACTCCGGCGAGCCAAGGCGCGGGCGGAGTGATCCTGGACCCGTTCTCCGGCAGCGGCTCGACCCTCCTGGCGGCCAGCGGCCTTGGTCTGCGCGCCGTCGGCATCGAACTCGAAGAGGAATGCTGCCAGCGCACGGTGCGGCGGATCTTGGCGGGCGACGGGGCAGAGGTGGGCACCTCGGCCGCGCCATCGTGATGCCGCAGGAACTGCTCTGGGCGTGGGGTCGCATTGACAGCTTCGCCCCACGGCCTTTTTGGACTTTCAATCAACGAACCGGCAGTCGCATATTCAAGCACCGTTCGGTTCAGTGTGAACGACGTGCGAATAGGGGGTCGGTCGGGTCGGGGGGGCGTGGTAGGCGAACCAGGAAACGCCCGCCTTCGGGGGCCGGTCTTGCTGGCCAAGGACTTGCACCCAATCTCACCAGACCAACCTCGAAACGTGATCAACGACTGGCAGTCGTGTATTAAGCGTTGGCCCGCATGAACTCGATCCCCATCTGCTATGCCGAGCTCTTTTGACCAATTCATGCCGAGAACTCGCATGCAGTTTCCAGACGGTGCCATGCTGTCCGTCGGCACGGTGTCCTGCGATGACCAGATTCACCAAGCGGTGTATCTGAGTTACACACCGTCCGGTTCCAGCACACCCACCATGGAGTTGGAGCTCCCTCCAAAGACAGTGGACGTGATCATCCGGGAATTGCAGGAGCACGCCAACCAAGCACGCTTCGTCAACGGGGCACGGGTTTTGGAGTATCCCGAGCCGTATCCGGTTCCGCCGCCCAGTGGTTCGCGCCGAGGGCGCAAGGTGCAGCGGAGCAAGACCAAGAAGGGCCAACCAGGCGCTGCACCGAATGGCGGCCCCGCCGCGCCGCTTGGCAATTCGAGAGTCACGGAGGGGCCGCCATCGGTGAGCTGATCGTTGGGCCTGAGCATGCAGACGTTTTCCCAATTGATGACACGGCGGACGCTGCTCATGGCTGGTGCCTTTACGGTGGCAGCTGGGTCTATAGTGCATAGCGAGGCATCCGACACCCCCACCTCGCTTGAGCAGTTGCTCGCGCAGTTGAGATTGGCGCTGGTCGTATCGCCGCCCAAGTCGGCGAAGCAATTGGGCTGGTTGGTGGGACGTTGGGAATGTCGTGATCGGATCCTTCGCTCGCCGAATCGGGAGTCGCCATACGCCTTCCTGGCCAGCATGTACATTGCGGATGACGCAATCATGCCTTCCCGCGCATTTGAAGGCAGCGACCTGAAGGGAGGATACACGCTCGTGATCCGATGTTCATTCATCGCGGACCAATTTGGGCACGTTGCCAAGGAGAGGTCCGTGAACACGGAGTTTCACCGGAAGGCGTTTTGCTTTGATATGCCGTACCCGGACGAGTTCCAGCTCAGACGTGATCCTGAGTCTCCGCCTGCGTGGATCATCTTGGAGCACCTTGTCGCGGGTGACGCGCTGTTCTTCAGGCGCCGGACGCCAACCGACAATAGGGAGTCGCAACTGTGAAATGGCCCAACCAGTCGTGCCAGCCAAGGCCGGGAGTCCGTCTCGTTGAGGTGCGAGTGCCATCGGTCCGGCCTGGCTGCACTCAGCGTTCGTCATGTGCCCCGGCTCCGGGTTACTGGGGCGCGGCCCTGAAGGGGCCGGGTTAGCCCCGGGCCAGCCCCGCGGTGCGGGGCGCCGCCCGGGGTTTGAGCAGACCAGATGCGGTCGCGCCCTGGAGGGGCGCCGGAAGGCTTGCGTGGGGTGGGCGAACTCAGTTCCTCCGCCCTTCCAGGGCGGCTGGAGGATGTGGGGGCGGCGTTACCGGGGGCGTTGCCCCCGGCTAACCCGCCACCTCCCTGCTCTATGAGCTGGTTCAAGTCATTCTGGAAAGCGTTGACGGAACCTCCCGTGGCCGCGGGAATGAGTTCTCTCGAGGTTGCGGCCAATTTCACATTCGTCTAAGAGATCCGCCTCGCCAGTGTCCCAGGAGGTGTATGAGAATGGCCTCTCTCTTCCTGTCGAGCTGCCTGGTGGCAGCGGTTCTTTCCTCATCGGCGCTGGCCTTGACCATCACAACGCTGGTGACTCCGGCCTATGTGCGCGAGCACCCCAAAGAGTGGTCGGTGGAAGTGACCAAAGGCGGCGATGGCCTCATCCACTTCGTCATCAAGCACGATGTCGAGAAGCCGAAGTACCACGTTGCACATCTTGCGGTGTGGCACCAAGGCAAACTCGTTGCCACCAGTGACACTCCGTCGTTCGGGAAGAGGCGGGGCAACACCTTCTACTTCTCCCTTTCCCCGGAAGACATTGGCGGGTCCAAGTTCGACCTCAGCGATAGCGAGGTGTCTGGCACCGGCGACAACGCCGTTCCGGTGGTGGGGACCGTCGTTCATCAATTCCGGCTTGTGGACTTTGTTCCGGCGCAAATGCTCGAGCCCGCTCCCGTCAAATGAGGGTGGCGCCGATGAGGCCACCTCTGGCATCCCCGGTCCCGGCATTCCCTCGTGCGTGCAGGATCCCTCCGTCGGTGGAACCGATGTATCGAGGCGGTTCCTTGCTCGAGCTGTGAGATGCGGTGGCGAATAGGGTTAGGAGTAGGATTAAGATTAAGAGTAGGATTAGGATTAGGAGCCGAGCCGGAGGCTACTGACCTCCGTCCTCCGTCCTCTGTCCTCCGTCCTCTGTCGTCGGTCCTCCGACCTCTGACTTCTGACCTCTGGCCTGGCGCCGTTCACGACCGCGCGTCTGGGGGGCCGGATTTTGGAGACGCTTCCACGAGGGGCGGGGCGAGCAATTCGTGGCGGTGGGCCTCGAGGTAAGCGCGGATGCGGTCGAACTCGGTCTGGACTTTGGCGAGGAGGTGGCGGGCGACCTGGAGGGAGCCTTTGTCGGCCTGGTCTTCGAGTTGGGCGCAGAGGCTGGCGAGGGCATTGGCGCCGAGGGTGCTGGCGCATCCTTTGAGGGTGTGGGCGGCCTTCCTGGTTTGCGCGGACTCGTAACGGGTGATGGTTTGGTCGAGTTGCCGGATCCAGTCGGGGACGTCGTGGAGGAACATGTCGAGGACCTCGGTGAGGGGATCGGGGCGATGGGGGGTGCGGAGTTTGCGGAGGGCATCGAGGGCCGACAGGTCGAGAGGGGGGGGCTCGCTGGAGGGGCTTGGCGGAGAGGGCGGGGCGACCGTTTCCGGAGCCGTCGGGACCTGGAGTTGTCCCAGGGCGCGGGTGAGGACATCGGTCAGGGTCTCGATGCGGACGGGTTTGCTGACGTAATCGTTCATGCCGGCGTTGAGGCAGCGTTGGCGGGCGCCGGGTTGGGCGAACGCGGTCATGGCGATGATGAAGACCGGGGGCCGGTTGCTTTCGGGGCGGGCGCGTTCGCGTCGGCGGATCTGGCGGGTGGCTTCGAAGCCGTCCATGTCCGGCAGTTGGCAATCCATGAGGATGATATCGTAGGGGACGCTTTCGAGGGCGCGGAGGACTTCGGGGCCGGAGGCGACGGCGCGGGTTTGGTAGCCGAGTTTTTCGACGAGGGCGACGGTGACGCGCTGGTTGATGGGGTTGTCTTCGGCGACGAGGACGCGGCAGGAGCGGGCGGCGATGCGCGGTCGGATGGGGGAGGTGGCGGGGGCGGTGCGGCGATGCAGCCAGCAGCGGGTCTCGTGTTGGGGGGTGGGGTCCAGGAGCCGGGCCATGCACTCGACGAGGTTTCTTTGGCGGATGGGTTTGGCGAGGATGGCGCTGACGCCGCTGGCGCGGAAGAGGGCGGTGTCGGTCTGGGGGCTGCGGGGGGTGATGAGGATGAGGCGGGTCTTGTCGAGCGCGGGATCGGATTTGACGGTGCGGCCGAGGGCGAGGCCGTCGAGGTCGGTCATTTCCATTTCGAGGACGGCGAGGGCGAAGGGTTGTTTGGTGGCGGCGCCGAGGCGGAGTTGGGCGAGGGCTTCGTGGCCGGAAGCGACGGCGACGCTGTGGAGGCCGAGGGATTGGGCGGCAGTGGTGAGGAGTTGGCGGCTGGCCTCGTTGTCGTCGGCGATGAGGACGCGGGCTTGCGGGGTGTGGGGAGTGGGTGGTAGTGGGGTGGCGGCGCCGGGTTGTTTTTCGAGGCGGACGGTGAACCAGAAGGTGGAGCCGACGCCGAGGGTGCTTTCGACGCCGATTTGGCCGCCCATGAGTTCGACGAGTTGTTTGGAGATGGTGAGGCCGAGGCCGGTGCCGCCGTGTTTGCGGGTAGTGGAGCCATCGACCTGGGAGAAGGCCTGGAAGAGGTAGGGAACGGCCTCTTTGGGGATGCCGATGCCGGTGTCGCGGATGGTGAAGAGGAGGTTGACGTGGGTGTCGGTTTCGCTTTCGCGAGCGGCGCGGAGCACGACCTCGCCGCGTTCAGTGAACTTGATGGCGTTGACGATGAGGTTGGTGACGACCTGGCGGAGGCGTCCGGGGTCGCCGCGCAGGGAGTTGGGGACGTCGGCATCGACCAGGCAGACGAGTTCGATGTGCTTGTCCTGGGCGCGGTCGGCGAGGATTTCGACGGTGGTTTCGACGGTGTTGCGGAGGTCGAAGTCGAGGGATTCGAAGGGGAGTTTGCCGGCCTCGATGCGGGAGAAGTCCAGGATATCGTTGATGATGGTGAGGAGCTGGTCGGTGCAGGATTGGATGGCATCCACGTAGCTGCGGAGTTCGGGGGCCAG
>CAYSPU010000348.1:0-4725 GCA_964432995.1 uncultured Verrucomicrobiota bacterium
GGTCGAGGGCCGGCTGCGCCCCAGTTCGGACACTCCCACGCACCTGGTGCTGTATCGGGCGTTCCCGAACATCGGCGGGGTGGTGCACACGCACAGCCTCTATGCGACCGCCTGGGCGCAGGCGCGACGGGAAATCCCCGCTTTCGGAACGACCCACGCCGACTACTTCCGCGGACCGGTTCCCTGCACCCGACTCATGCGCCCGGCGGAGATCCGCAACGACTACGAGGCGAACACGGGCCGGGTCATTGTCGAACGATTCCGCGGTCTCGAGGCGCTGGATTGTCCCGGTGTGCTGGTGGCCCACCACGGTCCTTTCACCTGGGGCGTCGATGCCGCGGACGCGGTGCATCATGCGGTGATTCTCGAGTTCCTGGCGCGGCTGGCCTCCGCGACCGGCCGGATCGCGCCCCGGGCGCGACCCATGCCCGGCGTTCTGCACCACAAACATTTCTCCCGGAAACACGGCCCGGGAGCGTATTATGGCCAGGCCTGAATCCTGATCTGCGTTTCGGAAACCAACCCCAAAACCCAACCCACACTCTATGCACTGGCTCGATTGGACTGTCATCGCCCTCTACTTCTGCCTGATTGGCTTCGTCGCCTGGTGGTACGGACGACACCAGAAGGACACCAAAGACTACTTCCTGGCCGGGCGTCAGGCTGGCTGGATTGTGATCGGCGCCTCGATCTTCACCTCGAACATCGGCTCCGAGCACATCGTCGGCCTGGCCGGGCAGGGTTCGACCACCGGTCTGGCCATGGCGCACTGGGAACTGCACGCCTGGGTCCTGATCATGCTGGCGGGCTTGTTCGTCCCCTTCTACTACAAGTCGGGCGTCGAAACGATCCCGGAGTTCCTCGAGAAGCGGTTCAACGCCCGTGCCCGCTGGATCCTCTCGGTTGTTTCTCTGGTGTTCTACGTCCTCACGAAGGTGAGCGTGACCGTTTACGCGGGGGCCGTCGTATTCCAAGCCTTGCTGCCAGATACATTCGGCACCCCCGAGAATGCCTTCTGGGTGGGGGCGTTCTCGACCGTGATCATCACGGGCATCTACACCTCCTTCGGCGGCATGCGGGCCATCATGAATACCGCCACGCCCCAGGCGGTGATCATCCTCTTTGGCTCCTTCGTCATCACGGCCGTCGGTTTGGCGAAGCTCGGCGGCTGGGGAGAACTGGTCACCATGTGCCGCGCCAATCGCGAGGCGTTCGCCCTCTGGCGCCCCCTGTCCGACCCCACATTCCCGTGGTTGGCCGTCCTGGTGGCCTCGCCGATCATCGGCATCTGGTACTGGTGCACGGACCAATATATCGTGCAGCGGGCCCTATCGGCCAAGGACCTCGCGACCGCGCGCCGGGGCGCGTTGTTCGGTGGCTTGCTGAAGGTGTGGCCGGTCCTCATTTTCATGGTCCCCGGGCTGATTGGCTGGGCCTTGCATCAGAAGGGATTGATCCAACTGCCGACCAAGCTCGTCGAAGGGGTGTCGGTCATCAACCCCGACTTGGTCTTCGCGACGCTGGTGCAGGAACTCCTGCCAATGGGTATTCGCGGTTTGATCGTCGCTTGCCTCCTGGCAGCCCTGATGAGTTCGCTCGCGTCGCTGTTCAATTCCAGCGCCTCACTCTTCACGGTGGACGTCTACGAGAAGCTGTTCCCCGGGCGGTCCGAACGGCACCTGCTGCGCGTTGGGCGCATCGCCACTGTGACGGTGGTCACCCTGGGCATCTTCTGGATCCCCGTGATGGAGAAGGTGCAGGGCGGTGGCCTCTATCAGTACCTCCAAAACGTCCAAGGTTACGTTGCGCCGCCAATCACGGCGGTCTTCCTGCTGGGGCTCTTCTGGAAACGGGTGAACTCCGCCGGTGCCGTGTGGGGCCTGTCGGTCGGTTTCATTCTCGGCATGATCAAGCTGACGATTCAGACGTTCTACGGCGCGGCCGAGGGCCAGATTCATCAACCCGCGATCCTGGCCGCGATTGGCGACTTCAACGCCTACTACGCCACCGGTGTGCTGGCCTTGATCAGCGCCGCCATCATCATCGTGGTTTCGCTGGCGACGCCCCCACCGCCGGAGGAGAAGACCCGGGGCCTCACCTACGGCTCGATCCACCATGACGCGGCGGCCGAAATCAAGACCTCCTGGGACTTCGGCAACAAGCTCATGGTGACTCTGATCCTGCTGTGCGTGCTCGGGATGTACGCCTACTTCAGTTTCTGGTTGCGCTGACATTCACCTGCGCCTGCCGCTGGCGAAACGACCAATCCCCATGAAACCGACCCGCTTCCTGCTGTCCGCAGGGACAGCCCTCGCCGGATGGGCCACGGTGCTCTTGGCTCAGACTTCGGCTGCCGCCCCCACCGTCACCGTCAACCTGGCCGAACCCGGCCCGGCCATCGCCCCGACCTTGTTCGGCATTTTCTTCGAGGATATCAACTTCGGGGCGGATGGCGGGCTCTGGGCGGAGTTGGTGAAGAACCGGTCGTTCGAGTTCCCGAAGGGGCTCATGGGCTGGAACGTCGTGGGGAACGGAGTCAAGGCGGACGTGATTGAGGCCTCGCCGCTGGGCATGAACAACCGTCACGCGCTTCGGTTGCAGGCAAGCGAGGCCGGCACGGGAATCGCCAACGAAGGCTTCCGCGGCATTGGGGTGCGGTCCGGTGGCGCCTACCGGTTCAGCGTGTTCTTGCGCACCCCCGACCGCCGCGCCCGGGTGCGGGTCTCCCTCTGCACCCCCGATGGCCAGCGACTGGCCGAGGAGCGCCTGGGCCGCGTGTCCGGCAATTGGCGCCGCCTCGAGTGCACCCTCCGCCCCCTGTCCGATGAGCCCAAGGCCCAGTTGCACCTCACGGTGGAGCAACCGGGCACCGTCGAGGCCGACCTCGTCTCCCTTTTCCCCGAGGAAGCCCTCAAGGGACCGTTGCGCGGTCTGCGGCCGGACCTGGTGCAGATGCTCAAGGAACTGCAGCCCGGGTTTCTCCGGTTTCCTGGCGGCTGCATCGTCGAGGGGCGCGAGTTGGCGACGCGCTATCAGTGGAAGAACACGGTGCGGTATCACCGGGATGATCGCCCGCTGCTGATCAACCGCTGGAATCAGGAATTCAAACACCGCCCGGCCCCGGACTACTACCAGACGTTCGCGCTCGGTTTCTATGAGTATTTCCTCCTGGCGGAGCACCTGGGAGCCTCGCCGATGCCCATCATCAACTGCGGCATGGCCTGCCAGTTCAACTCGAACGAACTCGCCCCCATGGACCAGTTGGACTCCTACATTCAGGACGCCCTCGATCTCCTCGAGTTCGCCAACGGCCCCGTCACCAGCCCGTGGGGCAAGCGCCGCACCGAACTCGGTCACCCCGCCCCCTTCAACGTCCGCATGCTCGGCATCGGCAACGAACAGTGGGGCACCAACTACCTCCCCCGCCTCGACCGCTTCATTTCGGCCTTGCGCCCGCGTTACCCGGAGCTCCGCCTCATCGGCAGTGTCGGCCTCGAACCCGCCGGCCCCATGTTCGATTTCATGGTCCGCAACCTGCGCGAGCGGAAGATCGAGATCATCGATGAGCACAGCTACAACGCCCCCGCCTGGTTCTACGCCCAGGCCAACCGCTACAACGATTACCCCCGGGGCATCAGCCGCGTCTTCGTCGGCGAATACGGCGCCCAAACCGCCGGCATCGCCCGCCCCGACAACCGCAACACCTGGGAGTGCGCCCTCTCCGAAGCCGCCTTCATGACCGGCTTCGAACGCAACCCGGATGTCGTCGAGATGTCCGCCTACGCCCCGCTGTTCGGCCACACCGACGCCTGGCAGTGGACGCCGAATCTCATCTGGTTCGACAACCTCCGCGTCTACGGCACGCCTAACTACTACGTGCAGCAGGCGTTTGCCCGAAACCGCGGCACCACCGCCGTGCCCGTCACGATTGACGGCTCGACGCGCAACGGAGAGAACAACCTCTATGTCAGCGCCGGCATTGACGACGCCAGCGGCGAGGTCATCCTCAAGATAGTGAACGCTTCGAGCGCGACTCGCACCCTGCAGATCGACCTCCTGGGCGCGCGCAAGGTCGGACTCGAGGGACGCGCCATCGTCGTCGCCCACCCCGACCTCAACGCCATGAACGGCCTGGACACGCCTCTCCACGTCTGCCCGACCACGGCGGTGTTCCCGCTGAGCGGGCCCAGCTTCGAGCACGGCGTGGCGGGCTATTCCCTGAATGTCTTGCGCATCGCGTACAAGTGAACGGTCCACGTTGCATGAAGGCGCCGAGCGCAACCCGGTCCCCCGAACATCGGTCCCTCACCCCAACCCTCTCCCGTCCGACGGGAGAGGGTGACCCATCGGCGCCGCCTGGCGTTTTCGGCGAACGCCCTCAGCACCTCGCCCGCCCCTCCCTCTTCCGGGGAAGAGGGCCGGGGTGAGGGGGGGCGGCACAGCTTCATGAAACCGCACACGCCCATTCGCCCAACGTTCCCACCTTTCGCTGTTTTGCCTGTGACCTGAGATCTCTGATGACCGGAACCTCGTAATGACTATGCCTCGCCACACCCGTCCTATCGCCGTATCCAGCCTCGCCATCCTCAGCCTCGCCACCGTGGTTTACGGCGCGCCCGCCGAGCGCGTCGCCTTGCGCCCGGTTCCTTTTTCCCAAGTCCAGATCCAGGACCGGTTCTGGAGCCCAAAGCAGGAAACCAATCGGATCGCCTCCATCGCCGTCAA
>CAYSPU010000349.1:0-273 GCA_964432995.1 uncultured Verrucomicrobiota bacterium
TCCCTTCCAGCTCGTAAATCAGCTTCACCCCCAAATCGTCCGGCTCCCGCAACACCCGGATCTCGCGGAAATAACCCGTCCGCCGCAGCGTCTCGATATCCTCGTCGGTCGCCTCCTGAGTGACCAGGTCGCCCTCCTTGACCCGCAAATTGGCGCGCACCAGGTCGTCGCTCACCGCCGGCGGCCCGATGTGGCGAATCTCGATCTTCGTCACCTCTTCCCGTCGAGGCGCCCGCTGGCCCGTCGTGGTAACGACGGCCCCCAGCAACCCGC
>CAYSPU010000349.1:283-4664 GCA_964432995.1 uncultured Verrucomicrobiota bacterium
CCGCAGATCAGGAAGAGGCGTGACAACCAGTTCATCGGTCAACCGCCGCCCGGGATGTCTTCGGCACCCACCTTGGCAGCACTCTCAAACCGCGTATACGCCCGCAGGAACGTCAGCGGGATCTCACCCGTCGGACCATTCCGCTGCTTGGCAATCAGCAGATTCACCGGAATGGCCTCCTGTTCCGGCCCCGGCATTTCGTCCTCGTCCCCGCTGCTCGCCCGGTAGAGCAACGCCACCAGGTCCGCGTCCTGCTCAATCGCTCCGGACTCGCGCAAATCGGACAGTCGCGGTTTGCGGTTCTTCTCTTTCTCGACCTCGCGGTTGAGCTGGCTGAGGACGATCACCGGCACGCCGAGTTCCTTGGCCAAAGCCTTGATGCCGTTGGAAATATCCGCGATTTCCTGCTGCCGGTTATCCGCTCGGCGCGCAGTAGAATGGAGCAACTGCAGGTAGTCAATGACAAACAACTTCACCCCATACTGCAGGTGCATCCGACGCGCCTTGGCCCGCAACTGGAGAATCGAGAGATTCGAAGTGTCCTCGATGAACAACGGCGCCCCCGCCAGCTTGCCCGCCGCCCCCGTCAGCTTCGGGAAATCCCGCTCCGCCAAAAACCCTTCGCGAATGCTCCGCAAATTGACGCGCGAACGGGAACAGAGCATGCGCAACACCAGCGAGTCCGCCGTCATCTCCAAACTGAACACCCCCACCGGCAACCGCTGGTCCACCGCCACCTGCTCCGCAATGTTCATCGCCAGCGACGTCTTCCCCATGCTCGGCCGCGCCGCAATCACAATCATCTCCCCCGGATGCAATCCCGTCGTCAGCTTGTCCAAATCCGTGAACCCCGTCGACAAACCCGTCAACATCCCCTGGCGCTGATGGAAATCCTCAATCGTGTTGATCGCGTTCCGAACCAGGTCCTTGATCGTCCGCACGTTCGATTCCACCCGTTCCTCGCTCAACTGCAGAACGTCCCGCTCGATCTCGTCCAGCAACGCCTCCACCTCGCCCTCGCACTCGTGGACCCGGGTCACGGCCCCCGTGCACGTCTGGATCATCCGCCGCAGCAGGTGCTTCTCCCGCACGATGTCCGCGTAATACATCAGGTTGGCGGCCGACGGGACGGCATCGGGCAGCGACGCCAGGTAGGCGGCGCCGCCCACCCCCTCGAGCTGGTTCCGGTCCCGCAAGTGCTGCTGCAACGTCACCAGGTCGATCTGCGCCCGCTGGTCGTACATCCCGACCAACGCCTCGTAGAGCGCCCGATGTCGCAGATCGTAGAAGACTTCCGACCCCACCCGGAAGCGCTCAATGCACGCGCCCAGGTTGTCGTTCGGTGAAAGCAGGATGCAGCCCAACACGCCTTGTTCGGCCTCGAGCGAGTGCGGCGGCAGGCGATCGACTTTCGCGGGGTCCGCCAGCGGCAGCTTCTGCCGCCGCGCCTTGCGCAAGTCAGGCGGCGCCTCGACAACAGTCGCTGATGTGGAGTCGTCGGTCATGATTTCCAGATCCGCGCAAGGAGACTGCGAAAGACCCACGCCGTCAATCTTGACTCCCGGAAAGTTGTCCCCACGCGCCCCACCGCCTGGAGATGCCGAGTTCATCAAATCCCCGGGGCAGTGTGCATCCCCGGGGAGACGATAGAGATGCGGACTCCGGAGATGGGCAGCGCCCCCCAACGACCTCCGGCTACCCCGCAGACCAGGTGCCGCCCATTCTGCATTCTGCATTCTGCATTCTGCATTTGGAGCGGTCGCCCTACCCAATGCTCGAGGTGCTTGAGGTGGGGACCCGCGGCCTCGCGGGTCCGGCCGCTTGCCAGCAGAAGATGCATGCTCCTTGCGGACGCCCGGGGCCGGGCGTCCCCACCAATTACTCGAGGTGCATGCGCTGGGGCGCGCTCTCCGCAGCGCGCCGAAGTTCACTGATCCGCCGCGGGACGCGTCCGGGAAACCACGCACCCGCACTCCGAACTCCGGGCTGCGGGCTCCGCGCTCCGCTTCGCGGATCAGGACGCCGGTTTGGAGGGGGCTTCGCGACGCGGTCGGCTGTAACTGCGTTCGCGGCGGGGGCGTTCCCCTTCGCCGGTCTTGGCGGCGGCGTCTTTGGAACCTTCCTTGGGCTTGGCGCCCGGGGCGCCGGTCTCGACCGGCGGGGCGGGAGGAATCAGGCTCTCGATCCGGACCTGGAGTTTGCCCACGACGTCCGCGTGCAGTCGCAGTTCGACCTCGTGGTCGCCGAGGGTGCGCAGCGGTTTCTCGAGGTGGATCTTCTTCCGGTCGAGGTTGACGTCGAACTGGTGCTTGAGTTCGTCGGCCAACGTGCCGGCGGTGATGGCACCGAACATCTTGTGATCTTCGCCGGTCTTGACCTTGATGATCAGGACGAGCTTCGAAAGGCTCTTGGCCAGATCGTTCATCGTGTTCAGTTCCGTGGCTTCCCGCTCGGCCCGGCGCTGGCGCAGCACCTCGAGTCGACGCCGGTTGGCGCCCGTCAGCGGAATCGCCAGCCCCTGGGGGAACAGGTAATTACGAGCGTAGCCCGCATTCACGCGCACCTGATCGGACTCGGCGCCCAAACCAAGGATGTTGTGGGTCAGGATGACTTCTACTTTGGCCATAGGATTCTCGTACGGGTTGTCGGCCCGCCCCGATGGGGGTGAGCTGCATCAAAAGGGAACGTCGTCGACGGAGGCCGGTTCGTCTCCCGCCTCGGGAGCCGGGCCGGTCGGAGCGGGCGGTGCCGCCGCAGGCGGCGCCGCGGAGCGCACGCGCGATTCACTCGGACCCGCCTCTTCGGCGGAGCCGCGACTGCCGCCGGAATCCAGGAACTGAAACGACTCGAGGACCACCCCGAGCTTGCTCCGCTTCTGGTTGGTCTGTTTGTCCTCCCAGGTGTCGAGCTTGAGCCGCCCCTCGATCATGATGGGCCGCCCCTTCTTCATATACTGCCCGAGGGTCTCCGCCTGGCGGCCGAAGGCATCGACATCAACGAAGGTCACTTCTTCCCGCGTCTCCCCGGTGTCCGTACGCCAACTGCGGTTGATGGCGATCCCGAGGCGGGCGATGGCCGTCCCCTTTGGAGTATACCGCAATTCGGGGTCGCGCGTCAGGTTGCCGACCAGGATGACCTTGTTGTAGTTTGCCATGGACTATGCGGTTTTGGCCGCCTCGGCCGTCGGCGGCGGCGCCAGGGTGAACAGCACCCGGTAGACTTCCTCGCTGAGCGAGAACCGGCTGCGCAACTGCGGAATGACCTCCGCGCTGCTGCTGAAAATCACATTCACGTAGAAGCCGGACGACACTTTCTTGTCCGGCACCCGCGCGAAGGGGCGCTTATCCATCTTCTGGATGTTCTCCACCTTGCCGCCCGCCGTGGTGATTTCCGCCGTCAGACGGTCGATGGCGTCCTTCAGGCCCTCTTCCTTCCCCGCCAGATTCAGGATGAACAGTCCTTCGTATCTCTTCATGGCACGTTGTCTCTGCGTTCAAAATTGTTCCGTTGAACCGGTTCATCGCCCGGCCGATCCCCTCGGTCACCCAGCACTCAAGCTGCGCTACCGCCCGTTCCACCACCTGCCCCATCAACTCCCGCTCGCCGGCGGCAAACCTGCCCAGAACATAATCCGTGATCTCGCGATCACTCCCCACCGTCCGGCCGATCCCCACCCGCAGGCGCCCGTACGTCCGCGCGCCCAGATGCTGCTCGACCGACTCAAGACCGTGGTGGCCTCCGCTGCTGCCCCCGGGCCGCATCCGAACGGTCCCCAGGGGGAGGTCGGCGTCATCCGCCACCACCATCACCCGCTCGAGCGGAATCCGGTGGTACCCGACCAGGCCGCCCACCGCCTGCCCGCTCAAATTCATGAAGGTCACGGGTCGGCAGAGCAAGATCGCCTTCCCGCCCCGTCGGCACCGCGCCACCTCGGCGGCGAACCGGCGCGACCGACCCCACGCTGCCTCCCACCGTTCCGCCAGCCGCTCCAAAACCAGAAACCCGGCATTGTGCCGGGTCTGGGCATACTCGGCTCCCGGATTCCCCAGACCGGCGATGAAATACCAAGCCTCCATACGCAGGCCGGCAACTCGACCGGTCGCCCCCCGCGGGGGGCCACCGGGCTACTTCTTCTTCTCCGGCTTCTCCGCCTTCTCGGGAGCTTTCTCCGCCGCCTTCTCGCCAGGCTTGGCCGCCGGAGCCGCGCCTTTGGCCGGTTTCTCGCCCGGCTTTCCCGCTTCGGCCGCCGCCTCCTCGCCTTCTTCCTTCTTCTCCTTGAGCATCTCCGGTTCCGCCAGAGGCGCCGTCGCCGCCTCGAGGGCCGCAGCCTCCTGCGCCTCGGTAATCGGCGCCGCCAAAGCAATCACGGGAATCCCCTTGT
>CAYSPU010000350.1:0-4650 GCA_964432995.1 uncultured Verrucomicrobiota bacterium
CCTCCGCCCTCCGTCCTCCGCCCTCCGTCCTCCGCCCTCCGTCCTCCGCCCTCCGTCCTCCGCCCTCCGTCCTCCGCCCTCCGTCCTCCGCCCTCCGTCCTCCGCCCTCCGTCCTCCGCCCTCCGTCCTCCGCCCTCCGCCTTCCGTCCTCTGTCCTCCGTCCTCTGTCGTCCCTCTATCTCGGTTGCGCCACCGGTTGGACCGCCGCCGCCCGCGCCGGGAACAACCGATTCCACACTCCCGTCTTGATCTTGATCGCGGATCCCACCACCGCCATTGCGACCGCGATCAGCAACACCACGTTGAACGCCCAACGCTTCCAACCGCGTCCCACCGCCTCCCCAAGGTAGCTTCGCTTGTTGTTCAAGACGAAGAACGCAACATAGGCAATCGGCAGCATCGTGAACGCGATCGCCGACGCCAGCACCGGCAGCCAAATCGGGCTCTTCACCATCACTCCCAATACCCCGATCGCCGGCACCAGCGTGAACATCCGATACCGCCGCGGCGTATACTCGAGACCGAACATCTCGCATACCGTGAACCCGCAACACACCATGTGCGCGCTGATCGCCCCGCACGCCATCCCCATGAACCCCAGGTCGAACACGATCCTCCCGATCGAACTCCCCAGCACCCCGCTCAGCGCCTGCGCCGCCTGAATCGGCTGCAACGTCGATGGCGTTGGATTGGCCGCCAGCACCGTGCCGTAACCCGCCACACCGTCGTGCACCGTGCACGCCATCCCAATGATGATCAACGACGTCAACACCACATACGGGACGAACAGCGACATCACCAGGTCGAACCGCGCCAGGCCCTTGTGCTCCCGTCCCCAACCCTTCGCCAGAATCGAGTAGGGATACAAAAACGTCATGTTGATCCCCACCGCCGCCCCGATCGCCCCCAACACCGTGGTCAACGATCCCGGCGTGTCCGGGAACTGGAACATCGTGAACCCCTTGAGCACCCCTCCCATGCTCACCCGACCTCGCGTCCATTGCACCGCCACCACCACCAGGAACGACAGCATCACCAGCCGAATCATCCACCGCAGAAACGTCTCGTAGAACCGAATCCCCTTCGGTTTCGACCCGTAGTTCCACGTGAGGCAGATGTTCAGGCCCAGAATGAAGAAGCCACCCGCAAAACGCACCACCGTCTCCGCCGTCCGCGACAGCGCGGTCGACGGGTCGGCCGGGTTCACCGCCGCCGCCACGTCCGCCAGATCCTTCACCGCGCCTCCCAGCAGCGCATACTGCCCGAAGTGCCAGATGACCGTCGAAACCAGTGTCGCCAACGCCCACAAGAACGCCACCGACGGATGCAGCTCCCGCTGCACGATCCCATACGCCCGCTCCCCTTTGGTCAGCGTGATGTTGGCCAACGCCGCCATCATAAACACCCCCAGCAACATCGCCACGGGCTGCACCCACAACAACTGATAACCGTAAAACGCACCCGCCACCACCGACGCCGCCGCGCTCCCCGCCCCCAGTGTCATCGCACTCTGCATCCAGGCTGGCCCCGTCAGCCGGAAGTAACCCCGTATCCGCGGCCCCCACGGCTGCGTCTCCAACTCCCGCAGTTCCGCCCGCTCCCGGTCCAGTCTCTCCGGATCCCACTTCTGCGTCATCGGCAGTCCCGCCGAGGACGCTGGCTTGGCTTGGGTCATGCCGCGTTTGTAACTGAGGGATCCCGCAACGTCCAGCGCGGCAGCATCTCGACCGGCACCCGAGGCGGCTTCCCGGTGGGGACACCACCCACAAAGCAGACCACAGCCCGGTCTGCAATTCCCCTGAGCCACAGTCGGGTGATTGCACCTTGTGCTGCGCCTATTGCTGCGGGTCGATCCCGCGGCCGCGGGACGCGGTCCGGAAGGGCTGCTTGGCAGGCGAACGTGGTTGGAGCACTCGATCGCCCGCAAGGTTCCGGACCGCGGCTCGTCCTCGGCCCGCCGTAGCCTTGGCGGAGGCGGCTTGAGCCGCAGCCAAGGGTGTGTGCGTTCGGCTGCGGGTCGTCCCGGAAGGACTGAGCAGCACGTCAGCCTTCTGGTTGAACCAGCACCTACAGGAACATCGACAACGCGGGTTCGACCCTTCAGCCGAAGATCGCCTCGGCCAACTGCTCAGCCCCGAAAAGCTCGACGCCGCCCCAAGCGATGAGTTCCCCCCCCAGCAACATCACCAAGGGAAGCCACAAACGGCGAAGGTGCACCAGGGCGAACGCCAGATCGGCAAACGGGATGACCAGACACGTCACGAAGAGAACCACCCCGCGGCGGTACACGTCCGTCAGGATCATGATCTCACCTGCCAATGCCACCACTACCCCCAACTCCACGAGGATGTAGCCGATCGTAGTCATGCTCTCCCGCACAGCCGCACTACCGCCGCTGGTTCGGGATCTCCGGCACCCGACGCAGTCTCCAGTTCATGGGGAGTGCCGTCTGCTCTGTTGCATCCTACATGCGCAATCAGGAAGACCAACTACAGCTTCGGCGGCAGTTTGCAGAGACTGAGTGGCGTTGCTTCTCGGTGACAATCGGATAGGATTGGCCCGGCGTGGCTGAGTTGGAAGTTCGACCCGGCAGGAGACAAAGGAACAGCGAAGATGATGTGCGAGGGCAAAGTAGCCGTTGTCAGCGGAGCCGCTGGAAAAGGGATGGGACGCAGCATCGCGCTGACTCTGGCCCGCGAAGGAGCCCGTGTGGTGGTCAATTACCGTACAGGCGGTGAAAATGCTCAGGCCATTGTCCAGCATATCACCGGTCAGGGCCGGAGCGCTGTGGCGTTTCAGGCTGACATCATGGAGCAAGACCAATGTCGAGCCTTGGTCGATTTCACACACAAGGAGTATGAGCGGGTTGATATCTGTATCATCGGCCCAGGAAGCGGTTGGCATCCCGAGACCGTCGATTGCCTCGACGCCGAAGCAGCTCTGGACGACGTCCGGAAGGAGTTAGCCCCCATCTACCACCTCATGCCGCTGGTGCTGCCCTCCATGTACTCGCGCAAATGGGGACGGGTGATCACGATTGCGCTGATTCCGCCCTATGATTCCCCGGCTTACGCCTACAATGTCGCCAAAGCGGCACGGGTTCAGGCATCGCTGATCGCCCGCGACGCAGCTTGGGAGCACGGTGTCACCATCAACACGATTGCACCCGGACCTGTTCCCCCAACGGAGAGTCTTGAACAGGCCGCTGACTACTGCCGCCACGGTCCAGCGTGGCGGGCGCGTGCCACGACCTCGCCGCAGGACATCGCAGAAGCCATCGCTTTCCTGTGCTCGGAGGCGGGCGACTTCATATCAGGGGCGGTGCTCCCGTTCCTGTATCGCGGATGAGGCTTCCCCTCGACTGGACCTTTCCCCCGGCTTTTGGTAGGAAGGAGGCGCCATGAAACCTCGTAACACGTGCGCGCTTCTCTCGTTGACCGTTGTGGCGGGCGCCATCCAGGTTGTCGCCCAGGATCCACTTCCCACGGCGGGCATCGAATCCTTGGCCAATTCCGAGATTGGCCTGCAACTCACCACCTCGGCCGGACACTATTATCGATGGGATGCCTCCGAGCAACTCGTCCAGTGGGAACCACTTGTGACCTGGCTGAGCACCGGCCTGAACTCGCACACAGACTCGGCCGCTCCCTATCACCCGTCGCGTTTTTATGCCGCCGTCGAACTCAGCACCGCGCCGCCGCTGACCGGAGACCAGTTGGCAACACCAGACGGCACCGTAATCATCCACCCGATCAACCACGCCAGCCTGGTCCTCGAATGGAAGGGCACCATCATCTACGTCGACCCCGTCGGCGGCGCCACCCCCTTCCAGGACCTGCCGCGTGCGGACCTGATCCTTGTCACCCACGGCCACGGCGACCATCTCCACACCGGCACCATCGACTCCGTGCGCGGCGCCAACGCCGCCATCGTAGCGACACCGGCCGTCCACAGCAGCCTGACCGCGGCGCAGAAGGCTCTCACCACCGTCCTCACCAACGGCGCCTCGGCGACCGTAAAAGGCATCCCGATCGACGCCGTCCCCGCCTACAACCTGACCACCACCCACCACCCCAAAGGCGTCGGCAACGGCTACATCCTCACCCTGGGCGGCAAACGCATCTACATCGCCGGCGACACCGAAGACACCCCGGAACTGCGGGCGCTGCGGAACATCGACGTCGCCTTTCTGCCCGTCAACCAACCCTACACGATGACCGTGGCGAAAGCCGCCGACGCCATCCGCGAGTTCCGTCCGAAGGTCGTCTACCCCTATCACTATCGGAACGCGACCGGAGCCCACTCCGACCTCAACGCCCTCAAGACCCAGGTCGGTGCCGATCTCGGTATCGAAGTCCGCCTGCGGAACTGGTATTGAGCCGGCACGTCGGCACGTCGGCGCGTCGGCACGACGGATCCACCGTCGCACCGTCCCCTCACTTCGCCTTCACGTCGTAGCACCAAAGACAGCCGTGATCCCGCACGTACAGCCGGCCGTTGGCCACCACGGGATAGGCCCAGGCCTTCTCCATCGCGTTCGCGTGCCCCGGCTGATCCGGAGGCGCGAACCGCCCCTTCTCGCGATAGCCATCCGGCGTCGGCTCGACCAATCCCACCTCGCCGTTCTCACCGTGCAGATAAAGTCGGCCG
>CAYSPU010000351.1:0-4546 GCA_964432995.1 uncultured Verrucomicrobiota bacterium
CCTGAACCTCGCAACCCTGAACCTCGCAACCCTGAACCTCGCAACCCTGAACCTCGCAACCCTGAACCTCTCCAACCCTGAACCTCTCCAACCGTGAACCTCGAACCTCCCAACCACCCGCACCCTTGCCCGACGCCCCCCATCGGCTACATTCCCCGACGTGAGCGACGTCAGCCCCATCCGCAATACCTGGAAGGCAGTGCACGATCATTCGCGGCAATACGCCGATTTCACCTTCGTCTACCCCGTCATCTCCCGCCGTTCCCGCGGGCTCTCCATCGGGGTGAACCTGAACCCTGACAAGATCTGTAATTTCAACTGCATCTACTGCGAAGTCGACCGGCGCACACCCCCTCGCGCCACCGCCGTGGACCGCACCCGACTGCGCGCCGAACTCGACACCATGATCCGCTGCGTCAAGGATGGCGGCCTGGCCGGCGACCCGCGTTTCGCGGGAGTGCCCGATTCTGTTTTGCGCGACATCAAAGACATCGCGTTCAGCGGCGATGGCGAGCCCACCATGCTTTCCGGATTCTCGGAATGCGTGCGAATCGTCGCCGAGGTCCGTGCCCGGGAATCCCTCGCCTCCACGAAGATCGTTCTGATCACGAACGCGGCCGGTCTCGACAAGGCGGATGTCCGCCGCGGCCTGGAGATCCTGGACGCCAACAACGGCCAGATCTGGGGCAAGCTCGACGCCGGCACCGAGGCCTATTTCCGATCCGTCAACCGCTCGAATATCCGCTTCGATCGCATCCTGAAGAACCTCACCGAAACGGCGCGCGTCCGCCCCATCGTAATCCAGAGCCTGTTCCTGCGCGTGCGCGGAGTCGTCATGCCACCGGAAGAACTGGAGGCCTATTGCCAGCGACTCCGTGAAATCACCGGCGCGGGCGGACGAATCCTCGCGGTTCACGCCTATACTGTGGCGCGCCCCACGCCGGAGCCCTACGCCACCCGGCTCGAGGCCGCCGAACTGGAGTCCCTCGCCGCCACCATCCGCGCGCGCACCGGACTCCAGGTCGATACCTTCGCCTAACCGGCACCCCGGCTTTGCGGTTCTTTGCGGACTTCTGTTCAATCCCGACCGGTCCTGACATCGAATTTCGAACGCTGAACTACTGCCCCCGTTGGATGTTCGACCTTCGTCCGGTGTGGGGAGGGAGCGATGCTCGAACCAGCTTCGCCACATACGCGCCGTCCACGCCGTCCCGGAACGGCAGCAGTTCCCGTTGGCTCTCGAGCCGGAAGCCCGGATGCTCCTCGAGGAACGTTTGCACCACGCCGGTGTTCTCCTCCGGCTCGAGGCTGCACGTGCTGTAAACCAGCACGCCCCCGGGCCGCAACGCCGGGGCCGCGTGCCCCAGCAATTCCAACTGCAGCCGCCGCAGCCGCTGCACCTCCTTCGGGTTCATCCGCCACCGCAACTCCGCCCGCCGGCGCATCACCCCCGAGTTCGAACACGGCGCATCCACCAGGATCCGGTCGAAACTCGACGCCTGCAGTTCGTAAGTCGGACCGCTCAACCCCGCGCCGGGAGCCGCATCCGATCGTCTCTCCTCTTTTGCCACCTTGCCGGAATCCCGACGCGGCTCACGCTTGCCCCCCGATGCCTTCCCCGGCCGGCCGACCTGCGCGTCATCGGCCTCCCCCGGCAGGAGCGGCGCTTCCGCCGGCAGAAACGCGCTCCGCGCTGTTTCCACGCACGTCACCCCCAAGCGAACGCAATTCTCCGTGACCAGCCGCAGCCGGGCCGGGGAACCGTCCAGCGCCACCACCCGCCCCTGGTTCTCCACGAGCTGGGCAATGAACGTCGTCTTGCCCCCGGGCGCCGCGCAGAGATCCAGGATCGTCTCTCCCGGCTCCGGCGCGAGGACGCGCACCGCCAGCAGGGTGCTCGGATCCTGCACATAGAAACCGCCCTCCCGAAACGTCCTCAGCTCGGCCAGCGGCGGATGCGCCTTGAGCCGGAAAACCAGGTTCTCCCCGGTCCAGTCGCGCAGGAAGAAGTCGTAGTCCACGTTCTCTTCCATGCGCCAGCGTTCGAGCAGCTTGCCGGGGTCCATCCGCAGCGTGTTGGCCCGGGCAAACACCTCCGGCGGCCGGTTGTTCCACTCGAGCAGCGCCCGGGCGGAATCGTCGCCCCACCGGGCCCGCCAGCGGTTCCACAGCCAGGCCGGATGCGAATAGCCCAGGTGCGGCTCCCGGACCTTCAACTGGGCAAGCTCCTGCAGCGTCGCCTCCCGCTCGCGAACGTAGGTCCGCAACACCGCATTCACGAAACCCGCCTGCGGAACGTGTCCAAACTGCCGCGCCAACTCCACCGTCTCGAAGACCGCCGCGTGCTCCGGAACCCGGTCCAGCCAGAACAACTGATACAACCCCAGCCGCAGAATCGCCCGCACCCCGTATTGCTGGGGACGGCCCCGCGTCTTCCGATCGATCAGCCAGTCCAATGTCGCCTGGTTCCGGACCACCCCCAACACCAACTCCTGGCACAAACCGCGGTCCACCGGCGCCAAAGACGGCAGCGCCCGCGCCAACACCTCGTCCACGTATCCCGCGCTGTTCTCCGCCCGCCGCAAGACGTGGCAGGCAATTTCTCTTGGTTTTCGCTCAGGCACACTTTTATAATCCTCGTTCTTGAGCGCGCGCGCGAGACATTTGAGCCTCATATGAAGGAAGAGCTGGAAAAACTGGTTGTCGCTGGAAAAATCGGTCGCCAACACGTGGAAGCGCTCCTGCAACTGACGCAGAGCGGCTACTGCAGTCACCGAAGCTGGGGCTTCGGCAGAATCACCACGGTCGATACCGTGTTCTCACGCCTCATCGTCGATTTCCAGGGGAAATCGGGCCATTCCATGGACCTCCGCTTCGCCGCGGAATCCCTCAAAGCCATCCCCTCCGACCACATCCTCGCCCGCAAGGCCGCCGACCTCGCCGGACTCCGCCAGATGGCCGCCGTCCACCACCTCGACCTCATCCGCCTCGTCCTCCAGAGCTTCGGCGGACGCGCCACCGTCGAACAAATCCAGCAGGTCCTGGTTCCCGACATCATCGAGGACGACTGGAAAAAGTGGTGGGAAGTCGCCCGCCGCGAAATGAAAAAGGACGGCCACTACCAGGTCCCCCTCAAGAAATCCGACTACGTCCTCCTGCAGGAATCCGAAGTCCCCATCCGCGAACGGTTGTTCGCCGAGTTCCGCTCCGCCAAGGGCCTGAAAGCCCGACTCGCCGTCACTCAGGAAATCCTCAAAAGCCTCGACGACCTCGACGACCGGGCCGCCGTCGTCGAGGAAGCCGTGGCCACCCTCAACCCGGAAATCGCCAACCACGCCCAAACCCAGCCCGCTCTCGCCCTCGAAGGCATCTTCCTGCGGGACGAACTGCGCCAAGCCGCCGGACTCACCCCCGCTGCCCCCGAACTCACCCCGCCGGACATCTGGAACCAGCCCGGCCTCAAGTTCGCCACCGTCTTCGAGATGATCCCCGCCGCCAAACACCGGCAGGCCCTCCTCTCCTTCCAACACGCCTTCCCCGATCGCTGGCACGAACTCCTCCTCGCCCTCCTCAACTTCCTCTCCGCCAAGCTCTGCAGCGAATGCGCCCGCCTCCTCGTCCACGAAAACAAACTCGACCAGCTCAAAGACCTCCTCGCCCGCCTCGTCAGCCAGCACAGCGCCAATTGCGAACTCCTCCTCTGGCTCGCCAAAGAACGCTCCGATAGCTTCGCCGATATCCTCGGCCCCGAGGTCTTCCGCTCCATGCTCACCGCCATGGAACGCGACCAGTTCCTCGAACGCAAATCCAACCGCCTCCACGATTACATCCTCGATGACCATGAACTGCTCGGCGAACTCATCGAATCCGCCGACATCGAAGTCGTCAAAGACCTCACCCGCGCCCTCCAGTTCTCTCCCAGCTTCGATGACATGGACCGCCGCTCCCTCCTCGGGCGCATCGTCAAGATCTTCCCCTCCATCCAACCGCTCATCTCCGGCGAGACCACCCGACAGGACACCTCCTTCATCGTCTCCTGGGAAAGCCTCGAACGCCGCCGCGTCGAATACACCGAACTCGTCCAGAAGAAGATCCCCGCCAACTCCCGCGATATCGCCGTCGCCCGCAGCTACGGCGACCTCCGGGAAAACCACGAATACAAGGCCGCCAAGGAGACCCACCGCCTCCTGATGCGCCGCAAACACGAACTCGAAGTCCAACTCGCCCGCGCCCGCGGCATCACCTACGCCGAAGCCAAAACCGACGTCGTCAACATCGGCACCACCGTCCAACTCACCGACCTCGCCACCCAACAGCAGGAGCGCTACGCCGTCCTCGGCGCCTGGGATTCCCAGGCCGAGCAGGGTCTCATCAGTTACCTCAGCCCCATGGGCCAGTGCCTCCTCAGTCACAAAATCGGTGATGTGGTCGAATTCGAAGTCGACGGCACCCGCAAGAGCTACCGCCTCGCCCCCCACGCCGCCCATCCGACCCGAGCCCCGCCCACGCCGGCGATATCCCCGCCGCCCGCACCCCCATCTCCCAC
>CAYSPU010000352.1:0-4506 GCA_964432995.1 uncultured Verrucomicrobiota bacterium
GGCTCCTGCTGGGGTTCTTTCGGTTCGGACATGAGGTGTGAGTTCTGGGGGGCTGGGGGCGCCAGGAAGGTCCGGGTCGCCGCCCGCGCCTCCCGCAGGCTTCAGATATCCAGGTTGCGGACGTTGAGGGCGTTGTCCTCGATGAACTGCCGGCGCGGCTCGACCTCGTCGCCCATCAGCTTGGTGAACATCTCCTCCGCCTCGACGGCGTCGGTGAGGTCGATGCGCAACAGCTTCCGGCGCAGGGGATCCATGGTGGTCTCGAAGAGTTCCTTCGGGTTCATCTCGCCCAGACCCTTGAACCGCTTGATCTGCAGACCGCGGCGGCCGACTTCCTTGACGCCGTCCAGAATCTCCGGGATGGAAAACAGGGGTTTGACCACCGCACGGTCGCCTTCGCCTTCGACGAGTTCGAAGAGCGGTTGGTCCTGGGCGGCGTAGTGCTCGACGCTGAATCCCTTGCGGGCCAATTTGTGGAGCAACTCGCCCACGGCCTTGCTTTCGTGGAGTTCCACGTGGCGGGCCCGCCGGCTCTGCCCGTTCCGCTTCTCTCCGCGATCCGGCCGATCCGCCTTGTCGACGAAGGCCGTGTCGGAATCCTCCTCGCCGAAGAGCTTCAGGTCCGGGTTCTCCTCGCTGAACTTCCGCAGCGAGGCTTCACCGAGGAAGTAGTGAATCGTCTCGTCGTTGCCCTCCCGCACTTTGACCAGGTGCGCGGGCAACTCCTGGGTCCGGGCGTCCCGGTGTTCGACATAGTCCGCGAAATCGCCGCCGTGCCGGCGGATGGCCTTGGCGTATTTGTCCAGGGACTCCAGCAGTTCGAGGATCTCGCCCAGTTGCTTCTCCGAAAGCTCCCGGCCATCCGAGAGGTTGCGGACCCGGACATCTTCGGTGCCCAGTTGGATGAGGATCTTGTTGAGCTGGGCATCGTCCTCGACGTATTCGACGCGTTTCTTGCGGGCGATCTGGTAGAGCGGGGGCTGGGCGATGTAAACAAAGCCCCCCCGGATCAACTCCGTCATTTGCCGGTAGAAGAAGGTCAGAAGCAACGTGCGAATGTGCGATCCGTCCACATCCGCATCGGTCATGATCACGACCTTGTGGTAACGCAGCTTGTCGAGATTGAAGGCTCCCTCGCCTTCGCTGTCGCCGATCCCGGTGCCGATCGCGGTGATCATGGTCCGGATCTCGGCGTTATCCAGCACCTTGTTGAGCCGGGCCTTCTCGACGTTGATCAGCTTGCCGCGAATCGGGAGGATCGCCTGGAACTTCCGGTCCCGCCCCTGCTTGGCCGAGCCGCCGGCGGAATCGCCCTCCACGATGAACAGCTCCGTGTTCGCCGGATCCCGGTCCGAACAATCCGCCAGTTTCCCCGGCAAACCGCCGCCCGTCAGGGCGGTCTTGCGGACCGTCTCCCGCGCCTTGCGCGCCGCTTCCCGCGCCCGCGCCGCCAACAGCGCCTTCTCCACCACCTTCTTGGCGACCGACGGGGTGGCGTCGAAGAAGGTCATCAGCCCGTCGTAAACGGCCGACGAGACAACCCCCTCGATCTCGGTGTTGACGAGTTTGACCTTGGTTTGGGACTCGAAGCGCGGGTTGGGGAGTTTCACGCTGAGGACACAGACCAAACCTTCGCGGACGTCGTCGCCGGAGATGTTGGGGTCCTTCTCCTTGAGCAGCTCGTTGGTGCGCGCGTATTGGTTGATCGCGCGGGTGAGGGCGGTGCGGAATCCGGTGAGGTGCGTGCCGCCGTCCGGGTTGGCGATCGAGTTGGCGAAGCAGAGAATCTGGTCGTTGTAGCTGTCGTTGTACTGCAGAACGCAATCGACGAAGACCTCCTCCTTGCGCGTCGAGAGGACAATGGGCTTGGGATGGAGCACCTGTTTGTTGCGCCCCAACTGCTTGACGAACTGCTCGATGCCGTCCCGATAGACGAACGATTCCTGACGGTTCTCCTCGCGTTCGTCGCGGAGCACGATTTCGACGCCCGGGTTCAGGAAGGCCAGCTCGCGCAACCGGTTGGCCAGCACGTCAAACTTGAACTCGGTGGTGATGGTGAAGATGGTGGCGTCGGGCTTGAAGGTGATGAGGGTGCCGGTGTGCCGGGATTTGCCGATGACGTCGAGCTTCCGGCAGGTCACCCCGCGGGCGAACTCCATCGAATACACCTTGCAGTCCCGGTAGACTTCGACCTTGAACCACTCGGAAAGGGCGTTGACGCACTTGGCCCCGACGCCGTGCAAGCCGCCGGAGTATTTGTAGGCCCCCTGCCCGAACTTCCCGCCCGCATGCAGATTCGTCAGGACCAACTCCACGGCGGGCATGTGCCACTTCGGATGCATGTCCACCGGAATCCCCCGCCCGTCATCCTTGATCGAACAAGACCCGTCCACATGCACCGTCACCTCGATCCGCTTGCAGAACCCCGCCAGATGCTCGTCAATCGAGTTGTCCAGAACCTCGAAGACACAGTGATGCAGCCCCCGCTCGTCCGGATCCCCGATGTACATCCCCGGACGCTTTCGCACCGCCTCCAGACCCTCCAATTTGTCGATCTTGGAGGCGTCGTATTTCTCCTCGGTGGGAAGCCCGGGAACAGGGGCCGTAACGGCAGGCAAATCAGCTTCTTCAGGCATAGTCGAACTGGTCAAAACGGGCTTCCGGAGGCCTCTCCGGAGTCACGCGAAACTGTAAGAAACCGGGCCGTTTGACACAACCCCAAACTGCGGGTTTTTCGAGCAAAAACCACCATTAGTTGTGGCCCCGGCGCGCCCCGCACCAAAGATATTGGGGAGCGGCAGGATGTGCTCCCCTCCCCCAAGATCACAGCCCGGAGGCCCCGGTTCAATCACCCCTAGCCCGGAAATCTCACGGTGGATCCGTGCGTGAGATTTCCGGGCTCAGGCAAAACCGCGCCGGAAGTGAAGAAGGTGAAGGAAAACGGTCCATCCCATCCGCCTCTGACCGCGAACACCGTGTGGAGTGCATAGTCGGGCGCACGCCAGGGTGCTTCTCTCAAGAAGGCGCGGTTTTGCATTCTAGCCGGCATACGGCGCGTCCTGCGGGTGCACACTGGATCGGCGCACCGCAGAGGTGTGAAACATGCCGGCTAGCGGCGAAACCGGGCTGACCTCGCCAAGGGCGCCGCAGGAGCGTTTCGAGAACAGGCGATTGCGTGGTTGCGGCCTTGGGACAAGCCTGGAGGCTGCGCTTGCGGGAACCGCCTGGATTGGACGGTGCCGGACGGTTCTTCAAGCTTGGGGAACCGGAGGCGGCGGGAGAGCTGGATTCCCGCAGGGTGCCACCCCCGTCGGCTTCACTTCTTGGCGTGGCGCAAAAGGACGAACCAGGCGGTATCGTTCTTGTCGTCACCGGCCAGCACCATCAATTCGCCGGCCTTGAGGATCTTCTTCGTCCGCCCCACAAGATTGCCTTCGCCGTAGAGGATCACCTCGATCAATGGGCTGGCGGTGGAACCGCCCAGGCGTTCGACCTCCAGCTCGCATTTGGGGCTCATGCGGACGCGCTTGCTGCCGGAGGCCGCGACCTTGAACGTCTGCTGATTGACCTCGAAGTAGTTCTTCCACTTGAAGACGCCCTTGAGCTTCTTCTTCGTGACGGCGTCGAGCTCGGTGAGCTTCTTGTCCTCGGGCTTCTCGCCGTCGGTTCCCCAGATCAACTGGGCTTGGAGGTTCAGTTCTCCGGCTGCCGCCTGCAGGCGGTCGACGGCGGCCAGCGTCGCGAGGACCGCGACCCACCCGCACCAGGTCATCCAAATCGCTCTTTTCATGGGCTGTGCTGCGGCCACTTCCAGGAAAACGGCACGTCGACGCAAGGTTTTCAGTTGATCGGAAAATCGACCCAGATAACGGTCATGCATTCGGACTCGGAGCGGAACGTGAAGGAGGCGACGTCCTCGAGCGGCGTCTCGATTTCATCACCGGTGGCGAGGTAGACGGGCTGGGGGCGGCTGCCGGAGAAGACCCCGGTCCAGAGCAGCATGGCCACGGCCGCGGCGGCCAGGGCGCCGGCCGGCGCAAGCCAGCGGGTCCAGATCGGCCACGCGAACGGCGCCCGGCGGCTCTGCGCCGGCGCTTCCGCCAACCCGATCCCCCGGGCGATCTGCGACCAGTAAAACTCCCGCGTGTCCGGCACCCGATGCTCCGGCGTGTGTTCGACCAGGACGCGCCGGGCCGCGCGGAGTTCCTCGGCGATGGCGCGGGCCTCGGGGTCTTGTTCGACCCAGGCAGCCACCTTCCCGACCTGGGAGGGGGGCAATTCGCCATCGACCCAGGACTGCACCTGGAGGGCCTGTTCGCGTGTCATCATCGGTATTCTTTCAAGTCCATCCCCCGGAGCAACGCGGCCAGACGGCGTCGGGCGTAAAAGAGACGGGACATCACCGTGCCCAGTGAGCAGTTCATTCGCCGCGCGATCTCTTTGTATTCCAGTTCCTCGAACTCGTGCAGGACGATCGCCGTGCGGTGCTCGAGGGACAACCGGGCC
>CAYSPU010000353.1:0-4469 GCA_964432995.1 uncultured Verrucomicrobiota bacterium
AGGCGTAGGTGTAGGCCGATCCCGCCACCGGCGCCATCGACGCGAATTCTGCGTAGCACAAGGCTGCAAAGCCGCACGCGATCGCCACCAGCACAAAGGAAATCGACAACGCCGGGCCCGCTCCCAAGCGCCCCGTGCCGCCCCCGACAGCCTCCCCCACCATCGAGAAGATCCCCGCCCCCACGATCGCCCCGATCCCCAGGGCGCTCAACTGCACCGGCCCCAGCGTCCGCCGCAATCGGGTCTCGGGACGCTCGCTCTGGGCAACGAGTTGGTCCAGCGACTTGACCCGGAACAGTTGCAGCATGCGGCGCATCTTGCGCGAACGCCCCCTCCGGACGCAAGTCGGCGTGCAATCCGGCACGGTCCCCCACCGCGGATCACGCTGATCGACGCGGATGAGAGCAGGGCAATCACCGCCCCTCCGCCATCCGTGCCCATCCGCGCCCATCCGCGGTGGAAACGAGGAGTGCGGGCATCGCAGTGGGAATGGCTCCGCGGTCGCCGGATCAGCGGTCTTCGCGATGCATCGGCAAGCGGAGAGAGGCGATGCAGCCGGAAGCGTCGGCCCGGTTTTGCAGGATCAGGCTGCCGTTGTGGCCTTCGGCAATCTGCCGGCTGAGGGCCAACCCGATGCCCGATCCCCCCGCCTTGGTTGTGAAGAAGGGAACGAAGAGATTCGCGGTGCTCCCCAGGCCCGGGCCGTCGTCTTCAACCTGCAGTTCGACCTCCGGGCCGCCCACTCTCCATCGGAGGCGGACCGCTCCGGAAGTCTCGAGCACCGCATCGACCGCGTTGCGGAGGAGATTGATGAGCAACTGCTCCAGTTGGTCCGGGTCGGCCGGGATCGAGACCTCGGGGCTGGGCTGCACCAGGATCTCGCGGCGAGTCTCGAGGGCGACCACGCGGCGGACGAGGGTGGCCACGTTGACGCTCTGCAGCTTGGGGGCCGGCAAGCGGGCGAGTTGCGCATACGACTCCATGAAACGACTCAGGGCGTCGGCTCGGGCGCTGACCACCGACAGGCCGCGGGCGGCGTCGTCGCGCCAGTCCTCGGGCAGAGGTTCGCGGGCGAGCAACGCGGCGAGGCTGGTGGAGATGGACTTGATGGGGGCGAGGGAGTTGTTGAGTTCGTGGCCGAGGACGCGCAGGAGGCGTTGCCACGCCTGCCGTTCCTCGTCGCGGAGGGCCTTGCTGAGGTCGGCCATGACGAGCAGTTGGTGGGGACGGCCGCCCTGGCGGAAACTGCTGCGGCGCATCCCCCAGCGTCCGAGGCCGCCCGGGAACGCGGCTTGGAACGTGCGGCTGGATTCGCCGGCGAGGCAGTCCGCGAGGTTCAGTTCCTCGGCCGTGCGACCGAGCAGGCGCTCGATCGGTTGGGCCAGCAGGCGCTCTCCGGCGCGGTTGACCAAACGGAGCTTCCGGGCGTCGTCGAAGGCGAACACGGCGAGGTTGATTTCCTCCATGACCGTGCGGAGGAGCGCGGAGGCTTCGAGGGCGCCCAGGCGCTGATCCCGCAACAAGCGGCTCAGGGCGTTGACTTCGAGCATGACCTCGCCCAGCGCGTCGCCCCGCCGGGCCCCGCGCCCGCGAACCGAGAAATCCCCTTCGCCCAACGCGGAAAGGAGGTTGGCGAGCGTCTGGAGAGGGCGAACGACCCGGGCGCGAACGGCGAAGGCGCCGCCGAGCCAGGTGGTGCCGGCGAGAAGGGTGAGCAGCCAGCGCACCGGGTTCGCGAACTCGCTCGCGTACTGGGGGAGGAAGGCGCCGCGCCAGATCCAGGCGGCGGCCAGGAGGACCGCCGGGGCACCTGCCGCCAAGGCCAGCCAGAAAAGCCGCTGCTCATATGTCAGCCGCGAACGCATCAGAGCCCGTATTTCTCGAGACGCCGGTAGAAGGCGCTTCGACTCAGGCCCAACGCCTCGGCCGCTTTGCGCGCGTTGCCGTCGCACCGCGCGAGGGTCTTGCGGATCAGCAACCGTTCGACGTCCTCGAGGCTCATCTCTTCCAGCCGGGGCGCGGCTTCGTCGCCGGAGCGCAAGCCGAGGTCCGCCGGCCGCACGCGTTCGGTGCTCGCCATCAGGGCGGCGCGTTCCACGGCGTGATCGAGTTCGCGCACGTTGCCCGGCCAGGGGTGGGCCGCCAGGATCTCGAGGGCCGCCGGTTCGAAGCCGGCCAGCGGCTTGCGATAACGCCGGGCGTGCTGCCGCAGGAAATGCTGCGCCAACAGCGGGATGTCCTCCCGGCGCTCGCGCAGGGGCGGCACGTGGATTTCCACGGTGTTCAACCGGAAGAGGAGGTCCTGCCGGAACTTCCCGGCGGCCACCTCCTCGCGCGGGTTGGCGTTGGTGGCGGAGATCAGGCGCACGTTGGCGCGCCGCGTGCGGGAGGACCCCACCCGTTCGAACTCGCCCGCCTCGATCACCCGCAGCAGCCGCGCCTGCTGGCTCGGGGTGATGTTGGCAATCTCGTCCAGAAACAGGGTGCCGCCGTCGGCCAACTCGAAGCGCCCCACGCGATCCGCTTTGGCATCGGTGAACGCGCCGCGGACGTGGCCAAACAACTCGCTCTCGAACACTCCCTCGGAGAGGCCGCCGATGTTGACGACCACCAGTGGTTTCGTGGCGCGGCTCGAGTGCGCGTGCAAGGCGCGCGCCACGACGCCTTTCCCGGTGCCGTTCTCCCCCGTGATCAGGACGTTCGCGTCGGCCGGCCCCACGCGCTGGATCAGCTCGACCACCGGGCGCATGGCCGGAGCCTCGGCAATCAGCGTGGGACCGATCCCTTCCCGCAGCAGGGCGTTCTCCGCCTCGAGCCGCTCGCCTTGCCGCAGGGCGCGCGCCAACTCCGCCTGGTTGCGGAGAATCGCCAGCAGGCGCGCGTTGTCCCATGGCTTTTGCACGAAATCGCGAGCGCCGTGGCGCATGGCTTCCACCGCGAGATCCACGCTGGCCCAGGCGGTCATCACCACCACCGGCAGCGCCGGGTCGGACGCCTGCACCCGCGCCAGCAAGTCCAGGCCCTCCTGCCCCGAGGTGGTGTCCCGCGCGTAGTTCAGGTCCACCAACGCCACATCGAAATCCTCGTCCCGCACCGCCGCCAAGACGCCCGCCGGGGATTGGACGGTCACAATGCGGAAGCCCTCGGCTTTCAGCAGCAGACGCAGCGCCTCGAGCACGTCGGTCTGATCGTCCGCCACCAACACCCGCGGGGGGCCACTATCGGCAGTCTTCATGATCAAGCAGATGGGATCCCGACCCTGCGGCTCGGGTAAAGCACAAAACGACTCCGCGGCTCACGTCGCCGCCGTGAACCGGGCCAGGAGGGCCTTCATGCTCTCGCTGCTGAACGGCTTGCACAAATGCTCGTTCACCCCGGCAGCGCGCGCCTCGGCGATGGCGTCCCGACTGCCCTCGGTGGTGACCATGACGATGGGGACCTTGGCGAAACGCGACTGGGCGCGCGTCTTCTGGACGAACTCGAGACCGCTCATGACCGGCATGTTCCAGTCGGTCAGCACCAGGTCCGCGGGCGTCTCCTTCATCCGCTCCAACGCCTCCAGGCCGTTGGCGGCCTCGACCACCTCGTTCATCCCCAGGCTGCTGAGAATGTTCCGAATCACCCGCCGCATCACCTTCGAGTCGTCTACCACCAGGATGCGGCGGACGGGACGCGGGAGCGTCGGGGCCGGTGGAGCCGGCTCAGTCCCGGGAAACAGCTTGCCCAGGATCCGGGCAACGGCCGGGATCAAACGCGCGTCTTTCGGCACGTAGAAGTCGCCTCCGGCATCGGCCACCTTGCGCGCCATCAACTCGCCTTCGCTGCTGCTCATCACGACGACGGGCATCCCGGCGTAGTCCGGCATGAGCTTCAACACCAGGCACAGGTCGAAGCCGGTCATCTCCCCCACCTCGACACCGGTAATCAGAAGGTCCGGGTGCCAGCGAATCGTCCGCAGCAATGCCGACACCGCGCCCGTCTCCGTCTCCACAAGACATTGCCGCGCCTGCAACGCCGTCTTCAGCGCGTTCAGCAGGAGGTGGGAGCCGTCCAACACCAATACCTTGCGGCCAGGGAAACAGTTCATGATCCGCGCGTTCCCGAGATCACCCGGACGCGTGATCATGCACCCTAACGATGGACCGCAACGCTGTCGAGCACCGCAACAGCACCGTGAGCCGCACTTTCCCGCTTTCCACCGCGACCGCCTTTTCCCTAGTGTCGCGCGCATGAGCAGGTCCGAACGCCAGTCGCTGCCGGACGCCGGGGGCCACTTTGGCCCCTACGGCGGCCGCTTTGTGCCGGAGACGTTGATGTATCCCCTGCAGCAACTGCAGGAGGAGTATGAGCGCGCGCGGCAAGACCCGGAGTTTCAGCGGGAGCTGGACTATTACCTGCGCGAGTTTTGCGGCCGGCCGACGCCCCTGTATTTCGCGGAGCGCCTGACCCGCGATCTCGGGGGCGCGCGG
>CAYSPU010000354.1:0-4466 GCA_964432995.1 uncultured Verrucomicrobiota bacterium
GAGGCCATCAAGGTTCGGCCGACGCACAGCAACATCATCTTCCCCGGACCGGGCATCGGCGGCTACTGCCTCCCCAAGGACGGCGGGCTGGGTGTCTGGGCCTACAAACACATCTTCGGTTGGGAAGACGACATCTTCAAGATCACCCCCCGGGCGATCGACATCAACGACACCCGTTCGCTGCATCCGCCGCAACTCATCCGCGATGCCCTGCGCAACATGGGGAAACCCCTGGCGGCGGCGGACATTCTGCTCCTGGGGGCCTCGTATCGCGAGGATGTGGGCGACACGCGCTACAGCGGCTCGGAGACCATGGTCCGCAAACTGGTCGAGATGGGTGCCAACGTCAGTGTGCATGACCCGTATGTCGAGCACTGGTGGGAGTTTGAGGCGCAAGACACGTATCCCAGCACCGGCTACAGCCTCAAGCGGTTCTTTCATCGCCAGGAATCCCTCAAGGACCTGCGCATTGAGCGGGATCTGAAGGCCGCCCTGCGCGGGGTGGACGCGGTCATTCTGGCGGTGCGTCACGAGGCCTACCTGAAGCTCGATCCCGACGAGGTATTCCAGGCGGTGGGCCAACCGTTTGCCATTGTCGACTGCTTCTGTGTGCTGGATGACGCCCGGATCCGCCGCTATTTCGAGCTTGGCTGCGAGGTGAAGGGAATGGGCCGCGGCCACATTCGTCGGATCAAGGACGAAGTGCGCCAGTCGCGTTCCGAGGAAGTGTGAGAGCGGCGGGTGCCGGACTGAAGGCCGGGAAGGACGCCCCGACCCGAAGCGCAGAGGACGGGCCAGCCGCGAAAACGCGGAAGGCGCAGAAGGAATTCGGGGGGAGACATGTCTTTGCGGTTCTCTGCGAGCTTCTGTTCTCTTCCGGGCCGCGGGTCGTCTGACCCGCAGAGAACACGGAACGATGCAGATCATTTCGCATGGTCGGCGCGTTCTGCGGGCTTGGTGCGTGAGTCACAGGTCTTTACAGAAGCAATCGCAAAGAACGCAAAGGCCTGACGCGGAGAGATGCGGCGGATTCCTGTCAGCCGCAGAAAGGCATGGCTGAAGTCGTTTGCGGTTCGGTGTCCGGGGCTCGGAGTGGATGTTGCTGTGCCCGGGTGATTGGCCATTCGGGAAGACTGTCGTGTGGGGAAAACTGTCGCTGGCATTCTGCGGCGGCTGGGCTATAAGTGTGGGGCGAACTTCCTCGGGTACGACCTATGAACAGTCGAGAGCGAGTGCTGGCGCACTTGGCGGGGCGGCCGGTGGACCGGTTGCCGTTGATGCCCATCACCATGATGTTCGCGGCCGATCTGATCGGGGCGAAATATCGCGATTACTGCACCGACTTCGAGGTGTTGGCGGCCGGCCAGATGCGCGTCGCGGAGGAGTTCGGGTTCGATTACGTCAACACCATGTCGGATCCGGCGCGGGAGGCGGCGGACTGCGGGGCGGCGGTGGAGTATTTCGAGCGCACGCCGGTGGCGTTGCATGAGGATCGGGCGTTGCTGGGGGACAAGACGGTGTTGGCGCGGCTGAAGATCCCGGATCCGCTGGGGGGCGGTCGGATGCACAACGGGGTGCGCGGGGTGGCGCGGCTCAAGGAACGGGTCGGCCGGGACTTGCTGGTCGAAGGCTGGATCGAAGGCCCCGTCGCCGAGGCGGCCGACCTGCGGGGGATCAACACGGTGATGCTGGATTTCCACGACGACCCGGCGTTTGTGCGCGTTCTGTTCGAGTTCGTGACCGCGATGGAGTTGGAATGTGCCGGGGCGCAGTTGGAGGCGGGGGCGGATTTGATTGGGGTGGGGGATGCGGCGGCTTCGCTCGTGGGGCCGCGGTTGTATGAGGAATTTGTCTGGCCGTATGAGAAGCGGTTGGTGGACGGGGTGCACGCGTTGGGAGGTCGGGTGCGGCTGCACATTTGCGGGAACACGCGGTTTGCGTTGGAAGGGATGGGGCGGCTGGGGTGTGAGGTTGTGGATTTGGACTTTTTGTCGCCGATGGGGGAGGGGCGGCGGAAGATGGGCGCGGAGCAGGTATTGTTGGGGAACGTGAACCCGGTGCTCGTGATGCGGGATGGGGATCCGGCGGCGGTGACGGCGGCGATTGCGGAGTGTCACCGGGAGGCGGGGCCGCGGTTCATCGTGGGTGCCGGATGCGAGGTGCCGCGGGACACCCCGCACGAGAATCTGCGCGCGTTGGGCGATTACGCCCGGAGCCATGCGCCCTAGCCGTGGTCGGTCGCCATATTGAATGCCATGAGAGTTCTCCTGGTCTATCCGAAGACTCCGGACACGTTCTGGAGTTTCAAGCATGTGCTGCCATTTGTTTCGAAGAAGGCGGCGTTTCCGCCGCTGGGGCTGCTGACGGTGGCGGCGCTGTTACCGGCCGAGTGGGAGCTGCGGTTGGTGGACATGAATGTGCGGCCGCTGACGGACGGGGACTTGGGGTGGGCGGACTACGTGTTCCTCAGCGCCATGCTGGTGCACCGGGAATCGGTGGCGAGCGTGGTGGAACGCTGTCGGGCTCTGGGGAAGCCGATCGTGGCGGGTGGGCCGCTGTTCACCACCCAGCACGAGGCCTTCCCGCAGATTCCGCATTTTGTTTTGGGCGAGGCGGAGGATCTCGTGCCCCAGTTGGTGGCGGACATGATGCGGGGAAGCGTGCAATCCTGCTATGCGGCGCCGGTGCGACCGGACGTTCGCCGCACGCCGATCCCGCGTTGGGATCTGATCGACTTCCGATCCTATGCGAGCATGGCGGTGCAGTTCTCCCGCGGTTGCCCGTATGATTGCGAGTTTTGCGACATCGTGGTCATGAACGGCCGGGTGCCCCGCACCAAGTCGGCGGCGCAGCTCATTTCCGAACTGGACGCCCTCGCGGCCCGCGGCTGGAAGGACATGGTGTTTTTGGTGGACGACAACTTCATCGGGGACCGGCGACGGACGAAGGAACTGCTGCGGGAGATGATCCGGTGGCGGGAAGCGCGGCGATCCGGGATTGGGTTTTTTACGGAAGCCTCGGTGAACCTGGCGGACGACGCCGAGCTGTGCGGGCTGATGGTGGACGCCGGCTTCAAGAAGGTGTTTGTGGGAATCGAGACGCCGTCGGTGGAGAGCCTGCAGGAGTGTCGCAAGCTGATGAACCGCGGCCGCGACCTGGTGGGATCGGTGCAGACGCTGCAGCGGGCGGGTTTGGAGGTCATGGGGGGATTCATTGTGGGTTTCGACCACGATCCGAAGGATATCTTCAAGCGGCAGTTCGAGTTCATCCAGCGTTCCGGGGTGGCGACGGCGATGGTGGGTTTGCTGACGGCGCTTCCGCAGACACGGCTGTATCAGCGCCTGTTGAAGGAAGGACGTCTCGAGGCGGACAGCACGGGGAACAACACCGAGGCGACCTTGAACTTCCGGCCAAAACTGGGTCGGGACTTCTTGCAGAGCGGTTATCGGGATTTGATGAAGCGCCTCTACGAACCGGGCAACTACTGTCGGCGCATCCGCACTTTTCTGCGGTGCCATCGGCCGAGCGGACCGCGGGCGCGGCTTTCCGGGGCGGACGTGCGCGCCTTTCTGAAGTCTCTTTGGCTGTTGGGGGTGTGGCATCGTGGGCGGCGCGCCTATTGGCGGACGGTGACCACGACGCTTCTGTTTCGGCCCCGCCAGTTTCGCCAGGCACTCGAGTTGATCATCATCGGGTACCATTTCCGTCGGGTGGCGAACACGTTGTGATTGGTGAAACCGCGCGTTCCCATCCGGTTGGAGCCTCTCGGGCGGCAGATCGAGGTGGAGGCGGGGGCGGGGTTGCAGGACGTGCTTTTTGCGCAGGGGGTTGAATTCCCGTGTGGCGGACGAGGGCGCTGCAAGGGGTGTCGGATCCGGGTGCGGTCCGGGGAGTTGGCGGTGAGCGCGGAGGATCGGGCCCGGCTGTCGTACGAGGAGTTGGCGGCGGGGTGGCGGTTGGCGTGCCGGGCGCGGGTGGAGGGGCCGCTGCGGATCGAGTTGGCCCAGTGGGAGGCGAGCATTCTGGCGGACGAATCGCACTTCGCTTTTGCGCCTTCGGAGGGTCTGGGGATCGCGCTGGATGTGGGAACGACCACGCTGGTGGGGCAGTTGCTGGACCTGCGGACCGGCGAGGTGCTGTCGGTGGCCACGGCCCTGAATGCGCAGGCGCGTCACGGGGCGGACATCATGAGCCGCGTGGACTTCGCGGTGCATGGGGAGGGGGGGCGGACGTTGACCGGTTTGATTCGGGACCAGTTGGGCGGGATGGTGAGCGATCTGGTCGCGGCGGCGCCGTCGCGGCGCGGCGAAGTGCGCCGGGCGGTTCTGGTGGGCAACACCGTCATGCATCACCTCTTCGGCGGGATCTCCGTGGAGCCCCTGGCCCACAGCCCGTTCGAGCCGGCGGACGACGGGCTGAAGGTCTTCTCGCCGGCGGACCTGGGGTGGGATCTGCCGGCGGCGGCG
>CAYSPU010000355.1:0-3855 GCA_964432995.1 uncultured Verrucomicrobiota bacterium
CCGCCGCACATGTCGCCATAGAGCGTGCAGTAGCCGACCGCCAGCTCGCTCTTGTTGCCGGTGGTGAGCAGGAGCGCACCATACTTGTTGGACAACGCCATGAGCGTCACGCCGCGCAAACGCGCCTGCAGGTTCTCCTCGGTCACGTCGGCGGGGCGTCCGGCAAAGACCCCCTGCAATTGCTGCTGGAGACCGAGAAACGCCGGCTGGATGGGAATCACGTCATAACGAATGCCGAGGTTCGCCGCCAGCGCCCGCGCGTCCTCCAGGCTGCCCGCCGACGAGAACTGGGAGGGCAGCGCAATACCCCATACGTTCTCCGGTCCCAGCGCCTCCGCCGCAATGCACGCCGTGAGGGCGGAATCGATTCCCCCGCTCAGACCAAGCAGGGCGGACCGGAATCCGCACTTCTGCAGGTAGTCGCGCACCCCGAGCACCAGGGCGCGATGCACTTGCTCCTCGTCTCCACCCGGCTCCAGAACCAGGTGCGCTGCGCTCGCCGTGTCGACCACCAGGAAATCCTCCTGGAACCGGGCACCGCGGGCGAGGCAGTTCCCCGTCGGGCCGATCACGAGGCTGCCCCCGTCGAAAACGAGTTCGTCGTTTCCGCCAACGAGGTTGCAGTAGACCACCGGAACGCCGCTCTTCCCAGCGAGACTCCGCAGCATCTCCTCCCGGATGCGATCCTTGCCGAGGTGCCAGGGGGACGCGGAGACATTGAACAGAAGCCGGGCACCGGCCGCCGTGAGTTCGGCCGCCGGGTTGCGCCGGTAGCGCCGGTAGCGCCAGAAGTCCTCGTCATTCCACAGATCCTCGCAAACCGTCAGCCCCACCAACTCACCAGCCAGCGCGACCGGCTGATTCCCCTCCGCCGGCTCGAAGTACCGTTCCTCGTCGAACACGTCGTAGTTGGGCAACAGCGACTTCGCGCGGACGGCCAGACACCGTCCGTTCTGGAGGCAGGCGACGGCGTTGGTGAGCTCCCGCCCGGGGCGGACCGGATTCCTTCCCACGAACCCGACCAGCAACGCGGTCGGCCCGGTCGCCCGCTGAAGACGCGCCAACACCTCGAGGTTCCCCTCGACGAAAGCCGACCGCAACAACAAGTCGCGCGGCGGATACCCCGTGGTCGCCAACTCGGGCACCACCACCACATCAACGCCCGCGTTCACTCCGCGGGCGTAGGCGGAGCGGATGCGGGCTTCGTTCGCCTCGAAGTCCCCGATGGTCGTGTTGATTTGCGCCAGCGCGATCTTCATGGGCGCCGCGTCCCGCGCGAGAAGGCTTCCTGAAGTGAGCCGCGCTCCGTGTGCACCACCATCCCGGTGCGGACCTGGTTTCGCTGGAACCATCCCCCGGCCGTCTCGAGGACGAACTGCACCCGGTCGGTCCCGGCCACCACCGAGTTCGTGTTGTGCGGCTGCAACTCGTGGATTTCGAGAATGGTCCCCTGAGGATCAATGTAGGCGCAGGCGAGCGGGATCGGGACGTTCTTCATCCAGAAAGCCGCCTGGTGGGGATGCGCGAACACGAAGAGCATGGCCTCGCTGTCGAGGATGTTCGTCCGGAACATCATGCCGGTGCGAATCTCCTGCGCCGAAAGGCAAACCTCGGCCTGCACCTCCTTGGGGCCAACCCACACTTTCAGTCGGCGCAAGGTCGGCTGCGCCTCGGTCGGAAGGTCGTCGGCATCGGCCAGCCCACTGCCGGACAGAGAGCGGGGAGACCCGCGGACGGCCCGCTCGCAACCGGCGGCGCCAGCCGTCAGCAACCCAACGCACACCAACATCCACAGCCGCTGCACACCGCGAGCTTGGGCACGCCCGGCCGGACTGGCAACATCCGTTTGCAGACGGCCCACGCCCACGTTCACATGCCGAACCCGCGGACCGGCTCCACCCGGGCAATGCGCCAGCCTCCTTCGGTCTTCTTCACCAGGACGCGGATCTCCTGCAGGATTGGCTCGGGGACATTGTTCACGCGCGCCGTTGCCAGAAACTGGGCCGTGCCGGTGATCGCCCCCGCTTCGATCTCCACCTCCACCTCTCCGAGTTCGACCTCCAGGCTTGTCCCCGCGGTGCGCGCCGCCAGCACCACCTGCCTCAGCTCCTCCGTCCCCCGGATCGATCGGGGGGCGCGCCCGCCTGCGTCCAGCGAGATCTCGACGTCCGGCGTGCAGCAGGCGGTCAGTTGGTTGGCCCCGGCCAGCTTCTGCAGACCTCCCGAGTCTGCCCGCCAGGAAGCCGCCGCGGCTGCTTCGCGGATCAGCGCCTTCACCCGGTTCACATCCGAGGGAAACCACCAGCGATAGAGCCACCATGCCGCCGCGATCAGGAGCAGCGCCAAACCCACCCGCATGATGCGCCTGCCGTTCAGAACAGGACCTTTCCCAAAATGTTGCTTCGCCGCACCACGTCGTACGCCGTCTGCTCGCGGTTGTCGCCGATCGCGAAGTACTGATCCTCCCCGAGGCGAACCTCTCCGCGGGTCGAGGGGATGCCGCGACCGGAAGCGTAAGGTTCCCGCAGCAGTTCGCCGTTCACCAAGACGCGTGCCCCACGTACGGCCACCCGCTCGCCCGGCAGCGCCACGATTCGCTTCAGGACGACCAGCCGGCTGCCGGGCATCCGGATGGCCACCACGTCGCCGCGTCGCGGGGCTCCCACGCGGTAGGCCAGGCGGTTCAAGAAGTTGAATCGCCCATCGCGATAGGTCGGCTCCATGCTCCGCCCCACCACCCGCATCGGAACCAGCAAGCCCCGGAAGACGATCAGGCTCAGCACAACGAGCACCGCCAACCGGACCAACGTCACCGCCGGTCGCCGCCCCACCACCAGTCGCCCCCACCACGGCCGAACTTCCATTCGTGTCCACACCGTGTTCATCGGCATTCCGCGTCCGCCAACCGCAGCGCACCCCGCTCGGTCCAGGGGCACTCTACGCCAACGCCGTCCCGCGGCAAGTCGCCGCTCGTCGAACGACATTTCTCTTCCCTCCCTTCCGCGGCCGGGCGTAGACTGCAACTAGGTCGTCGATCAGCCCCAGCCTCGACTCCGGCTTCATGAAACCAGCCTCGACTTCACAGGTCAGCGCCGACCGCCCGGCCGACAGCCTCCATGTCGCCGAGCGCACCGCCCTCGAGGCCAATCCGCAGTTGGCAACCAACCTGATCCACGAGTTTAGCGATGTCCTCGGTGCCGTGCGGGCCTTTGCCAACCTGGTCCGCCAGGAAGCCAATACCCTCCCCCATGCCCTCGAGAACCTGGATCACCTTCTCCGGGCCGTTGGTCGCGCCCGCGCGTTGGTCGACCAAATGTCCAACCTCGCCCTGCATGTCCGGCAGAAGCGGCGTCCGATCGATCCCCAGGCCTACCTGCAACGCAGCCTGCAGCTCATCCGCTCCGGCGTGCCCCCCTCCGTCCAGTGGTCCGCCGTCATCGCCCCCAACACGCCGCGCATCGAAGCGGACCCGGTTCAACTCCACCAGTTGCTCCTCAACCTGTGCGCCAATGCCGTGCACGCCCTCCGCGGTGAGGGCGGTCAGCTCGAGGTTCACATCGAACCGTTCACCGTCGACGAGGCCTTCGCCCAGAGTCGGCCCAGGCTGAAGACCGGAGCTTACGCCCGTATCACCGTGCGCGACACCGGACGAGGCGCCGATACCGACTTCGTCCGGCGGGCCTTTGACACCTCCTGGGTTCCGAGGGAAGGAGGCGAAGCCCCCGAACTCGGTCTCCGGGTCGTCCGCTCGATCGTCCGTCAGCACGAAGGCCTGCTCGAACTCGAGACCCAACCCGGCGAAGGAACCCTCTGCACGATCTACCTGCCGGCACACGTCGAACCCGGTCTCGACCT
>CAYSPU010000355.1:3865-4436 GCA_964432995.1 uncultured Verrucomicrobiota bacterium
GTGGGCGAGGTCAGGAAGACCAGCGGGCCGGAGCCCGTGAAGGCCTGGGCCAGCTTGGCGTTCAGGGCTGTGGGCGTGAGGGTTTTGACGTCCTGCTCGAACATGTCGAGGTCCTGGGCGGGATTGGTCTCGACCTCGCCGTCCTCACCCCCCGCGGCAAGGGCGAGCACGTCCTCTACGTCGACGACGAACTGGACTGCTGCCGCGCCACCGAGCAACTGCTGCGCCGCCTGGGCTATGACCCCGTGGCCCACACTGACCCCGCACTTGCCCTCGAGGATTTTCGCCGACGCTCCGACTTCTTCCGAATCGCGGTCCTCGACCTCAACATGCCCACCTTGACGGGGGTCGACCTGGCCACCTTGCTTCTCGAACACCGTCCTGACCTCCCCGTCTACCTGACCACGGGTTACAGCGGTCTCTGGACGCCGGAAATGGCCATCAACCTCGGCATCCGCGGCATTCTCGCCTTCGAGGCCACTGAACGCGTCAGCAAAGAGAACGGACAGCTCGGCCTGCGCGAAAATCTGGACTTCATCCGATCAACTCGGGCGCAACCTGCAGCAGAAGT
>CAYSPU010000356.1:0-4410 GCA_964432995.1 uncultured Verrucomicrobiota bacterium
TGCCGACTCGCCGACTTGCCGACTCGCCGACGTGCCGACGTGCCGACTGCCCGGCTCAGTCTGGAATGAGTTCCATTCGGTCGGGCAGATTGGGCACCGCACAGAGGAACTCAAACGGTTCGTCTCCTTCGGCACGATACCAGTGGGGCACGCCCGACGGTATGTAGACCACGTCGCCCCGCTTCACCTCGTAGACCGCGTCCCCGATCCCGACCGACGCTCGGCCGCGCAAGACATACTGTTCGTGCTCGACCTGGTTGGTGTGCCTGGGAATACCGCCGCCCGGCTCGAAGGAAAACCGCCTGAGAAAGAAGTGGGGGGCGCGGTCGGGTCCGATGAGCACCTGCGTGGTGGCGCCTGTTCCGGCGGCGACCTTCTGCCTGGGGACATCATCGGCGGAGACCACGACGACCTGGTTGTTGGCATTCATGCTGTGCGGCGTGCAGACATCCCACAGTTCGACGCGAAAGGCAACCGATTCGTGGCAGCCCGGATCCTCGCGTAAGTGGCGCTGGCGGTTCGGTCGTCCCCGGTCAACGTACGCTTTTCGCCCCTGCGGATGGGCGTTCTGTCGGCTCCGGGAAGATCCCGCCTCGGCGGCGGGATCCCATACAGAACACCGGACGTCGACCTCCAGTTGCCGTTCAGTGTTCCTTGTTCGCAGTCCTCTCTTCAGCATTCGTGTCCCACCGTCGCACCGTCCCACCGTCGTACCGGTTTTCGGAGGGTGCGGCTTTACATTCTCCGAGCATCTGCTTAGATGCAGTCACCGTCACGGCGCGCTTGGGATTTGGCGAGGGCTCCGGGGGGTGATCGTGGCGGAATGAGGCGAGATTCAGGTTGTGACAAAGGTTCAGCCAAAGCGGGTGCTGTTTGTCGACGACGAACCACCGGTGTTGAGTCTGCTGCAGAGCCTGCTGCGGCACGCGAATGCGGGCTGTGAGGCCGCGTTTGCCGACCGGGCGGCCAAGGGCCTGCAGTTCCTGGAGGTGCAATCGTTTGACGTGGTCATCTCGGATATGCGCATGCCGGAGATGACCGGGGTGGAGTTTCTCGAGAAGGTCCGGGATCAGTATCCTCGTGTGTCCCGCGTGATCCTGTCCGGATACGCCGACCAGCCCAGCAGCCTCCGGTCCCTAACCTCGGTGCATCAGTTCCTGGCCAAGCCGTTCACCCTGGCGACCCTTCAGAACATCCTGGGCCGGCTCTTCTCGCTCGACCAATACGTGGCCGATCCGCAATGGCAGGCGGTCCTGGGGGCCATCCACATCCTGCCCACTCCCCAATCGCTGCAGGATCAACTCGACCGCGAACTGATGTCGTCGGCCCTCACCGGGGAACGATTGGGCGGCATCCTGGCTCAGGACGTCGCCCTGACCGCCAAGGTTCTGCAGATTGTGAATTCCGCGTTCTTTGGGGCGGCCCGTCCCATCACGCTGGCCAAGGAAGGCGCGCAATCCCTCGGGGTCAACCTGGTGCGGACGCTGGCCACGACGCGGCTGCTGACCTTGCCCAGCGCCGAGCCGGCTCCCGGGGGGCTGTCGCTGGAGCACTTGTGTCAGCACGGGGTGAACACCGGGCTCTACGCGACCCGGATTCTGTCGGCCGAACGCGTCTTGCCGGACATGGTCAAGGCGGCATTCACGGGGGGAGTCCTGCACGATGTGGGCAAGTTGGTCCTGGCGACGTTGTACCCGGCCCAATACGCCCAAGTGGTGGAGTCTGTCCGCCAGCGGAGCCTGCCTTCCTGGCAGGCCGAACAGGAGGTGTTCGGAATCGACCACGCCCAGGTCGGCGCTTACCTGGTCGCTCTCTGGGGACTCCCGCAGACGGTCGTCGACGCCGTGGCGTGGCATCACGCCCCGTCCCGCCAGGCACGAACCGAGTTCCTGGCGGCCACCACCGCGGTGCACGTCGCCAACGCCTTGCTGCATCAACCCGCCGGCGTCGGCCTCACCCTGGCCACGCCCGGCCTCGACCTCGCGCATCTCGAAGCGGCCGGCGTGAAGGAGCAGCGCCTCAGCGCCTGGGCCCAGGCCTGCGCGCGCGTGTAGACGGCCGACGAACCCGCGGGCCTTGTCGTTCTGGTCGGCGAGCAGTCTTCGCAGGGACCTTCTGCAACCCGCGCAAGATCGCCAGGTTTTCCCGGTCTTCGTGCAGGTCCTCGGACTTCGGGGTCTCGAGACACCCGGGCAGCCGGGCGAAACGCGGATCGTTGACAATGTGGCGAAACGCCTCCCGACCCAAGCAGCCCTGGCCGATACCCGCATGCCGATCCCGCCGCGAACCGAGGTCGCCTTTCGAGTCGTTCAAATGAAATGCCAGCACCTGGCCCGCCCCCACCAGGCAGTCGACCTCCTCCACCGCGGCATTCCAACCTTGGGCCGTGCGCAGGTCATACCCGGCGGCGAAGAAATGGGCGGTGTCGAGGCAAACCCCCAGCCGACGCGGCGTGGCCACGTGTTCGAGGATCGTCGCCAAATGGGCGATCTTGGCCCCCAGGCAGGTCCCCTGCCCCGCCGTGTTCTCCAAAGCGATGCGCACCGGACTCGAGCGCGTCGCGCGGAACACCTCGTCCAGCGCCCGCGACACCCGCTGCAGGCCCCGGTCTTCGCCCGCCCCGAGATGAGCCCCCGGATGCAGCACCAGGAAGGGCAGGCCCAGGGACTCCGCCAACTCGATCTCCTGAATCAACGATTCGAGGGAACGGTCCCGGTTGGGTGACGGCGGCGCCCCCAGGTTGATCAGGTAGCCGGTGTGACCGAACACCGCCTTGAGCCCGGCGGATTCTACCGCCGCCGCAAACCGCGCCCGCTCCTCGGCGGCATACGGCTTTCCCAGCCACTGCATGTTGTTCTTCACGAAGATCTGCATGATCTCGCCGCCGCAGGATAGACAGCGTTCGACCGCCTTGTGCGGGCCGCCGGCCGTGGAGCAATGCATGCCGAGGTGCATCATCGGTGTGACCAACTGCTGAACCGCGAATCTCGCGTGACTTCCCCACACTGTCAAAGCACTTCCTCCTTCAGAGCGGCAGGCAGGCACATCCGGACACTGCCCCCAGTGCGCCCGCACAGCTCTTCGGGACCGCGGGTCCTCTCGACCCGCAGCACAACGCACACACCCTTGGCTGCGGCTCAAGCCGCCTCCGCCAAGGCTACGGCGCGCCGAGGACGAGCCGCGGTCCGGAATCTGCGGGCGCTCGATCGCTCCAACCACACCCGCACGCGAACCAGCCGGGCCGGGCTGCGGCCCGGCAAGCTGGGCGCAGCCCACAGCGACGCCCGCGCTACCGGGCGAGCGGCCGGCGTTCGACGCCTTCGTGCGTGATCCGCACGGGTTGGATGCGGCCTTCGGCGTCGAATGTCATCCGGTCGATGCAGGTGACGCGGTGGTTGCGGTTTGTCTCCCCGAGGGGGCGCCGGTGGTAGACGATGTACCATTCGTCGCTGCCGGGAATCTGGAGCACGGAATGATGACCCGCGCCGGTGGCGATTGCCGGGTCCTGCTGCAGCACCTTGCCGATGCGCCGGAAGGGGCCGAGCGGCGAGTCGCCGATGGCGTAGGCCACCGAGTAGTTCGGTCCGGTCCAGCCGCCCTCGGACCACATGAAGTAATAGCGGTCGTTCTTCAGGAACATGATCGGTCCCTCGACATAATGCTGCGGCGTGATCTCCTTGAACGTGGTCCCGTCCGGAAACGGCAAAAGTCCGGTGAAGTCGGGTTTCAACCGCACGATGTTGCAGTGCGACCATCCGCCGTAGATCAGATAGTCCTGCCCATCCCGATCGCGGAACACGAACTGGTCGATCGGCTGGGCTCCGTTGCGGATCTGGCCGATCAGCGGTTTGCCGAGCAGATCCTTGAACGGGCCGCCGGGGCGATCGGCCACCGCGACGCCAATCCCGCCGATTTCCTTCTGGTCGTCCTGAATGTCGTTGGCCCCGAAGAACAGGTAATAGCGCCCCTGGCGCTCGACGGCCGCGGGCGCCCACATCGCCCGCCGGGCCCAACGGACTTCCTGGTGGTCGAGAATCCGGCTGTGTTTGGTCCATTGCACCAGGTCGGGAGAGGAGAAGGCGTCGAAGAACACCTGCTGATCGTAGGGCGCCGAGTAGGTCGGGTAGATCCAGTATTCGTTGCCGAAGATGACCGCTTCCGGATCGGCATACCAACCCGGAAAGACCGGATTGCCGGCGCCTCGAACGGCGCTCGAAACACCCGGGAGAAGGAGCGTGACGGCAACGGTCAGGACGCCGAGGAGTTGTGTCGTCTTCACAATGGTCTTAGCTCGAACATCGGTAGGGCGCGATCTCCGCATCGCGCCGGAGTGGACTGGTTCGGCAACAGCATCCCGCGGCGCCCTCGGAGAGGTCGCCCTACCTTTCCTGCGAGTCGGTATCCCCAGAT
>CAYSPU010000357.1:0-4267 GCA_964432995.1 uncultured Verrucomicrobiota bacterium
TGCGGGGGGCCTTTCTGGGACCGGAGTTCAGCGATCCGCAGATTCAGGCGGTGCTGGAAAGCCACGGCGCGGTCTTCTCCCAACATGACGACGAGGAACTGATCGCCCGCGTCGTGGACCTTCTGCGCAACGAAAAGGTGGTCGGCTGGTTCCAGGGACGACTCGAATTCGGGCCTCGCGCCCTGGGAAACCGATCGATCCTGGCGGATCCGCGATCGGTCCGGATGCAATCGATGCTGAACCTGAAGGTCAAGTTCCGGGAGTCCTTCCGGCCGTTTGCGCCGGCCGTTCTCTGGGAACGCGCGCCGGAGTACTTCGAACTCCAAACCGAGTCGCCTTACATGCTGCTGGTCGCGCCAGTGCGGTCGAACCTGCGCCTGCCGGTCGATCCAGAGCTGCGCGGCTTCGACCGCCTCAAAGCACCGCACTCGCAGATTCCCGCAGTGACGCACGTGGATGGCAGCGCCCGAGTCCAGACGGTTCGCCGCCAACACAACCCGAGGTTCCACCGGCTGCTGGAGCAGTTCAGCACCGCCACCGGGTGCGGCGTCCTGGTGAACACCTCGTTCAACGTCCGCGGTGAACCGGTCGTGTGCTCGCCCGACGATGCCTATCGCTGCTTCGTCAACACCGAGATGGACGCCCTGGCCATCGGGCATTTCCTCCTGGAACGTGCCGCCCAACCGGTGGCCAAGCCCAACCCCCTCTTTCACCCTGTCCTGGACTGAGCTATGCGACTAAAACTGAAGGAAGAGCCGAGTGAATGGCGTCGTTTCGCCCTGGTGGCGGCGGCCGTGGCGGCCCTGCTCTCCGCCCTGGCCTGTCGCCGGGGTGTCCTCGCCTTCCAACCATGGCTGGTTGTCCTCGGGACGATTGTCTTTCTCCTGGCTGTGGCGTGGTGGCGTCCGCGTCTGGTGCGGCCAGTCTACCGGTTGGCCATGAGCCTCAGCTTCCGCGTCGGTCAGGTCGTCGGCCGGCTCTTGCTGGCCGTCGTGTTCCTCCTCATCGTCACCCCGCTGGGCTGGGGGCTTCGACGGTGCGGCAAAGATCTTCTGCGGTTGCGACGGGATCCGGCCGCGTCCACGCACTGGCAGCCCGCGGCGCCTCGCGGCAGTCTGGAGCGCAGTTTCTAGCGGGGCATTGCCAAGAGCGGCTCTGGCCGGTATACCACTCCCCGCCAAACAACCGGCAAGGACGCATGTGGGGTCGACGCAATAAGGAAGAGCACCGGTATTACCTGTTACCGGGGATGGGGCGGTCCAACCGGCGGCGACACCGCCAGTTCCTGGTCGCCGCCATCATCGTGGGTGGCATCGTGTCGATGGGCTTCGCCCTGCTGCTCTATCTCATGAGCCGGCACTACTGAAAAGCTACCGTGCCCGACGTGCCCGCGGCCGATTCGGCGCCCCCGGACGACAGACCGCCCCCGCATTTCCCCTCCGTCGGATCGACTTCCTGAAACGTGCGCGGAAGGTCGAGCGCAACCGAGAGCCGACGGAGGTAATCCTCACGGGGGATCTCCCGGGCCCCCAGTTGTCGGGTCACCGGGGTGACCATCTGGATGTCGAAGAGGGCGTAGTGGCGCAGTTGCAGGTGCTTCACCAAATGGGCGAGGGCGATCTTGGAGGCGTTTGACTGAAGGTGGAACATGGATTCGCCGGCGAAGAAACCCCCGATGGCAACCCCGTAGATGCCGCCGATCAGGACGCCCTGACGCCAACACTCCAGGCTGTGGGCATAACCGGCCCGGTGCAACGCGGTGTAGGCCTCGATGAAACCAGGGCTGATCCAGGTCCGCTCGCGTCCCGGAGCGGGCGCGGCGCAAGCCGCCATCACCTCTCGAAACGCCCGGTCGAAGGTGATCGAGTAGTCACCGCGTCGCAGCAGCCGGGCGAGGCTCCGCGGCACGTGGAACTCGGCGAACTCGATGACCGCTCGCGGATCCGGAGACCACCAGGTGAGAGGGAGGCCGGTCCATGGGAAGATCCCCATCCGGTAGGCCAAAAGCAGGCGTTCGCACGATAGATCGCCCCCCACCGCGAGCAGACCGTTCCAGGGGCCTTCACGGAGCGCTTGGCGCGGGTCTGGAAACCACAGCCGGCTCCCGGCTTCGGCAGGCGGTTGCGCGCGCATTCAGTTGGCTGGAGGAACCGGTGCGTAGCCCAGGCCCGGGTGCAGGGCCTCGAGGACGAGCATCTGCATCCACGCACAAAGCCGCATCGCCTCGCGCAGAACCGCTTCCCGGGGATCCGCGCTCTCCACGCCATCGTCCGGATCCATTCTGCAACCGAGCCGGACCCAACTGCCGACGCGCACGTCGTTCAAGAGCTGCAGGAGCCGTTCCATGTCGTCCCCGCTCACATGGATGTGGAACTCCCTTCCGTGGCGGCGCAAACGGTCGCGGCGGCCGAGGAATTCGGCCAGGTATCGCTTCTGTTCGGCCTCCCGGCTGGCCATCGACTGCTCCAGCAGTTCCTGCGCGCCCGCCAGCGGCTGGGCATCGGTTTGGCGCGTGATGCGGTGGTAGTCCGCAGGGAGCAACGGGTAGAGTTGAAGCAGATACCACAAGAGACGCATCTCATGCGGATGCAACTCCAGTCGATACTCGGCGTCGTGGAGGCGAGCGATTCTCACTCAGTCGGACTCCAAGGTGGCATGGAGGCCGTAGTGGTGCAACTGGTGAACGTAGTGCTCCGCTCGTTCCAGGCTCTCGCGGGTCAACACGCTTCGTCCCTGTTGATGGACCTGGAGCATATGATGCTCCGCCTTCTGCCGGGCCCAGCCGAAAACGACCTGGAAGACGTGGGTGACGTAGTCCATGAGGTTCACGGGATCATCCCAACAGATCACCAGATAGCCGGGCTCGAGCTGCGGCCTGGAGCTGGTCTCTTCGTCTGGATGCACCTCCGGGTGCACCTGTGGTTCGCTGACAGTGCCCACGGTCGTAAGCTATACCGAATTCCGTTGCCGGACCAGCGTTTTGACTTCTTCGCGGGGAGGGTTCGGCTGGAAACGAAGGACGGACTCCGTGGATCGTGGCGCCCACCGGACTGGCGTAGGTCAGGGCGTTGGTCTGGCCGCTCCAGACCAGATCGCCCGTCGTGGCGTCCAAGGCCATCAGGCAGTTTGTTTTCGTGGAGATCTGGACGAATACCCGGCCATCCTCGATCCACGGCGACTGGCTGTTGCCGTAGCCGCCAAGCGAGCCGCTTCCGAACTCCTCCTGCAGACTGCGCTTCCACCAGATCGTGCCGGTGGCAGCGTCGAGGCGGCAGAGTGTGCACTCGCTGCTGTAGATATAGACCGAGCCGTCAGCAACCGCGGGAGTCGAGCTGGCGTGCGTCCCGCGGTTCAGTTGCATCGCCAGACGCACGAACCGCTTGTGGCATCGAGGGCAACGCAGACTGACGATTGACGGCAATCTCCGCCTACATCCACCGCCGCCGCTGCTCGCCGTTCTCCGCTCCGAGATGATCTGCGTGGATTGGCATCTGGGGGCAGCATTCCCCGCGCCAGGGCGAACTTTTCACCGCATCGAGCGGCTCCACAGACTGGAATCTCCGACAAACCACACGAAGCGTGAGAGAGCACTGGGATTCTGCGCATAGCGCGCCTTTCCCTGTTCATCCGCCCCTCCGTTCCTTTGCGTATCTTCGCGGCCTTCTGTTGACAACAGGGAACCTGGCGCACCCTCCGGTTGGAATTCAACAGAAGCTCGCAGAGAACCGCAAAGGGATGTCACCTCCGAGTTACTTCTGTGTCTTGCGCGCCTTCTCGCGGCCGATGCCTGGAGGACAAAGCCCGCGCTCGAGCGCGGTGCTTCCGATGTCCCATGCTGCTGGCCGTGCGAGGCTGATGCAGGAAAGCCGCGCCAATCCCGCCTGAAAGTGGTCTTTCTCCCTCGGTGTTGGGGTGGTGCTCGCGGAGGGATTTGAACCCCCACGGATTTCTCCACTAGAACCTGAATCTAGCGCGTCTGCCAATTCCGCCACGCGAGCATCTCAAGGGCGCCAGCGCCGCACCTGCGGCACCTCAGCCGTCCGGGCAGTTGCCGGCAACCGGCGGCGCTGAGAACTAAAGGAGGGCCGGCATCCCCCTGTCAACAAGTTTCCGTCCTCGGACTCGCGTCGTGCCGGACCGGAGGTGTGAGAACCCGCAGAAGCCACGCGCGCATTGCGCCCCGAACGGGCAAGTAGGGACGCGCGGCCCCGCGCGTCAGGCCATCGCGACGAGCAGAAGAGGATCGACGCCGAAGCGCCGGCTTGCC
>CAYSPU010000358.1:0-4223 GCA_964432995.1 uncultured Verrucomicrobiota bacterium
CCACAAGCACGTTCGTCGAACCTTGCGTGATGTCCCAGGCCTCGGGCGAATACAGCTTTGGACGGGTGTCGTCGAAGATGGAGGTCTCTTGATTGGTATGGTGCCACTGGCCGGAAAACCCCCTGTCATTGGGGATAGTCCTGAAGGCCTGCCCCACATGGTCCAGCTCGCAATACTCGACGTGCGGATTCGTGCGCAGGGAAGCGAGACACTCCTTCGGCTCCATGCCCGCCGGCAGGTGTAGGTAGAAGAAGTCCGTCGCCCCTTGGACCGCCTCTCCTGTGCCAAGCGGCGCGTTCCTGCTCCGCCGGGTGAGAGAACAGACGACAGGCTCCTCCAGTCGTGCCCCAGGAGGAAGCCCCGCAAGGGCGTTTAGTTGGTGCGCTGTCCGGAGGTCCGAACCCGTCGCCAACCCTGTGCGTGCCTCCTCCCGGAACCTCACGAGCACATGGCGAGTCGCATAACCACGAGCAATGTCTTCCGGCGAGATCGGGTTCTGACTGGCGAGCGCCGCCCCTCCAACGAGGAGCGCTCCTGCGACGGAGGCCAGCAGGTGCGGAGCCCATCGCCCCGGCCCAGTGTGGCTCCAGAAGTCCATGACCGGGAACGAACTCCCGACGCCGGAGCATCTTTCAGTACGGGATTGCGATCGCCTCATGTTCCGCCCTGAATTCGTGAGGAGTCTCTCGATTCAGCAGGCCCGGCGTCGGTGGTATGGCGGACCAGCAGTGTCGTCCCGACCGCCACCAGCAAACCGATCAGGGTATACCATGGCCAGAAAATGGGGCCCCCCAGCCATTCCTTGAGCCAGGCATCGGTAACCTCCCACATCGGCGCCAACTGGATCAGAGTCATGCACCCCAGCGCCGCCATCATGCCCACCACCACCGGATGGGATCGGCCGCGCCGCATCCAGATGGCCATCAGCACGCCTCCCAGCAACGCGCCGCTGGTCAACCCGCGGAGCGAGAACGCCGCGTTGAAGACAAAGACCACCTCCCGACTCAAGTACGCCACGCCCACCAACAGCAGGCCCCAGCCCAGCGTCGAGACCTTGCTGAACCGCAGGTAGAAGTCCTCGCCGCGCCCACGCAGCAGTGGTTTGAAGAAGTCCATCGTCGATACCGACGCCAGCGACGTCAGCGCGGAACTGACCGACGACATGGCGGCCGAAAGGATAGCCACAATCAGGAACCCGCGGAGGATGTGCGGGACCTCGGTGAGCATGAAGATGGGGAAGACGAAGTCGTTGGCCTTCATGCCGCCGCCGACCTCGGGGATCTCGATGGCCATGGCGGTTTGCTGGTAGTAGACCCAGAGGAGCGCCCCCACCATCAGGAAAATCAGGAACAACGGCAAGATCAACACCGCGCTCAGGATCAAGGCCCGACGGCCGTCCCGCACGGTCCGGCAGGCCAGCACCCGCTGGACGATGAGCTGCTCCGCCCCGTGCGAGGAAAGCGTGATCACCGTTCCCCCCAGAATCCCCATCCAGATGTTGATCGGGGCGGAAAGCGAGAACGCAGAATTGAACCAATGGAGTTTGCCGCCATCCGCCGCGGCCGTGAGGGTCCCACTCCAACCGCCGGGCAGCACCGACGGGATGTAGCAGACTGTGAACAGGCCGCCGGCGAGGAACAGGACAAACTGCACGGCGTCCGTCCAGATGACCGCCTTCACACCGCCGATGTAAGTGTAGAGCAGCGAAAGCGCGACAAAGAGAATAATGGCGGTCAGGACGTCCACCCCGAGCATCAATTGGAGGGGAATGCAGACAACATAGACGCGCACGCCGGCGGCCAGGGTTTCGCTGAGGAGGAAGAAACCGCCGGCGGTCTGGCGGGCGCCGGGTCCGAACCGGTCGGCCAGCAACTGGTAGGGCGAGTAAATCTCACCCTTGAAGTAGTGCGGCACAAGCAGGAGGGCCAGCAGGATCCGGGCAATCACGTATCCCAGCACCACCTGGATGAAGGCCAGGTCGCCGCCGTAGGCTAACCCCGGCACACCAATGATCGTGAGCGCGCTGGTCTCGGCGGCCACGATCGACAACCCGATGCCCCACCACGGGGTGTTCTTGCTGCCCAGAAAGTAGTCGCGGGTGCTGCGCTGGTCTTTGCCGAACCAGACCCCCAACGCCACGATCCCCACAAGGTAGAAGCCGATCACCAGCCAGTCCGCCAGACCCAGGTGTTCCATAGTGTCAAAACTTGAACGTCCATTCCGCGCGCCCGTAGCGTTCGCGCACCAACTGCTCGACCGCCGGTTCGAGGTTGCCGACGAACGCCTCCTCCGCACCCCACGCCCGGCGCAGCGCCGCCATGATCGCCGCTGCGGACAGATCGAGGCCAGTCACAAAGTCGCGGTGGGATCGTCCCCGCCGGTAGTCCGGGGGGCGGGACGGCAACGGCAGCAGCCGTTCCAAACGGTCGGCGTCAACCTCCAGCAGGAACGTGCCATGAAAGAGGACGTGCCCGCGTGTCCGGCGCTGGGCGTTGCCCGAGAACTTCCGGCCATCGACCGTCAGATCGGTGATGCCCTCCACCCCCACTGGTCGCCCCAGGAGTTCGGCCAGCGCACCGCGGTGCACATCCATGATGGTTCGGTTGGCGCGGCCGACGGTCGCGATCCCCGGCCGGTCGGCGACCTCGAGGACGAGGGCGTAGTTGAGGCAGCCCGGTCCCTGGAGGACCGTCCCGCCGCCGCTGCAACGCCGCAGGATCGGCACGCCTTCGGCCGCGCAGGCAGCGCCGCGCACCTCGAGGGCGTGTCGGTTCGATTGGCCCAAGACCACAAACCATGATGGCGGGGTCCAGACCCGCAGCACTTCCTCGCCCGGGCGCGCCGCACACCAATGGAGCAGCGCCTCGTCCATTGCGAGGTTCGCCGCGGGCGCCGCCAGGCTGCAGTCGTAGAAGCGCATTTCTGTTTGCGGCACGCCGAGGTCCCGGCCAAGATTGGGACCAGCGTCCCCGGGGCGACCCGGGCGATTGGATACCATCAAACTGTCGATCTCTCCAAAAGTGAAACCAAAACCGAACGAAACGGGCTCCGGGGCAACCACGGAAAACGACGCGGCGGGGTCGTGGGCGAACACGCTGGCCTTCCTGGCCGGGCAGATGGTCGAACAGGAGGGAGCCGACCGCGTCGTCGCGGCGTGGCCGAATCTCGTCCGGCGATTCAACGAAGCGGGCGCGCCCGTGCCGCCGCCCATCAGCTCGCCCTACGTCAACACCATTCCCGTGGAACAACAGCCGCCGTTCCCGGGCGACTGGGAGATGGAACACCGCATCAAGAGCTACATCCGCTGGAACGCCATGGCCATGGTCGTCAATGCCAACCGCAAGCGAAGCGGCATCGGCGGCCACATCTCCACCTTCGCCTCGAGCGCCACCCTCTACGAAGTCGGCTTCAACCACTTCTTCCGCGGGGGCGACGGCGACCGCCCGGCCGACCAGGTCTTCTTCCAGGGCCACGCCACTCCGGGCATCTACGCCCGCGCCTTCCTCGAAGGCCGACTCGACGAGCGCCACCTCCAGAACTTTCGACAGGAACTCGCCCCCGGCGGCGGGCTTTCCTCCTATCCCCACCCCTATTTGATGCCGGAGTTCTGGCAGTTCCCCACGGTGTCGATGGGGCTCGGTCCGATCATTTCGATCTACCAGGCGCGCTTCAACCGCTACCTCAAGGCGCGCGGCTTCATCCCTGCCGACGAACCCCGCGTCTGGTGCTTCGTCGGCGATGGCGAGAGCGACGAGCCCGAAACCCTCGGCGCTCTCACGCTGGCCGCGCGCGAGAACCTCGACAACCTCACCTGGGTCGTGAACTGCAACCTGCAGCGCCTGGACGGCCCGGTGCGCGGCAACGGAAAGATCATTCAGGAACTCGAGGCCGCGTTTCGCGGCGCCGGTTGGAACGTCATCAAGCTGATCTGGGGCTCGGAATGGGACGACCTCCTGGCCCGCGACCGGACCGGGCTCCTCGTCAAACGCATGGGCGAAGTCGTCGACGGCGATTACCAGAAATACACCGTCGAACCCGGCAGCTACACCCGGAAACGGTTCTTCGGCAAATACCCGGAACTCCTCGAACTGGTCAACCACCTGACCGACGACCAGATCCACAAGCTCCTGCGCGGCGGTCACGACAGTCACAAGGTCTACGCCGCCTACCACGCCGCCGTTCATCATCGCGGGCAGCCGACCGTCATCCTGGCCAAGACCATC
>CAYSPU010000359.1:0-4186 GCA_964432995.1 uncultured Verrucomicrobiota bacterium
CGAGCTTCTGTTCAATCCGGACCGACGCGTGCGCCAGATTCTCCTCGCTGTTTACAGGCCGCAAAGGACCGCAAAGTCAGTGCGGCCGGCGAAACCAGTTCCTCTGCGGCTCTTGGCGCGCTTCTGTTCCAAGTCCGGAATACAAAGGGAATACAAAGGGACGGGTCTTTAATCAGTTAGCGGGGGTTCGGCTCTGGTGGGTTCGGCAGCGCGTCCGGCGTGTGCGGCTGCTGCCCGCCGGGACGTCGGGCGGTCCGGCGGAGCGCGACCGGTCCCTCGGTCGCAGCAGAGCGCACACCCCCCTTGGCTGCGGGTCGAGATTGGGGATTTGGAATCCACAAGCGCGCAAGTGCATGAGGTAGGGCGACCTCTCCGAGGGCGCCGAAGGAGAGCGTGGAGAGGATTGTGTGCCCGCAAGTCCGCTTCCGCCCGCGGGTCACGCCGGCCGCGCCGAAACCGGGATTGCCAGAGCCGCCGGGGTGCGGCAACCATCGGGCATGGAAATCACCTGTCTCGGCGAGCCGCGGTTCCCCTCTCCGCTGCAACACTACTTCGTCGACGACCGCGCGCAGTTCCTGGCGCACGTGGTACACCGGCCCGGGGTGCGGGTGCCGGAGGACATGACCTTCGAACTGGCGGGCCCGCGCCGACGCCTGTTCTTCGATCCCCAAAAGACCCGCGCGGGCATCGTCACCTGTGGCGGCCTTTGCCCCGGCCTGAACAACGTGATCCGGTCGCTCTTTCTCGAACTCCACCACATCTACGGCGTCCCGGAAGTCCTCGGATTCCAATTCGGCTACCGGGGCCTGGATCCGGCCAACGGGTTGGAGCCGATCGTGCTCGACCCTGAGATGGTGGACGACATCCACAAGCAGGGCGGCACGGTTCTCGGCACGTCGCGGGGCCCGGTCGACCTGGGCGTGGCGGTCGAGAACCTGATTCGTCGTCAGGTGAACATCCTCTTCACGGTGGGCGGCGACGGCACGCAGCGCGGCGCCAACGCCCTCTTCCAGGAGGCGCGCAAACGCGGGCACGCGCTGTCGGTCGTCGGCATTCCCAAGACGGTCGACAACGACGTGGCGTTCGTTTCGCGGACGTTTGGTTTTCTGACGGCAGTGGAGGAATCGTGTCGGGTGATTGACGGGGCGCACATGGAGGCGCACAGCGTGCAGAACGGCATCGCGATCGTGAAGCTGATGGGTCGTCACGCGGGGTTCATTGCCGCCGGCGCCACGGTGGCGAGCCAGGATGTGAACTTCTGCCTGATCCCCGAGGTCCCGTTCCGCCTCGAGGGTCCAGGTGGCTTTCTCGCGGTGCTGAAGAAGCGAATCCTGAACCGGGCACACGCTGTCATCGTGATCGCCGAAGGCGCGGGCCAGGATTTGGTCGAGGCCGGGGACACAGGGCGCGACGCCTCCGGCAACGTCAAGCTCAAGGACGTTGGCCTCTACTTGCGCGATTGCATCGAAGCCTACTTCCAGACCGAGCAGGTCCCGGTGGTCCTGCGGTATCTGGACCCGAGCTACATCATCCGGAGCCGGCCGGCGGATGCGGAGGATGCGATTCTCTGCGATCAGATGGCGCGCAACGCGGTGCACGCGGCGATGGCGGGCAAGACCGGGCTGGTGATCGGTTTCTTGCACGACGAATTCCTCCATGTGCCCATCGAATTGCTGGCCCAGCGGAAGAAACACCTCGACCCCGCCGGCAGCGCCTGGCACGCCGTCCTCGCCGCCACCGGCCAACCCGCACGATTCGAGTAACCCCTCTTTACCAATTCGACTCATGGACGTTTCCTCGACGCGGCCTCCCGAGAAGCCAGCCCAGTTCAATTTCGCCACCGACGTGTTCGATGGCTGGGCTCAGCGGCGCCCCAACGACGTTGCGCTTTGGTGGGTGGACGCGGCCACGGGCGCGGAACGTCGGTTCACCTTTCAAGAGCTTGCCCGGACCAGCCGACAGGCGGCGAACCTGTTCCGGTCGGGCGGCGTGGGCCGCGGCGACCGTGTGTTGCTGTTGCTCCCGCGCGTTCCCCAGTGGTGGGTCGCCATGCTGGGGCTCACCCGGCTGGGGGCGGTGCCCGTACCCGCCACGCCCATGCTCACCGCCCGCGATGTCAGCTACCGGCTCGAGGCTGCCGGCGTGCGCGCGGTGGTCACCTCCGCCGACAACGCCTCGAAGGTCGAAGGCTTCGATGGCACCCGCTGGCTGATCGGCGAGGGACTGCCGGGGTGGACGGATTTTGACGCGGCGTTGGCGGGTGCGGACGCCCGTTTCGCGGCGGAGCCGACCGCAGCCGATGATCCAGCCCTGCTGTATTTCACCAGCGCGACCACGGGGGAGCCGAAGATGGTCTTGCACTCGCAAGCCAGTTACGGCCTGGCCCACCGGGTGACGGGCGGACTCTGGCTCGACCTCCGGCCCGGGGACGTCCACTGGAACCTGTCGGATCCGGGATGGGCCAAGGCCGCCTGGTCCAGTTTCTTCGGCCCCTGGCACCATGGGGCCTGCGTGTTCGCCCTCGACACTTCGGGGCGATTCGATCCCGTGCGGACGCTGGAGGCGCTGGCGCAGTACCCGATCACGACCTGGTGCGCGCCGCCGACGGCGATGCGGCTGATTGTGCGGGAACCGCTGGAGCGCTATCGGTTTCCGCAACTGCGGCATTGCGTGACGGCGGGCGAACCCCTGAACCCGGAAGTGCTCGAACGCTGGCGCGAGGCGACCGGCCTCACGCTCCATGAGGCCTACGGCCAGACCGAGACCATCGTGCTCGTCGGCAATTTCCGCGCGTTGGGCAAACCCGTTCGGCCGGGCTCGATGGGCCTGCCCACACCGGGGATGAACGTGGTTCTGCTCGACGACCGATTGCGCGAGATCGCGGACGATCGGGAAGGGGAAATCGCGCTGCGCGTGACGCCCGATCGACCGCTCGGGTTGTTCCGGGAATACTGGAATCACCCGGAAGAGATGGCCCGACAGTTTCGTAACGGCTACTACCTCACCGGCGATCGCGCCCGCCGCGACGCCGACGGTTACTTCTGGTTCGTGGGACGCGCGGACGACGTCATCAAAAGCTCCGGCTACCGCATCGGCCCGTTCGAAGTGGAAAGCGCCCTGCTCGAACACGAAGCCGTCCTTGACGTCGCCGTGGTGGGCAAGGCCGACGAACTGCGCGGCCAGATCGTGACGGCGTATGTGGTGCTCCGCCCGGGATTCGCCCCGGCCGCCCTGCTGGCCGCCGACCTGAAACAGCACTGCAAACAGATCATTGCTCCCTACAAATACCCGCGGGAGATCGAGTTCGTCGGTGTTCTCCCCAAGACCACGAGCGGCAAGATCCGGCGCGGCCAGCTCCGCGCCCAGTCCTGACGAGGGAACCCGGCCCTCGAAGCCATGAGACTGCTTCATTCCGCAGACTGGCAACTCGGCTGCCCGTTCCGGTCGTTCGGCGACCGCGCCCCGCGCCTCCGCGCGCAACGTCTGGCAACCCTCCGCCGCGCGCTCGAACTGGCCCGACGCGAACGCGTCGACGCGTTCCTGGTCGCCGGAGATCTGTTCGACGACAACCAGGTGGCGCCCGCCGTGGTTCAGGAAACCGGCCGGTTGTTCGCGGAGTTCCCCGACGTCAGCGTCTGGCTCCTCCCCGGCAACCACGACCCTGCCTGCGGTCCCGGCAGCGTCTGGTCGCGTCCCCCGTTCTCCCCGCCTCCCGGACACGTCCATGTTTTGACCCAAGCCGGCGCCGTTCCGCTCGCGGGCGGCTGGCTCCTGGCCAGTCCGCTGCTCCAGAAGCGCTCCCCGCACGATCCCTCGCTGGCGCTGCGAGAATTGGCCGCAGGCGTGCCCCCCGGCAGCATCAAGGTCGGCATCACCCACGGTGCCCTCGCCATCGCCGACAAACATCAGCCGGACGACCACCCCATCGCCCTCGACGCCGCCACCCGGGCCGGCCTCGATTACCTCGCCGTCGGCCACTGGCACTCCTGGCAGGTCTACGACGGCGACCGGTTGGTCATGCCCGGAACCCCGGAGCCTGATTCCTTCTCCAACGCCGACGGACGCTCGGTCGCCCTGGTGGAGATCGACGCCCCGGCCGCGCCCCCGCGAATCCAGCGGATCGATGTGGCGGGTCTCGCCTGGCAGGAACTGACGCTCGACCTCAGCCTCGGCCTTCGTCAGCTTG
>CAYSPU010000360.1:0-4146 GCA_964432995.1 uncultured Verrucomicrobiota bacterium
AGAGTGACCGAATGCCGTAAGTGCTAAGGAACTCCCTTTCGTCAAGCAACCGCCCCAGCACGCGGCGGAGTTTGGTTTCGTCCAGCAGGCTGAGGAGATGATAGCCCCTGGCGCTGATGCGGTCGGGCGGGGCCATGCGGGCGGCCAAGCCCTGGTTCCGCGACAGAAACCACTTGGCGCGTTCGAGGAGGTTCGGCAGCCGCTGGAGGGTCTCCCGGCTGACCACGGTCGTCGCACAGAGCGGCAGCAAGCCCACCATCGAGCGCACTTTCAGCCGGGTGGCGTTGCCGTCCGGCAATCGCAGCACGTCATAGAAGAAACCGTCCTCTTCGCCCCACATTTCGTCGGCGTGCTCCCCGAGCCGGTCCATGGCGGAGCCGATCCGCAGGAAATGCTCGAGGAACTTCAGCGCCATGTCCTCATACACCGGATCGTGCGTAGCGAGTTCGACCGCGATCTTCGATCCGGTCGGCCTGTGGGGGCTGGCCTATTGGTATGGTGTCTGGCCCTTGCACCAGATCGTCTTCGCCGGGATGTTGCGGGGCATCGCGCGCTCGGCGGAGAAAAACGCCTGAGGGTTCGCGAAGGCATGACAACGTCTTGCTTGCGCCGCAGATTCGCGGTAGACGATAGGCCATGTCAGACCCCTTGTTGGCCGCGGGTGGAGTAGCCTGGCGAATTGGCGGCCGCAATGCCAATCGCCCCTGGCGACCACGGCGCCGGGGTGGGCGGGTGATGCCGCATCTCTGCCGGATCCTCTTGCTGGCGGTCCTGGGGCTCACTTCGGGCTGTTCGCTGTTTCACGCCTCCGTAACCCGCGGATACCGTGAAGCCCTGGCGGCTGGCCCCTATGACGCCCTCGTTGTTCCGGGCTTCCCGTCCAAGAACGGCCGATGGAACCGGGTCACGAAGGCAAGGGTGTACTGGTCGCGCGACCTGTTCGAGAAGGGCGTCGCGCACCACATTATCTACTCGGGCGCGGCGGTGCAGACGCCCTACGTCGAGGGCGAATTGATGGCGCTCTATGCCCGCGCGATCGGGGTGCCGCCCCAGGTGATTCTCGTGGAAACCAACGCCCTCCACTCCTGCGAGAACCTTTACTACTCCTACCAGTTGGCGCGCAGCCTGGGATTCGAGAAGGTCGCGGTAGTATCCGATCCCCTCCACACGCCCCACCTCCGGCGGGTGGCCCGCGAATTTGACCTGCCGCTGGCGTTTCTCCCGGTGGACTTCGTCCGGCTCAGCCAAATCCCCAAGGGAAAACCGCAGGTGGATTCGCGTGCGGCCTACGTGGAGGGATTCGTGCCGCTGAAGCAGAGAATGACGCGCCAGGAAATCAAGTGGGCCTCGGCCGGCGGACGAATTCGGGCGGAGCAGGCCGATCGGAACCGAGCGAATGACGGCGGGGAGATTCCCTGAGAGAGAGCAGCTTGTCCTCCCGCATGAGAAATCGAACTGGACAGCCGGCGGCGTTCGGGGGCTGCGCCCTTTTGGTCGCGGGCCTGGCCGCCGGTTGCCTCCTCCTCGCGGGCGGGTGCGCTTCTCCAGCCGGCCAGAACGCCGCCCGTGCCCAATACCGGCGGCCGGGATTGGATTCCAGGTCCACCGCCGCGCTCGATGAATTCCGCAAGTCGGTAGGTCCCTTCATGCGGAAGGAGAACATCCCGGGCTGTGCTTTTGCGCTCGTGGACGAGAGAGGGCTCCTCTGGGCCGAGGGTTTTGGGCATGCCGGCGGCCCGGAGCGAACCCGTGTCACTCCCGACACCGTATTCCGCGTGCTGTCGATTTCGAAAGTGGTCACGGCCATGGCGGTGTTGCACGCCGAACGGGATGGCCTGTTGCGACTGGACGAGCCGATCACCACGTATCTCCCCAATCTTCGTCTTCGCAGTCACTACGAAGCCCACCCGGAACGGAGGATCACGCTGCGGCACTTGCTGAGTCACACGTCCGGCCTGCAGGCGGAACCCATGCGCGGCAACTCCTTGGAACCTCTCGGCACCTTCGAGGCGCATGTGCAGAGCATCGACGGCAGCCGCCTCCGGTTTCCGGTTGGAGCCGCTTCCTATTACAGCAATGGGGGGTTCGATCTGGCCGCGCACATTCTGGAGGTCGTTTCCGGAACACCCTTTCCCGACTACGCACGCCGGCATCTGCTGTCACCGCTGGGCATGACGAACAGCTCGCTCACTCCGCTTCGGGAACCGACGCCCGTCCCCCGCGCGCTGGGTCACACCCTTGGCGTGATCTCCACCCTGCACCCGGGACCAATGACGGGCGCGGCGGGTCTCGAGACCAGCGCCGCCGATCTCGCTCAGTGCGTCCAGCTCCATCTCCGCCAAGGCCAGGCTGGGGAAACCGTTCTGCTTCCGCCCGCCGCGGTGGAAGCCATGGGCACGCCGCATGCCGTGAAGATGCCGCCGGACGAGGTGGCGACCTGGTACGGACTGGGGGCTCAGGTGCGGTTGCCGGCCCTCGGTGCCGAGGGTCGTCCCCGCTGGCTGGTGCGCCACGGCGGCGGTGGGGCGGGCTTCGCCAGCATCATCTACTGGTATCCCGAATACGGCATCGGTGGGGTCGCCTTGGCCAACCGACATCCGGCTCCGGACCTCGAGGCCTTCGCTCTGCGCCTCCCCCAGCGGTTGATCACGGAGCAAATCGTTCAGGCACGGCAGTCCCGGCGATGGCCGGAGGATCGGCACTTGCCGGGCGCGTTTGACGGCTCGGCGGGCCACCATGTGCCCAGCCCCTTCCGCAGCGAATGGCAGGCACACTGTGGAACCTATCGCCTCCAGATGACCGGCTACGACTTCCGATGGTACGCGCGCTGGGTGCTGGGAATGGGGATTGGCGCCTTTACGCCCGCAATCAAAGTCCAGCGGTGTGATGGCCACTTGTGCCTTACCGAGTCGAAGTTCTTCGACCGCGCCTACCCCCGGTGCATTCTTGCCGCACTTCAGGAAGTCGAGCCGGGGGTCTTCTACACCGCGCGAGGCGATTGCCTGGATTTCACGGGGCCGGTCCCCACGTACAACAACTACCGGCTGCAAGCCCGATAGAGAGGTCCTGCCATGAGAATCCTCAGATTCCTCCGGTTCCCGCTTCTGCCGCTGGCCGTCCTGAGCCTGCTCGGCACCACCGCGTGCGTGAGCTGGAAACCGGGATGGAAAGCGCGAACCACCCCACCGACACACGGCGACGTCGCGGTTCTCCTCGAGGAAGCGGTTGCCTTGGAGAACCAAGCCGATGATGCGGAGAAAGTGAAGCTGTTGATCGATGCCTATGGGAGAGTGGCGGCTGCGGACCCCGCGCACTACCGGGCACTGTGGAAAATGGGCAATTATCACATCCTGGCCGGCGCGGGCTATTCCGCATCCAAGCGGGACAAGAAGTTCCATTACCTCGAGGCGCTGCGCTGCTGCGAACGGGCGATGTACACCAACCCGGAGTTTCGCCGGGAAGTGGATGCCGGCCGGCCCGTCTGGGAGGCGTGCCAGAAGCTCGGGCCCGGCGCGGTGGATGCCATGGGCTATTGGTATACGGCCATCTTCCATTACTTCGACGAGTGTCTGCGTCCAGCCGGCCGCCTGCTCAATGCCCGGCTGATTGCCCGCACCGATCCGGTCATCCAACGCATCGACGAGCTGGATCCCGACTGGGCCGGGGGAGGGAATCACTTCAGCCGGGCGATCTACTTGATTGCCGTGCCGGAACGGTACGGTGGCAGCAAGGAGAAGGCCGAACAGCTCTTCACCAAGGCCATCGCCGCCGGGCCAGACTACCTGGCAAACCGCTGGGGAAGGGCCCGCTACCTCTACCCGCTGGTCGGGAACCGGGAAGGATACGTGGCCGACCTCCAGTGGGTGCTGGCTCAGGATCCGCGCGCGTCCGGCAACACCTACCCCTGGAACGTCTACTTCCAGCGGCAGGCGAAGGAAATGCTGAAGCGCACCGACGCAGTGTTTGGGGCCGGCGACTGAACCAACCTCGCCGTTCCCAAGCGGCCCCGCCGTACGAAGGGAAAGCCTCGCGCACGAAGAGCGGTTGAGCCGTGGACGCCCTTGGGCCGACCGCCCCGGCACGGGCAATCCCGCGCGAGCTACGCCGGGGCTCCCGTGTCGACTAGGTTCACGGCTGGCCGGGGCC
>CAYSPU010000361.1:0-807 GCA_964432995.1 uncultured Verrucomicrobiota bacterium
GCGCGAGACCAAGGGGCTTGCGCCCGGCAAGCCGGTCATCGTCCAGGTCGCGGGAGCGGAGGGTGAGGGTGAGGGTGGAGATGGGATAGGACGGATAGGACGGCTGGGACGGATGGGCGGTGATGGTGAGGGTCGCGTTAGTGGCGTCCAGGGGGAGGGAGAGAGCGGCGGTGGCGTTGGTGGCGCCGGTGGGGGTGGGGATGTTCACCGCAGTGCTGGTGTTGAGCTGGAAGCGGATGTAGGCGGTGCCGAGGCCCCGCTCAAAGTTGACGCTGGCGAGGAAGCTCTGGCCGGGAACGCCCCAGGCGTCCTGGGGTGGGTTGACGTCGAGCAACGCGGCGGTGGTGAAGGCAACGGGCAGGCCGTCGGCGCCGAGGGGTTGTCCGCCCGGACCGGCAAGGGGGTTGCCGGTGGTATCGGTGACGCCTGGCAGGATGAGGTTGGTGTAGGTGACACTGGGTTCAAGCGGCAGAGAAGGCTGGACGAGGACGCGGCGGCGGTCGGTGTCATGGACGACGGAGTAAGGGATGTTGAGCCCAGCGTTGTTGGTGAAGAGAATGGTGTTGGTGGAGACGGTGGCGGTGGCGAGGGCTTCGCTGAAATCGAGGACAATGCGGTCGATCCAGAGCGACTGATTGGTGGCGCCCGACGGGGGCTGGGCAACGAAGAAGGTGGGTGGGCCGAGATCGGGCAGCGCGAAGGTGCGCGTGGTGGAAGCGTGGTTGGTGGCGGTGTCGGTGGCCGTGACGGTGGTGGAGAGGGTTGATCCGCTGGTCGCGGCATTGGTGAGTGAGACGGTGAAGATGT
>CAYSPU010000361.1:846-4086 GCA_964432995.1 uncultured Verrucomicrobiota bacterium
GGTGACGGTCCGCGTCTGGTTGGTGACCACTCCGCCGGTGACGCCGAGGTCGAGTCGGTAGGTGGAACTGTTGTCGCTCGAGCGCACCACCAACGTGAGTGGTTGGGCGGGATCCAACGAGGTTCCGGAGTCGGGGCTGAGGACGGCGACGGTTGGTGCCGTGCCGTCGGCGATGACGAACTGGAGGGTAACGGGTTGAGAGAGGAGGCCGAGTTCATCGGCGGCTTGGGCGCGCAGTTCGAGGGTGTTGCCGGCGACACTCTCCGGCGGAACGGTCCAGGCGATGGTGCGCGCGGTGCCGCTGGGGAAGTTCGTGGTCAGGTTGAGCGCGCCGATGGCGGTGAGGGCGAGGTTCGTGATGGTCGCATCGTCGGAGGCGCCGATTTGGACAGTAAACGCGCGGCTGCTTGGGAGCGGGCCGGTGGCGGGATACGAGCGGGCGAGGGTGACGACGGGCGGTTGGTTCGAGACCACAGCGACGGTGAGTTCCTTGATCTCGCCTTCGTTGCCGAAACGATCGATGGCGATCGCACGGAACGTGGTCGAACCGGAGGCGGGGAGGGTCACGGGGACGCGATAGGGGGCGTTGGTGGCGGTGCCGACGGCGCTGAAGTCCTGGGTAAAGCGGACGCTGGCGCCGGGTTCGCTGGCGGCCAGCAGGGCTTCGATGGCGACGCGGGCGCCGGCTACCGGGGAACGGCCGTCGGCGATGCGCAGGGCGGCGATGGTGAGGCCGAGGGTGTCGATCGTATCGAACGCGGCGGTGACGGGCTGGTTCCGGGCGGCGTTGCCCGCAAGGTCGACGATATTGCTGACGGCGAGGGTGTAGCGGGTGTTGGGTTCGAGTTCAGCAGTGGGGAGGAACGAAAAGGCCAGGCCGTTGAGGAGGACCTGGGTGGTTCCGGCGACAGGTCCCGTGGGGCCGGTGACGGTGAAGACGATGTTCGAGTCGCGGATCGGCTCGTTGAACGAGAGGCGCGGCACGGCGCGTGGATCGACCTGGACCGCGTTGTTGCTCGGGAAGACGGAGAGCACGATTGGCGGATCGTTGTCGGCCGTGGTGAACCGGGAGACGAACGGGGCGCTCAGCGGGCGGCCGACGAGATCGGTCGGGCCACGGCCGATGAGGGCGCCCAAGGCGTCGCGGCGTTCGCCGTCGATGACTACGACGTCGTAGGTGAGCCGGCTGCGCAGGGGGGCAAGTGGGGTAAGCCGGACGAGGCGCATCAAGCCGTTGGTCGGGTCAGCCAGGAGCTGGACGGAGCTGGGGACGGTGTTGGTGGGGCCGCGGAGATAGATGCCATCGGTATAGACGCTCGACGCGTTCAGGGGCTCGCTGAAGTAGAGGTCGACGGTAGTCGCAATGGGGACGTCCGTGGCGGTGTTCGGCGGGGTGACGGCAACGACCGTGGGGATGTCCTCGTCGAAGAGAACATTGCCGAGATCCCTGGTTTCGCTGGCGGCGGTGATGCCGTTGGTCAGCCGGGCGATGCCGCCGAAGTGGGGTGCGAGGGCTTCGAGTGAGAAGGGACCCAACGGGATGCCGTCGTGCTGGAATCGGCCGTTGTCGTCGGTGCGATGGACGGCGCGGCCGGGCAGGCCACTTTGGGAGGTGAATTCGAGGAGGACGTCGATGTCCGGAACCGCGGTTGAACCATCGGCTCGGAGGAGGCGTCCGACGACGGTGCCGCTGGCACCGAGGGTGAGGTTGACGCTGTCGTGTTCGCCGCTGGTCTCCAAGGTGTCGTTGGCGGAGGCACCGAGGGCCTGGGCGGTCGCTGCGACGCGATAGGAGCCGAGGGCAACATCATTGAAGGCGTAGGCGCCTTGGGCGTCAGTCAGAGTGCCAAGCGAGAGATTCGGGAAGAGTGCGGATTGAACGGTGAGCTGGACTTGCGCGGAGACGGCGGGGGTAGCGCCGTCGTTGGCGAAGACGCGGCCGTTGACGGAGCCGACGCCGGAGAGAATGAGTTGGACATCGGAGGCGGGGCCCGGGGCGGCGAGGCGAACGGCGGCTTGGGCGGCGCTGCGGGTTTCGCCCAGGATGAGGGATTGGGCGCGGACGTTGTAGTTGCCCAAGGGGAGGTGGACGAACTCGGCGCGGCCGTCGGGATCGGTATTGGCGGTGAGGTTACCCAAGGTCACGGCGGTGTTGGTGGCCGGGGTGGCGGCATCGGGGCGAAGGACGACCACGGCGACCCTGGCCAGCGGTTGGAGGGGCACATCCAGGTTCAGGGACGTCGCGGTTTCCGGCAGGGTACCGCTGGCCGAGCCGGAGAGGCGCGTGGCGGGCTCTTCAGCGGTGAGCGTGAACGGGCCGGCGGGCGTGCCGGGGAAACTGAAGCGACCGTCGGCGCTGCTGCTGACCGTGCGGGGCGGAGTGATGCCATCGCCGGAGCGGAGGGTGACGGTGGCGCCGGGGACGAACCCGTCGCGGTAACTGTTGATGACCGTGCCCTGGACTAGGCCGCGGGCTTGTTCGACGAGGATGATGTGTTTGACCTCGCCGTTGTAACTGAGGGCGACGGTGAGCACGGCGCCGTTACCGGTGACGGGGTTGTGGCTGACGACGCGGTAGGTGCCCAGCGGCAGGCCGGTGACGGTGAACGCGCCGGCGTCGTCGGTGGCGGCATAGGCGAGGTTCCCGACGGTGACCTGGGCGTTGGCGACGGGGGTGAGCTGATCGCGTTCGACGAACTGACCGGTGAGCGTGGCCGTTGGCGCCAGCGTGACGTTGGCGGTTGCCGTCGCGCTGGAGGTGACCTGGGCGGCGGCGCGGCCGCGGATGGTGGTGGGTCCACTGACCTTGGAGGCCTCGATGGCGTAAGAACCCTCGAAGATGTTCTCGAGAAGATAAGCTCCGTCGGCTTCGGTCGTGCCATCAAAGTGGTCGAGCGGATAGCTCCCTTGGCTGACGCTGAGGATGGCGCCGGGAGCGGGTGTGCCATCCGCCCAGCGCACCGTGATGCGGAGGCTGCCGCGATCCAGGAGGCGGACGTTGCAGACATTGGTGACACCGGGTTGGACGTTGACGCTGGAGGCGCCGCGCAAGCCGGTGGCGGGATCCTCAGCTTCGACCTGGTAGTTGCCGGACGGGATCTTGATCTGGGTGTCGTAGAAGCCGTTGGTGTCGGTCCGGATGATGTAATCGTTGCCAAAGCTGATCTTGACGTTGACGTGAGCACCGACGGGCGAGCCGTCGGGGGAGAACACGGTGCCGGTGAGGCGGCCGTTGACCTC
>CAYSPU010000362.1:0-4047 GCA_964432995.1 uncultured Verrucomicrobiota bacterium
CCAAGTCCGGGGGCGGACAAACAACCAAGAAACAAAGAAACAAAGGCTGTCGGGGGCGAACCCGAACCCGGGCATCTTCTCTCCGCACCCATCCGGTTGCTTTGTTTCGCATCGCCAGCAGCGGTTCGGCTCTGGTGAATTGGGCAACCCATCCGGCGGGTGCGGCTGCTGCCCGCCGGGACGTCGGGCGGTCCGGCGGAGCGCGACCGGTCCCTCGGTCGCAGCAGCAACGAGCGGGCGGGAGGCGAATACAGTGGAAGGGTCTCTAATCAGTTCCTTCTGCGCGTTTTCGTGGCTGACCCAGAATGGTTGGGGATCCGAGTAGTCTGGGAGCCGAGTACGAACATTTTCGTTGACAGATACGAAGCACTTCGTAGATTGCCCCCATGCCGCAGTCCCAACCCCATCTACCCAGGCCCACCGACGGCGAACTCGCCATCCTCCGTGTCCTCTGGCACCGCGGACCCAGCACCGTGCGCCAAGTCATGGAAGCGCTGAACCAAACCCAAACCACCGGCTACACGACGGTCCTGAAGCTCCTCCAGATCATGACCGACAAAGGCCTCGTGGAACGGGAGGAAGCCGGGCGACAACACGTCTACGAACCGCGCCTGTCGGAGGAGGAAACCCAGAGCCAGTTGCTGAGCGATCTCGCTGAACGCGCCTTCGATGGTTCCGCCCATCGGCTCGTTTTGCGGGCGCTGTCGGCCAAACCGGCTTCGGCGGATGAGCTCGCCGAGATCCGTCGCCTGCTGGATCAAATGGAAGGGAGAACTCAATGACCACCTGGGTGGAACTCGTGCAATGGCCGACGGTAACTCGGATCGGATGGACGCTGGTACATTTCCTTTGGCAGGGGGCGGCGTTGGCCCTCGTGTGGGCGATTCTGCGGACACTCCTTCGGCGCCAGGAGGCTCGCGTCCGCTACCTCGCCGCCTGTTCGGTTTTCGGAGCAATGGTCGTGGCGCCGCTGGTGACGTTCGCGATGCTCGGCAGTGTGCCGGAGGTGACGTCCGGTCCCTCGAACCCGCCGACCGTTGCCATGCCGACGGGGAGCGGTTGGGTGGGCGAGCTTTCGGACACGGTTCCGGCGGTGGCGGTGTTGCCTCGATCCGGCGAACAGCTCGTCGAGATCCTCGAGACATCGATGCCCTGGCTGGTGCTGTTGTGGGCTGTGGGAGTTGGCGCTCTCTCCTTGCGGCTCCTGCATGGGTTCTGGTCGGTCAACCGTTTGACACAGCCGCCGCCGACTTCGCTGGACGCCGTCTGGCTGAATCGGATCGAGGAACTGCGGCGGCGGTTGGCGATCCGCCGCCCCGTGCGCCTGCTCGTTTCGGCGGCGGTGCTGGTGCCGACCGTGGTGGGATGGCTGCGTCCGGTGATTCTCTTTCCGATCGGCGCGCTGGGTGGGTTGGCGCCGCACCAGATCGAGTTGATTCTGGCGCATGAACTGGCCCACATCCGGCGTCACGATCACTGGGTCAACCTGCTGCAGGTGGTAGTCGAAACGGTGTTGTTCTACCATCCGGCAGTCTGGTGGGTGTCCCGCGAGATGCGGGCGGTGCGCGAGCTTTGCTGCGACGACCTGGCGGTGGAGACCTGTGGGGATCGGCTGGCGTATGCGCGGGCGCTGACGGCGCTCGAGGCGATGCGGGGTCAGCGTTTGGCCCTCGGGCTGGGAGCGGGGGGCGGGTCGCTGCTTGGTCGTATTCGCCATTTGTTGGGTTTGGGCGAGGATTCGGCAGGCGTTACCCCGCGCGGCCGGATGGGCAGCCGGCTGATTGGCCTGGGGCTGCTGCTGTTCGCGGCGGGGGTGGTCTGTCTGGCGCTGTCACCGAAGCAGTACGTTGCCACGTGCAAGGTATTGGTGCAGTCGGGTGCGGAAACACCAGGAGCTGCTGCTGGGGTGACCTACGATCCATATCTCGTCCAGACGGAGTACGAGGTGATCCGATCTTCCAGCACGCTCGAAGCGGTGGCGGCCAAGCTGGATCTGGGGTCCCGTTGGAAGACCGCGAGCGGGCCGCTTTCGGCCGACGCTGCCTTGGTCGAACTGCGGCAGCGGCTGGATATCCGGCAGGTTCCAAACAGCGCCGTGATCGAGATTCGCGCCACCGGCCGGACCGCCGACGAAGCTGCCGAGTTGGCCAACGCGGTTGCGGAAATGCACATGCACTCGAAAGCAGACCTTGCCGAGTCCACGGCCCGCAACGGCATCAGGCAGCTCCAGCAGGAGTTGGACAAGGCCGACGACATCCTGAGGAAGACGCAGATGGAGGCGGACGACTTGAAACTCCAACTGAAGATCTCGGACCGAGATGTTGAAGGGAGCGAGGCACCCCCGATTCTCGAGCCGGAGACCGTGCGGCGGCTGGAGGCCGAGCGCATTGTCGTTCAGGCCCAGCTCGACGGTTTGTCCACCACGCTCAAGCTCCTCAAGGAAATCCAAGCCGAGGGAGGGGACGAACTCCACAAAGCCATCTTGAATGCCTATCCGGATGCCGACCTCAGCAAGCTCACTTACGACTTGATTCTGGTCCAATCCCAGTTGGCCAAGGAACGCGTCAGCTACAGCGAGGAGCATCCATCGATCAAGCAACTCTCTGCTTCGGTGGCCCATTTGACCAAGAAGGTGGACGAAAGGGTCGAGGGAATCCTCAGGGGCATCGAGTTGCAACTGAAGTCCAAGAACGCAACCCTGGACACCATGAGGGAGGCAGTCGAGAACGCCAGGGACAAGGAGGCGAAAAGAACGGTGGAATGCCGTCCGTACTTCGTCAAGAAGCGCGAGCTCGAGGACAATCAGAAGATCCGCGATGCGATCCTCCTGCGCGTCCTGCACGAGACGGTCGATGCGACTCTTCCGAAGGCGAAGGGCACCGGCTTTCAGGTCATCGAGAAGGCGCTGCCGCCGGCGAAGCCGGTCCGTCGACTCCAGGGGCATGGGCTGGGGCTTTGCCTGCTGGGATTGATCGTGGGCATGGGAGGCATCGCGGTTCGCGGACCGGACGGCGGCCATGGTCTTCCCGCGCCGGCGAATGCCCAGGGTCAGGCGTTAAGAGAATTAAGTTAGGCTTCGTCGCCGCCCCGAAGGCCCGCCGGAGAGCGACATTCTTAACGCCCTTAACGCCTGACCCTGATCGGTACTACCTCGAGGCGAAGCCGAAGGCGCGAAGGAATTCATCGATGGGTGCTTCGATGAGAATCCGTCTTCGCTGAAACGGGTCGCGGTAGGACAGGCGGATCGCACGCAGACCCATCGGGAACTGGCGATGCGGCGATTTCCCAGTTTGCAGCTCGGTTCCCGCGTCCGGTCCGTATAACGGATCGCCGACGACGGGAAGCCCGGCCTCGAGCAGGTGGAGTCGGATTTGATGGGTGCGCCCGGTGTAGGGTTTGGCCTCGAGCAGCGACCAGGCGGGGCCGGCTTGCAGCAGGCGAAATACGGTTTCCGCCTCTTTGCCGTGACGCGCACTCACCCGCATCCGGCCCGGCTGCCGCGGATCCGGTTCCAGTTTGGCGCGACAGGTCCATTCCGTCTGGCGCGGGATACCGTGCGCGACAACCAGGTAGGTCTTCTCCATCTGTCGGCTTTCGAACAGCTCGCTGTAAGTGTTCAGCGCGCCCTGGCTTCGGGCCAGGAGAAGGACGCCGCTGGTTTCGGCGTCGAGCCGATGGACATGGCGCAGGAAACGAAGGTTGCGTGAGCGCGCCCAGAAGTCGCCGGCGGCGATGGACGAGGTCAGGGCGGCGGCGAGATTGCGCTGGGTGCGCTGCCAGGAGAAGGGGACGAGGAGCCAGCCCGCGGGTTTGTCGATGGCCAGGATCGCGCGGTCCTCGTGCAGGACGGGGATGCGGATTGCATGTCGACCCGAGCCTAATTCGATGAACGGTGGCCGTGGCATGTGGTGACGATAGGTTGCGAGGGCGCGCGGGTGAAGTGCCATACGGAGCGGTCGTTGTATTTGCGCATGGAGGGATGGAGAAACCCTCGCCCGCCCCCGCGCTGGGGGAGGCACCCGCTCCCATCGGATGGGAGAGGGTGGG
>CAYSPU010000363.1:0-4002 GCA_964432995.1 uncultured Verrucomicrobiota bacterium
CGGCCCCGCGCTGCGGGGCCGCGCGGGGCTGCCCCGATGCGCGCCGCCTGGAACACGGTGTCTCTCCGCCAGGAACCAATCTCGTGACGAAGGATGCGCGGCTCTTTGCGGTTCGCGAGCCCGCTACTCCGCAGCTCCCGGTTCCCGGTTTCCTGTTCCCCAGGAGGTGTCGGTGGGCTCCGGCGCCGGTTCCGAGCGCCGGATCAACCGGAGCCGGGCGACGCGGAGGCCGTCCATGGCTTCCACGCGGAGGTCGCAGGATTCGAGAGCGAGTTGGTCGCCGGTCTTGGGGAAGCCCCCGAGCCGGTGGGTGACCCAGCCGCTCGCCGTGGTGATCTGCTCGTCGTGGAGCGGTTCGTTCACCAACTCGGACAGCTCATGGAGCGGCAGGGCTCCGTCCACCTCCCAGGTCCGGTCGTCCACGCGAACCGCCAGGGGCTTCTCCTGGTCGAACTCGTCCTGGATCTGGCCGACGAGTTCCTCGAGGATGTTCTCGAGGGTGATCGCGCCGATGGTGCCGCCGTATTCGTCGACGACCAGGGCGAAATGCAGTTGGCGTTCGAGGAACCACTGCAGGACCTTCTCCAGACGCGCCGTCGGAGGCACGTAGATCAGCTTGCGGGCCACGGGGAGGAGATCCGTCGCCGCACGCGCCTTGATCCGCATGGCGTAGACGTCCTTGATGTGAACCACCCCGCGGGCCCGATCCAGATCGCCGCCTTCGCAGACGGGAAAACGCGAGTAACGGGTCTTCTCCGCCAGGTCGATGCACTCGGTGATGCTCGCCGCCGTGTCGAACACGACCAACTCGCGTCGGGGGCGCATGACTTCGCGGGCGACGCGGTGGCGGAGATCGAGGGCGTTGAGCACGAGATCGCGGCCGAGGGCGGAAGCGCCAGTCCGTTTCTGGGTCGTCGCGATTAGCAGGCGCAGTTCCTCCTCGCTGTGGATCGATTCGCCCTCGCCGGCCGGTTCGATGCCGAGTTGGCGTAGCAGGCCCAGAGACGCGCGATTCAGGACCCAGATGAACGGATAGGAAAGGCGATGGAACCACCGGAGCGGCCGGACCACGAAAAGGGCAGTCGGCAGGGGTTTCTGGATGGCCAGCCACTTCGGCGCCTGTTCGCCGGCGGAGATGTGGAGAAAGGTGAGGACGGAGAAACCCACGATGAACGCGCTGGTGTCGCGGATGCTCTCCGACTCGATCTGGAGTGCGTTGAGCACCGGTTGCAGGAGGGCGGCGAACACGGGTTCGCCCACCCAGCCCAGGCCGAGGCTGGCGAGGGTGATGCCCAGTTGGCAGGCGCTGAGCGAGGCGTCGAGGTTGCCAATCACCCGGCGGGCAATCCGCGCGCGCCGATGGCCCTTGGTGACCAGGGGCGTCAACTGGGTGTCGCGCACTTTCACCAGGGCGAACTCGGCGGCGACGAAGAAACCGTTGAGCAGCACGAGCACCGCGACCAGCAGCAACTTCCCGATGATGGGCCAGAAGGCGTCCATGGCGGTTACACGGTGACTTCTCCGAAGATGAACCGGAGGATGTCCTCGAGGCTGACCAGGCTGGTCTCCCGCCGGTCCGGCCCCAGCAACACGGCCATCCGCTCGCCGCTCCGCTGCATCCGCCGCAGCGCTTCCTCCGCCCGCAGGTCTTCCGCCAGATACAATGCCGGTTTCAGAAAGAGACCCGCCGGCTTCGTCCCGTCGACCTCCGCCTGAAACAGCAGCGTCCGCAGGCTGATCATCCCTCCAATCCGCGAATGCCCCCCCTCGGTCGTCCACACCGGCAGGCGCGTCCGCCGCGTTTCCCGACACCGCCGCAACACTTCCGCCATCGGGGTCGTCGCCGTCACGGTCACCGCCTTCGACAACGGCGTCGCCAACTGGCCGATGCGGACCGCGTTCAGGTCGAACACGCGCTGGATCATCGCCCGTTCCTCGGTCGTCAGGGTGGGCGCGGTTTCCTGCAGCGCGAGGCGCAGTCCGTCGCGGCTCTTCTGGAACCGTCCCAGGTCCGTGCGCCCTCCGGTCCACGGCAGCAGGAGGCGCGAGAGCCAGTAGAGGGATCCGACCAGCGGTTGCAGCGCCACGTGGACCAGGCGAAAGACGCCCACCAGCGAGAGGCAGAGTTGGTTCGGGTAGGCGCGGAAGAGCATTTTCGGCAGCAGATCACAGATGGCGCAGAACAGGAAGACCGCTCCGAGAAAGAGCAGCACGCCGATCGCGGGCCGGTCGCCGAGGCGGTTGTGGATGAGGAGGACCACCAGGCCCACCGCGAGGAAATTGGCCAGCGTGTTGCCGACGAGAATGGTGCGCAGGAAGTTCTCGGGGCGCTCGAGGTAACCGTAGAGCCGATCGGCCTGCGGCTTGCCGGTGCGCATCCAATGCCGGATCCGGGCGGGGTTGAGGGCGAATACGCCCGCTTCCATTCCGCTCAGGAGGAACGAGAACGCCAGCGATGCCGCCAGGAGCAACAGTCCCAGCCACGGCAGGTCCATCTCAGCGCCCTCCTTTCCGCGGCAGCACCTCGACCGTGAGTTCCCGCACCCGGCGCTCGTCCCCCGCCGTCACCGTGAGCCGCAAACCGCGGAACTGCACCTGGTGACCGACCGCCGGCACCACTTCGGTCAAGTGGCAGACGAGCCCGCCCAGCGTGTCAATCTCCTCCAATTCCCCCAGCGGGGGATACTCGCGCCGGAAATCCTCGAGCCGCATCGTGCCGTTGACCCGCCAGCGGCCCTCGCCCAGGCGCGACATGATGAAGCCCTGCTCCTCCCCTTCGCTGCGCAGTTCGCCGATCATCTCTTCCAGGATGTCCTCCGTCGTCACCAGCCCCGCCGTGCTGCCGTACTCGTTCAACACCACCGCCATTCCCCGCTGCTGCCGTTGCAGGCTCTTCAGCAACTGCAGCAGGTTCATGCTCTCGGGAACAAACGAGGGAAACTCGATGGCGTCCGCCAGGTCGACCTGCGGATCCAGCAGCAACGCCCGGGTATTCAGCACCCCGACAATGGTGTCCGGGGTCTCGTCGTATAGCGGCAGCCGCCGGTGCCGATGCCGCCGCGCCGCCTCCACCATTTCCTCCACCGACAGGTTGTCCGGAATCGCGGCCATTTGCGAGCGGGGTTGCATCACATCCTTGGCCGTCCGCCGATCCAACCGGAGGATGCGCAGGATCATCTCCTTTTCCGAGGCCTCGATGCTGCCGCTCTGGGCGGCCATCTCCATCAACTCCTGATACTCGTCATCACTGAGACCGGTCGGCGACTGGAACGACTTCGGCACCAGAATGCGAACGAGGATCGCGTTCAGCCGTTGCACCCCGCGCAGGAGCGGCCGCAGGGTTGCGACCAGTCCCTCCATCGGCAGTGCCACCCACAAACTCCATCGCTCCGGCGCCCCCACCGACAGTGTCTTCGGCACCACCTCGCACCCCACCAGGATCAAGGCGAACAGCCCCGCCGCCGTTCCCACAATCCAGCCCGCCGCCCACCCGCGCGCCAACGCCGTCCAGAACGCCAGACCGATCATGGCCGCATTCGCCAGCGCGTTCCCCAACACCGTCGTGGCCAGCAAGTCCTGCGGATTCTCGAGCAACCGCGCCACCACGGCGCCCCGCCGGGGAAAAGCGGCCACCAGCCCCGGCACCCGCCAGCGTCCCAGGGAGAACAACGAGGATTCGGCCAGGGCAAAAAAGAAACTCACCCCGGCGCACAGCAGGACACCGATCGCAGCCCAAACCCCGGCCGGCATGCGGCCAGTATAGGCCCCCACCGCAGGACGTCGAGCCGCGTCTGCGCCAGCCACCACCTCAGGTTTCCAGCCCGCGGGGCGGGGGCCGGAGGACAGAGGACAGAGGGACAGAGGACAGAGGGTCAGAGGACAGAGGGACAGAGGGTCAGAGGACAGAGGGACAGAGGACAGAGGACAGAGGACAGAGGGGCAGAGGACAGAGGGCCAGAGGACAGAGGGACAGAGGACAGAGGGACAGAGGACAGAGGGACA
>CAYSPU010000364.1:0-3884 GCA_964432995.1 uncultured Verrucomicrobiota bacterium
CCGGCCGAACGCGTTCTCGAGCCATCGGCGCTCTGCCGCCCCGCGCAGCCGCTGCTCGGCGCCTCTGCGCCTCCAGCCCCGCCCATGCTCAGGCAGTTGACCCCCGGCTGCAGCCTGGACGACCACAACCCACCCGTGCACCGATGACTGCGCCCAGCACTCTAAATCCTGACCGCCAACGCATGGACATCGACATCGTCGGCGTCGGGTTCGGCCCGGCGATGGGCGGCTTCCTCTCCACGCTGTCGCGCCAACTCACCAAGGAAGACGGCTCGCCGCGCTTCGAGAGCACCGCCGCCCCCGGAATGCCTCTCCAGGTCCTCTGCTATGAGCGCGCGGACGACGTCGGCTTCGGTGTCTCCGGCGTCGTCACCCGCGGGCGCAGCCTGCGCCAGTCCTTCCCGGAACTGACCTCGGCGCAGATCCCCATGCTCGCCCCGGTGACCGAAGAGCGTGTCGTCTATCTCCTCGATCCCGCGGGCGCGAGCCGGCGTTCGCTTGCTTTGCAGGCTGCCGACCGCCTGCTGCGCACCTTCGCCTGGGCGCTGCCGCTGCGTCACGAGGCCCTCGAACTCCCCTGGACTCCGTCTTTCCTGCACAAGACCGGGGGGCTCGTCCTCTCGCTCGGGCAGTTCATGCAGTGGGTCAGCACCCAGGTCCAATCCACCGGCACCGTCCAGATCTGGCCCGGCACCCCCGTCGCCCAGGCCCTCATCGAAGAGCAAAGAGTCGTCGGCGTCCGCCTCCTCGACCAGGGCGTCGACGAACAAGGCCGGCCTTCCGAAGGTTACCTGCCCGGCATGGACATCCGCGCCGCTCTCACCGTGGTCGGCGACGGCCCCGTAGGCGCCATCGGCCAACAACTCGACGCGGCGTTCGGCCTGCCTGAAGGCCACCACCTCGACGACTGGGCGGTCGGCATGAAGTTCGTCGTCGACCTGCCCGAAGACACCAGCCTCCGCCCCGGCACCGTTCTGCACACGTTCGGATACCCGGAACCGGAGATCTTCGGCTTCTTCTACGTCCATCCCGACCGGGTGGCGTCCCTCGGGATCTTCGTTCCTTCCTGGTTTGATAGCCCGGTGCGGACCGCCTACCGCTACCTCCAACACTGGATGCTGCACCCGTATCTCTGGCGCCATCTCGAGGGCGGAAAACTCCGGTCCTGGGGCGCCAAAACCCTCCAGGAATCCGGCCGACGCGGCGAACCCCACTTGGTCGGGGACGGCTACGCGCGCCTCGGCGAAGGGTCCGGCAGCACCAACGTCCTCACCGGCTCCGGCGTCGATGAAGCCTGGGAAACCGGAGTCCAACTGGCCCACAGCGTCCTCGAACTCCTCGCGGCCGGAAAACCCTGCTCCCGCGCCAACCTCGAAGATACCTACGTTCGCCGCCGCCGCCAAAGCTGGGTCGAAGCCGAAGGACGCGTCGCCGAGAAAGCTCGCGACGGTTTCCACCGCGGCGTCGTGACCGGCATGCTCGGCATGGCCCTCTCCGGACTCACCGGCGGTCGCTGGAACCTCCGCGGCCGCCCCCAGCCCCCGCACCTGCGTGTGCCCACGCTCGAGACCTACTACCGCGACCGCATCCCGCCCGAAGAAGTGCGCCAAATCGTCGCCGCCTGTCATGCGAAGGGCACCCCCGCCCACAGTGCCCTCATGGACCGCTGCGGTTGGCCCGCCATCCCCTACGACGGTCGCCTCCTTGTTTCCCACCAGGACGCCCTCCTGCTCGGCGGCAAGGTTCAGGCCCCCGCGGGCTACGGCGATCACGTCCAATTCCTCTACCCCAATCTCTGCGAGCGCTGCGGCACCAAGGTCTGCATTGAAGTCTGCTCCGGCCAGGCCATCACCCCCGGTGACGGAGGGGTTCCCGCCTTCGACCGGGAGAAGTGCATTCACTGTGGCGCCTGCCTCTGGAACTGCACCCAGCCTCTGCCGACCCGTCCCGGCCATATCAACCTTGCGTTTCTTGCCGGCACGGGCGGCCTGCACTCCGCCGAGAACTGAGCCAGGAGTCAGCATGCGGTTGGCGTTTCCTGCCACGGGTCGGAGGAGCCGGTTCGCGGCCGGGCGTGGATTGGCAATCCGAAGCCCGCGAGGTTTGGGACCGCGGCTCGTCTGAGCCGCAGCAAAGGGCGTGCGCATGGTGCTGCGGGTCGATCCCGCGGCCGCGGGACGCGGTCCGGAAGGGCTGATGTGCCTAATTCGGTGGCGTTTCCCTCGCCTGGGGCGACGCGCGCCTTTCGAAGGCGCGCCGATGCTGTTCAGCCTCCGCTGCGGGTGCCGCTGCCAGTACCTCCTCGATCTTCGCCCGCAGGGATTCCACCGTGAACGGCTTCTGCAAGAACCCGGCCAGACCCGTTCCCGTGAACTTGGAGGTCGCCTCCTCCTCGCTGTAGCCGCTCACCAGGAGGACCGGCACCCGCGCGTCCGCAGCGTGCATCCGCTGAAACGTCTCCACCCCGTTCATCTTCGGCATTGTCAGATCCAATACCACCAACTGCAGATCCGCCGCTCGTTCCTCGAACAGCCTCAGCGCCGCCTCCCCATCCTCCGCGGTCAGCACCTCGAAGCCGGATGCCTGCAGTGCCCGCGCCACCATCCGCCTCACGAAATCTTCGTCGTCCACCACCAGCACCGTCCTCCGGGGCCGCGGAGCCGGCACCCGAATCGCCGCCCCCGAATCCCCCGTCACACGCCCCGCCGCCGCCGGCAACAAGAAACGAAAGGTCGAACCACGACCGTACTCACTCTCCACCACCAACGCCCCCCGGTGCCCCCGAGCAATCCCCAAGGCCGCCGGCAAACCCAAACCCCGCCCCGTGAACCTCGTCGTGAAAAACGGATCGAACAACCGCGCCTGCGTCTCCCCCTCCATTCCACCGCCGGTGTCCGCGACCTCGACATACACATGCTCGCCTTGCCCCAGTCCCTCCGAAGGCACCGCCCTCGCCATCATGGCCGCGTCCGGAACCACACAACCCGTGCGCACCATGATCTCGCCACTCTTCTCGCCGATCGCCTCTCCCGCATTGAGAACCAGGTTCGCCACCACCTGCCGAATCTGGACGGAGTCCCCCTCTACCGCCGGCAGCGACGGGGCCAGGTCGAACCGCAGCGCGACCGACTTGCCCACCGATGCCTGCAGCGAATCCCTCATCTCCACCAGCAGAACGTTCAGATCCAGCAACTCCACCTGAAACCGCCCGCGACCCGAATACGCCAACATCTGCTGGCACAGCTTCGCCGCCTGGCGCGATGTCCCCTCGATCTCTCGCAGACATTCCCTCACCGGAGAACTCGCCTCCACCTCCGTGGCCGCCAAGCCCACGTTCCCCAGAATCGCGGTCAACATGTTGTTGAAGTCGTGGGCAATCCCGCCCGCCAAGACCCCGAGGCTCTCCAGCTTGTGCGCCTCAAGCAGCCGCTGCTCCATCCGCTTCCGCTCCGTCACATCGCGGAATACGCTCAACACCAGCGGCCTCTCCCCGTCCAAATTCAGAAACGAGTTCGATACCTCAAAGCACAATTGCCGCCCGTCCCAAAGCCGCCGACAATTCTCATCCCGGAAACGCAACTCCCGCCGCGCATACCGCTCCCGATACCGACTCAGGGTCGCCTCCGCATCGTCCGCGGCGTAGGCCACGGTCAGCAATTGACCCTCGAGCTCGGTTCGCGGTTTGCCCACCAAACGACAGAATGCCTCGTTCACGCGCGCGATCCGACCGTCCGCATCGGTCAACCGCATGCCATCCACCGATGTCTCCCACACCAGCCGATAGCTCTCCTGCAGTGCCGCTTCGCGCTCCAACCGCTGCCGGATGATCTCCGTCTGGCGCTTCACCTGGCGGCGCAATGCCACCAACCAGAGCGTCCCCAACA
>CAYSPU010000365.1:123-3865 GCA_964432995.1 uncultured Verrucomicrobiota bacterium
TTCACGGTTCAGAGGTTGGGAGGTTCACGGTTCAGAGGTTGGGAGGTTCACGGTTCAGAGGTTGGGAGGTTCACGGTTGTTGTTGGCAACGCGTTGACGTGCTGCGCCCAGTTGTGAGCCGTTCAACCTCTCCACCTTGAACTGTGAACCCCTCAATCTCCCAGCTCCGCTGTCTCCTCGCGCCAGGCCTTGCGTGGGGATAGGGACGGACTAGACTCCGGGTCATGGAGCTGGCCGACTTCATCAAGCTCGGCGACCGGGAACCGCCGCTCCCGGCGCTGGTGATCGGGGGCTACGCCGTTGCGGCGCATGGGCATACCCGGGCCACTTTCGATGTCGATTTCCTCGTACGCCGTGCAGACCGCGATTCGTGGTTCCGCCGGTTGACCGAAGCCGGTCTGAGGTTGTTCGGAGAGACGGCCGCCTTTGCCCAGTTCGGGCAGCCGGCAGGTGGAGAGGGCTTGGACCTCATGTTCGTGGACCCGTCGACATTCGACCGCATGTGGCAGGCATCTGAGGAGCGGGATTTCGGAGGCTCCAAGGCGCGCGTGCCTTGTCTGGATCATTTGCTGGCGCTGAAGCTGCACGCGCTCAAGCAGGCATTGCCACATCGCACCTCCAAGGACGCCGAAGATCTGGAGGTACTCATCCGTCGTCACGGCCTGGACCTGCGGGACCGGCGCTATGAGCAGCTTTTTCTGAAGTATGGAACCCGAGAACTCTACGAGACATTCCTCCGCCTCCTGCGGACTCCGTGAGGCGTTTCCTCCCAGTCTGGACCTGGACCTGCCGGAAGGGGATCGTTTCCGTTTTCTGCCACCGCGGCTTTCACTGACGGAGATGATTCGACACAGTCGACAACTGCGGTGCTGGTTTCCGGCCGGCTTGCCCAGCGAGGAGGAACGCTGGCGGGCCAAACGTCCCGCCGAGTTTCACTTGTGAGCGGGGGCAGGGTCCGCCATCCGCAGCGCGAGCCAGAGTGGCGGTCATGATCCAAACCCGTCGGCGAGAACGTGCCCCTGAGCAGGGCTTGGGTTGGTTTTCGTCCGCGGATGGTCCAAGAGCGCCGTGGCAGTCTGCTCTTTGCACGGATCGGTGGGCGCCGGTACCGCCGGGGGCAATGGCTTGGTGCTCGAACAGAAGCCGCAAAGGAACGGGAGGGCGGACCAGCCGCGAAAAGGCGCAGAAAGCACAAGAGGAATTCGGAGGGAGACACGCCTTTGCGGTCCTTTGCGATCTTCTGTTCCAACGCATCGAGGGGTGAACCGCAGGAGGGGATCATCGCGCAGCCACTGGATCACACCCGGTCTTCGGGCATGCCTTGCGAATCCGAGAGCGATGCCGTATGGTCCGCGTTCATGAAATCCCACGGACATTCGGAGTTCACGAGACGGGTGCCCCGCCGCGAGGCATGGCGCCAATCGGCCCGGCTAGTGGCCGGTGCCGGTTTCCTCTCGGCGGTCACACCGCTGTTGGCGGCGGCCGAGTCCCGTCGGTTCCGGATCGGGGCTTGTGACTGGTCGATTGGCAAGATGTGCGATCCCCAGGCGCTGGCGGTGGCGAAGGAGATCGGGCTCGACGGCGTGCAAGTCAGCCTGGGCACGGCGAAGAACGACATGCACCTTCGGAAAGCCGAAGTCCAGCAGACCTACCGGGATGCGGCGAAGGCCACGGGGGTGCAAGTCGCGTCGCTTGCCATCGGCGAACTGAACGCGATCCCTTACAAGAGCGACCCGCGCACCGTTGGATGGGTCGCGGACTCGGTTGACGTGGCGCGGGCGATGGGTTGTCAGGTGGTTCTGCTGGCGTTCTTTGGGGACGGAGATCTGCGGGACGACGCGAAGGGAACGGACGAGGTCGTGCGCCGGTTGAAGGAAGTTGCGCCCCAGGCGGAGAAAGCGGGAGTGATCCTGGGCATCGAAAGCTGGCTGAGCGCGGAGAATCACATGGGGATTATCGACCGGGTGGGCTCACAGGCGGTGCAGGTGTATTACGATGTGTGCAACTCGACCGATCGGGGCTACGACATCCTGAAGGAGATCCGCTGGCTCGGGGGGAAGAAGATGATTTGCGAACTGCACGCCAAGGAGAACGGGGCGCTCCTGGGCCAGGGCAACGTCAACTTCACCGCCGTGCGCGCCGCGCTGGACGACATCGGCTATTCTGGCTGGGTACAAATCGAGGGTGCGGTTCCCAAGGACGCGGCGATGCTGCCGAGCTACCAGGCGAATGTGAGATTCCTGCGCCGCGTGCTGGGTTGAGCAGCGCCGTTGAACCGCGGCAACACTGTCTGACGACCGGCAGCCCGCGCCGGGCTGCCAAGGATCGTTCGCCAGCAGGCGGATGCCGGAGAAAAAAGAGACCGGGCTTGCGCCCGGTCTCGCAGTTTACCTTCAAGACGGCTTACTCCCTCATGGCGCGGAAGAATTGCGCTTCGCTCGTAGCGGGCACGGTGTAGGTTTGGCCCGCGCCGGTGGGCGCGCCGGACACCGTCGTCCACGATCCGGTGACCGCAGGGGCAGACTCGAGGACGCCGTCGTAGCTAATGACGACGTTGTTTTCCTGGCGGGTGATGCCGCTGATGACGGGGTCGACACCGGGGGCCTCGCCGCCTTCCTTGCCGGCCTTGTAGTGGGCGGCAATCCGATCGGCCGAGATCGCCTTCTGGAAGATGGCGACTTCGTCAATCTCACCGGTGAAGAAGTTGCCCGTGGCGTCGAAGGCGCCGCCGCCGCCAACGTGGACGTTATAGGTCGAATTGCCGTAGTTGGCGGTGGTGGCGGCGGTCTGGTTGATGAACACGCCGTCGAAGTAGTTCTTGATGCTCGTGCCGTCGGCGATGGTCGCCACGTGATGCCAGGTGTTGTCGGGGAACGAGTAGGTGGTGTTGAGGGAACCTCCACCCGGAGTCCAGATCTGGATGGTGTTCTGGTCAATGAAGCCGTACTCGATGGCGTCGTTCTGGCCCACGATCCCGATGCGCGTGCCGAAGGAAGTCGGATCCGAGACGCGGTTGGCGGGTTTGACCCAGTACTCGAGGGAGAAAGCCCCGAGGTTGTTCAGCAGTTGCTGCTGGGCGTCGACCCACAGGTTGTCGCCTCCCACGGTGTCCGCCCCCGTGAAGAAGCCGGAGCGGTTGTCGGCGTCGAATCCAAGAAACTCACCGGGCCGGGGACCGGTTCCGAAACTGACGTCGACGGGGGACGACACATCCGGTCCCAAGCCGGACATCCACAGGCCGTCGGCGGCGGAACCGGCCGTGCCGTAGTTGTGGGTGGTCTGGCCGGAGGTTTCCTCGAACCGGTAGTACATCACCGGGCCATCGGCGAGGATGACGTCGGCGTAGGTGATGACATTGACGACGAAGGCGAAGGTGGTGCCGGCGGGCACGGCGTTGTTGAAGCGGTCCTTCACGCCGCCCACGGTCAAGATGTAGGAGTTGCCGACGACCAGACCGGTGGTGTTCATCAGCACGGAGTTCCCCGTGGCGGCGACGGAGCCGATGGAGACTCCGGGGATGCTGTAGTTGCCGGTCGTTTCGGCCGAGGCCTGATCGATCGGCTCATCAAAGGTGACCACCAGCGTCGAGACGGACGTGGCTTTCACCCGTGTAATTGTGGGCGGTGTCATGTCCGTCGCGACCGTGAGGGTGACTTCGTCGGTGAACAGGTGGGCACCCGCGACCGCCACGTAGCATTTGAACTTGGCACCGTCGTCGGCAGTCTGGCTGACTTCGGCGGTG
>CAYSPU010000366.1:0-3773 GCA_964432995.1 uncultured Verrucomicrobiota bacterium
CTCGGAGCCTGCTCGCGAGTCCTTCTCGGAGCCTGCTCGCGAGTCCTTCTCGGAGCCTGCTCGCGAGCCTCGCTCGGAGTCGAGCCCTGCCAGTTTTCGCGGTGGCCGATTCACGTTGACGGCCTCGCTGCTCCTGGCTGCCTGGGGTGCCGGGCAGGCGGCGGATCCATACCCGATCCCGGACCTGCCGGTGCCCCATTCGCAACACGAGGCCTACCCCTTGCCAACCGAGGCCGCCCAGGACGTGCGCGCGCTGGCCCTCGGCCGCGACGGCCACATCTGGGCCGCCACCCGGGAAGGTGTCTACTGGCTGCCCGCCGATCGCTCGGCTTGGCAGCGTGTCCCGGCCCGTGAACTCTCCGGACCCACCTACGATGTTACAGCGGATCCCTCGGGCTCGGTCTGGGTCGCCGCGTGGGATGGACTCTACGAAGTCCGCAACCGAGTCGGCGGCCGGCGCGTGGCTGGAGTTGCGGGCTCGGTGAAGACCGTGGCCTGGACACGCGGTGGCCTGATCGCCGGTGGACCCGAAGGTTTCTATCGCATCGAGGGCGGAAGGGTGCACGCCTGGGAACCCGGGTGCACACGTTACCTGCACCGGATGGCCGCCGAACCCGGGGGTACTCTGTGGATCGCCACCGCCATGGGCTTGTTCCAGGTTCGCCACGGCCAAGGGCGCTATCTCCTCCCGGAGGTCGACGCCCAGAGCATTGACATCCGCGGTGTTGCGCCCGGGCTGCGCGGCGAGATTTGGGTTGCCAGTCTGGGAGGCGTGCAGGTGTGGCGAAACGACCGACTGCACCGGCAATTCGGCGTCGGCGAGGGCCTGCCTTCCGCCGATGCCCGGTGCATTGCGCACGCGCCGGACGGCTCCGTGTGGGTGGGCACGACGTCGGGTCTGGCCCGCTATGATGGCCAGCGGTGGTCGGTTCGGCAGGGACGGCGCTGGTTGTTGGACAACCACGTTCGTGACGTGGTCATCGAGGTCGGCGGCGCCATCTGGGTGGCCACGGCCGGAGGCGTCAGCCGGCTGGCTCCGACCAATCTCACCTTGCTGGCCAAAGCCGGTCACTTCGACGCCGCGCTCCGAGCCCGGCACGTCCGTCCGCCGGGAATCGTCGGGTCGTGCCGGCTGCGGGTTCCCGGAGACCTTGCCTCCTGGGAACCTGAAGACGACGACAACGACGGCGGCTACACGGCCCTTTACCTGGCGATGGAATCCTATCGCTATGCGGCGACGCGCGATCCGGCCGCGCTGGCCTCCGCCCGCGAGGCTTTCCGCACTTTGGAGTTCCTCCAGCAGGTAACCGGCACGGAGGGCTTTGTCGCCCGCACCGTGGTCCCCGCCGACTGGACGACGATGCATGATCCCAACATTCGACTCTCGGAAACGGACTGGGCTGAACAGCGCGTGAAGGACCCGCGGGACAAGCTTGTCCCGCAGCGCTGGCGCCTGTCGGCGGATGGCCGCTGGCTCTGGAAGGGGGACACCAGCAGCGACGAGATCACCGCCCACATGTTCGGCTACTACGTGTTCCACGAGTTGGCGGCTGAAGACGATGACCGCGCCCGGGTTCGAGCGCAGGTGAGTCGCATCGTCGACCACCTTCTGGAGCATGGACTGGTGCTGGTGGACCTGGACGGTCGCCCCACCCGCTGGGGGGTCTGGGCGCCCGGCCGGCTCGACCAGGACCCGGACTGGGCCATGGAACGCGGCGTCAATTCCGTTGAGATCCTGTCCTTCCTCAAGCTGGCTCAGCACCTGACCGGCGAGAATCGGTATCAGACCGAGTACCGGCGCCTGATCGAGGAGCATCATTACGATCGCAACGTTCTCGAGGCCCCCAACCTCAACCCGGCGTGGCGCACCTACATCGACACCGAGTTGCTCGCCTTCGCCTACCCGGCCCTGTTGGCGCTGGAGCGGGATTCAAAGCTGCGCCGCACCTATCACCGGAGCTTCGAGCGCTGGCACGACTCCATCCGCAGCGATGGCAATCCGTTCTTCGAGTTTCTTTACGCCGCTTGCGCCCGGCCGCGCGACGCCAACTTCGCCGGCGCCAGCGCCTTTCTGCGCGACGTCCCCCTCGATCTGGTTCGCTGGACCATGGACAACTCACGCCGGGAGGACTTGCGGGTGATGCGCTCGCCCATCCTCGAGGCGCTGCAGACCGATCGGCTGCTGGCGCCCGGCGAGATCAGCTACACCCGCACCGACCAGAATCCATGGCAGGCGGTCCAGGGCGCCGGCGGCCGCAGCGAGAGTGACGGCGTTTTCTACCTCCTGCCGTATTGGATGGGGCGCCATTACGGCTGGATCGCGGCGCCGAGCCAATCCGCCATTCGGTGAATGGCCCATCGGCATCAAATCCCCAATCCCCACCCAATCCTCGATGATTGGGGATCTGGGATTGGGGATTTTCGATTTGGGATTGCGGAATACAGTCGCCGGCCGACTACTGGTTGCCGCCGCCGCGGCCGCCACCGCCACCGGCGCCGCGACGCGCGCCGCCGACTCCCAGGCCGCCGCCAAACAGCGTGTTGTAGGCCACACCCGGTCGAGCCTCCATCTGGGTTTTCTGCTCGTCGGTCAATGTGGACGCGATCTCTTTCACGGCCTTCAGCCGCAACACGGCGATATCCGTCTGGATCTTGGCCACGGCCTCGATCTTGGCCCGGACGGTCTTCTCATCGGCATCCTTGGCCAGCGCTGCCTTGACCGCCTCCTTTTGAGCGGCGGTGAGCTTCTCCGCCAACGGGGCGAGATCGGTCTGCGACGCCCGCATCGCCTCGCGCAGTTGGGTGCGCTGCTCTTGGGTCAGGATGCCGCCTGCTCCGCCGCCTCCGGGTGTTTGGGCGAGGGCCTGGAATGCGGTTCCGCACAGCAGTCCGACGGCCACCAGGGTATAGGTGAGGAAGGTTCTTGTCTTCATGGGATCATTGGGTTTGGCTGTTCTTGCCGAGTAGCGTAGCACGGCAACCTCCTCGTCACCAACCGATATTCGGGCGCGTGGGAATGCGCCTTCCCGCGATGGTCAGGGGCGCTACGACGACCGCGGACGCCGTTTCACGCGCAACTGCGCCAGCGAATGCGCCAGCGAAGACTGCACCAGGGCGATCTCCTCCGGCGAGAGCTTGTCGGCGTCCTTCAGTCGGGCCTCGGCCCGCCGTTTGGCCTCTTCGGCCGTCTTCTCATCGATGGCCGACTCGGCGGTGGCGAAGACGGTCAGCACGGAGACGTGGTCCTGGGTGATCTCGGCGCAGCCGCCCGTGACCAGAAAACGGTCCTCGTTGGGGCCGTGTCGGGCGACGATCTCGCCCTCCCCCATCAGCGTGATCAAGGGGGCGTGCAGGGGCAGGATTCCCATCTCCCCTTCCTTCCCGGGCAAGGTGACCATGTCGACGTCGCGGGCGTAGACCTGCCCGGCTGGGGTTACGATCTCGAGTTTGAGCGTCGCGGCCATGGTCGTTGTTCCGGTCGGCTTCGGGTCAACCTTCCTTGATCTCCTGGATCCCGCCTTTCATGTAGAAGTTCCCTTCGGGCACGTCGTCGTGTTTGCCCTCGAGAATCTCCTTGAAGCCTTTGACGGTGTCGGCGACGGGCACTTGTTTGCCGGCGTGCCCCGTAAACACCTCCGCCACCGAGAACGGCTGGCTGAGGAACCGCTGGATCTTCCGCGCCCGGAACACCGTCAGCTTGTCGTCCGGCGAGAGTTCGTCCATGCCCAGAATGGCGATGATGTCCTGGAGGTCCTTGTAGCGCTGGAGGACCT
>CAYSPU010000367.1:0-3755 GCA_964432995.1 uncultured Verrucomicrobiota bacterium
TCCTCATCACTGAAGGCCCCCACAAAGACACCCAGGATCTCCAATTGCCGGTCCTCCGCTGGTTCAACCGCCACCTCCGCGGCGATGACCCCCTCGTCGCCACCGCCGCCGAACGCGCGTTCCGCCCCGAAGAACTCCGCGTGTTCACCACCATCCCGGCCGACGAACGGACCGCGCGCATTCACGACACGTTCGTTCCCGCCGCCCCGCCTCCCACGCCCCCGGTCTCGGCCGCGGAGTGGACCCGGCAACGCGACTCCTGGATGGCGGCGCTCGAAGGCAAGGTATTCGGCGGTTGGCCAACCCGAGCGGATGTTGCCCAGGTTCAGGTCCAGCGCACCCGGCACGTGGAACGGAACAACGTCCGGCTCGAAACGTGGGAGCTCGAATCGCAGCCATTCGTCTCCCTGCAAGTGCAGGTGCTGCGGCGCACCGGCGGGCGGCGCCCGACCTCGGTCGTCCTCGAGGTGGTGGACCAGGCCGGCTGGGAAGCCTGGACGGGCGCCCTCGGCGCGGCCTTTGGGGAACCCGTCGTTCCCCCTGCGGGAGCAGCCGCCGCCGGAACCACCCAACGGATGCCGGCCTTCGAGGAGATCCGCCGGCGCGCCCTCGAGAACCGGCAAGCGCACGTTGTCCTCGCGCCACGCGGGGTCGGACCGAACTCATGGACCGGCGACGCCAAGAAACAGATCCAGATCCGACGCCGATTCCAGTTGCTGGGCCAGACCCTGGACGGCATGCGGGTGTGGGACATCCGCCGGGCGATCGAGGCGCTGCGAGAAATCCCCGGCCTCGGGCGCGCGCCTCTGACCGTCCGGGCGCAGGGCGCCATGGGGGTCAACGTGTTGTATGCCTCCCTGTTCACCCCGGGAATCGACCAACTGGAGTTGCGCGCTCTGCCCGCTTCGCACCGGGACGGCCCTGACTACCTGAACGTGCTCCGGTTTCTCGACATCGACGGCGCGGCAGCCATGGCGGCGGAACGCTGCCGAGTGCAACTTCGCGGCGTGGATTCCGACGACTGGGAGTATCCGCGCGCGGTCTCCCGGGCGCTGGGATGGGCGCCCGACCAATTCGAGGTGGGCGACTGAGCCGCTTTCCTTTTGACAGTGACCTGATGCCAGAACAACTTGTGCGCCGGCAGCGACCAGCGGCAGATGAACGGCAAGCGCCAGATGACGAATCAAAGGACCCCGACGAGCGACCTCGGAAGGTCGCAGGCGGGAGAACGCAGTGAATATCCTTCTGGTTAATCCTCGAGTGGGCAGCTTCGGATCGGATGGCCTGTTTCCACACACCGGTCTCTGCTCCTTGGCCGCCAACTCGTGCAAGGGCCACGATGTCCGCGTGGTCGACATGGCCTTCCACACGAACGACGAGTTCGCCGCCCTGGTGGAGTCCTTCGCGCCGGACGTCGTCGGGATCACCACCACCACGCCGGGCATGACCAACGCCGGCGAGCTGATCGGAATCGCGTCCCGGAAACCGCGGACGCGCATCGTTTTGGGGGGGGCGCACATCACCGCGGAGAATGCGCGCGCCGATGGCGTGGCGGTCATTCCGGGCGAGGGAGAGCTTGCCTTCCAGGCGTGGCTCGAGGGCCGGACTCCGCCCGCCTCCGGAGTCGTTCAGGACCTCGATACCTTGGCCCCGCCGGCCTATGACCTGCTCCCCTGGCAGCGATACAAGGGCCAACCCATCCTCGGCAATCGCGTCCCCATCGGCGTGATCTCCACTTCCCGCGGATGCCCGTACAAATGCGCCTTCTGCTACAAGGCGATGTTCGGCACGAAGATCCGGTATCATTCCGTCGAATACATCGTGGAGGAATTCCGGCGCTGGAAACAGCGAGGAGCCCGGGAAGTGACCATCACGGATGACGCGTTCACCACGAATGCCGCCAGGGTGTCGGCGATCTGCGACAAACTCCAGCAACTCCAGCTTGGCCTTGCCTGGAATTGCTCGAATGGCATCCGCGCGAACACCGCCTCGGTCGAACTCCTCCGGACAATGCGGAAAGCCGGCTGCTACCGGGTGGCCTTCGGAATCGAATCCGGCAGCCAGCGCGTCCTCGACTCCCTGGGAAAGAACCTGTCGCTCGACAAGGTCTGGTGGGCGGTCGAGAACGCTCACGCGGCGGGAATGGAGGTGGTCGGCTTCTTCATCCTGGGACTCCCTTGGGACACCGTGGAGACCATGGAACAAACCATCGACCTGGCGTGCAAACTCCCTCTCGATTGGGCCCAATTCAGCGTGGCCACCCCTTACCCGGGGACCGAACTCAAGGCGATTGTCGATGGCGGCCCGCCGGTCCGCAAGCTCAGCGATGAGCGCTTCAACATCTACGACGGCGACATCTACTTCGACGTCCCCGGCGCCTTCACCGCGGACGATATCCGGCGACTGAAACAGGCGGCCTACAGGCGATTCTACCTCCGTCCCACGCTCCTCGGGCGCAAGATGCTCCGCGGCACGACCTATCGCTCGCTGATGCGGTATGCCGCGGGAGCGAAAACGTTCCTCATGTCGAAATGAGTCCCCTCCCTCGAGAGCTGCCGTTCCAGTGGTGGACAGATTCCGGAACGTGATGCCACCACACCAGCACAGCGGCTGTTCGCGACAGACGCTGCCCGGCCAGTGGATGGATCGGCTGCGCCGCGAGGCCGGACGCGTGACCCGCTCCCGTCGCGTCGTGCTTGAGGCCCTGGGGCGCCTGCAGCGGCCGTCCACACCCAAGCAAATCGCCGAAGCCGTGGGGAGCGAGACCTGCGACCTCGTCACCGTATACCGGTCCCTGAAGCTCTTCGAACGCTTGGGCCTGGTGCAGCGCATCGAGCTGGGAGACGGGCTCGCCCGGTTCGAGATCGCCGATGACGATGTTCACGGCCATCACCACCACCATCTCGTCTGCCGGGAGTGCAACCGCATCGTGCGACTCGAAATGTGCATCCTCGCGGATGTCGAACGTACCCTGGCGCGACGCCACGGCTACGCGGAGATCGGACATCGTCTGGAGTTCTTCGGCATCTGCCCCGACTGCCAGAAGGCCGAGGCCCAACCCCGGAAAAGAGGAAAGCCAGGCAAGGACTGACAGGGATGTTGCCCCGGCCCGCACCGGCGACTGCCCGTTCTCCGGGCAGCGCCTTCGCGGCCGCTGCTGAAGGGAAGGCCGGGACCGGGGGTTCTTGCGGGTCGGGAATTTCTCCTTGCGCCCAACGCCGGTCGGTGGCTTGATGCAACTGATTTGCAACAAGCCGGCAATCCTCGTCCGTGCGCCAGATCGACGGGACCGCGTCCCACGCGCCCGCGCGGTCGCGCCGGCGTCTTTCGCTCGCCGGCCGCCAGGCGGTGGACCGCCCTCGTGGCCTTGGCCGGGTTCGTGTTCGTTGGTCTCCTGGCTGCGTCGCCCGCCCTTCACGAGGCGTTCCATGGCGGCGACGCTTCCTCGCCAAGTCACCAATGCGCGGCGGTGTTGCTCGCCACGGCCCAAGTCCTTTTCAGTCCGGCGCCGATATCGATCCCTTTCTCGCCCACCCCGCTTCTCTGGTCCCCCCTCGAGCCCGAACTGGTCATGCTGGCCGGCGATCTCCGCTTGCCCCGTGGTCGAGCCCCGCCGCCAGTCTCCTGCCAGCGAGGCGGCGCCTCAGACCATGGCTGTTCAACTTGACTCGGACATCTGACGGCCATTCGGTTCCGCCCTTGCCGCCGCCTCGCCTATAGAGTCCTTGAATCCTGAAACACCGAATTCAGAACTT
>CAYSPU010000368.1:0-3721 GCA_964432995.1 uncultured Verrucomicrobiota bacterium
CCCTTTTCAGCAGGATGTGCTGAAAAGGGTGTTTTGAAGGCGGGGGAAAGGGTTGGGTTAAGCTGGGGGGAGGTCTTGGGGGGATAGGTCGGCGGCGTGGCGCACTTTGCGCGCGTAGGCCGGGTCTTCGGTCACGCGCTGGATGAGTGCCTCTACGTCCGCGGGCCACCATAGGACGATGTTGGTCGTGAGGTAGGCTCGGCGAATCAAGCCGCAATCGGCCAGCCGGTGAAGCGTCTTGCTGGGGAGGCCGGTGATCTGCGTGGCCTCTGCCGTGCGGCAGCGCACTATGGGCGGGGATGGTGAAGGGCGCGGCGGTGGTCTTGATGTGGTCGGTGATGGCGGGGTTCATGGTGTCAATAAACACGAAAATCGGGGAGGTCTTGGGGGTGGATGCTTCCGTCTTCACGGACGCTGTGAATTTTCAGAATACGGCCACCGGCGCGTTCTATAACGGCAATGGAGAGCATCTTGTTCCCTTGCGTCTCAGGCGTGGTTGTTTCAAGAATCTCATTTAGCGCGGCGTGCATTTTAGGGTCTGCTTCATAAAAAAGCGGATCGCCCTGCCAGCGGTGGATTTTTCCGTCTAACTCATAGTCAATCCAAGCGTGGTCTTTTTTCATAATTTTTGCAGTAGCCCAATCAAGAATCGAAAATACTCAGGGTCGTTTTTGAGAAATTCAACAGGAGAGGAAAACAAACGCTCCATCCCCATGGTCAGAATTTCGGTGGCTTGGCCTCCCCAGCGTGCATACGACTTCCCCATGTAGTGGTGGCCTCCACGCTTCACCCATTCATCCTCGTAGGCTTCTTCGTGGTCGGCGTAGTCAGGATTCCCCGTCAACACAGAGAGCTTTTGCAGAGATTCTCCCTGAGTTCTGTTTTTTCTAAAATCCTTGCAAGCCTGATAGATGGCGGGATTCTCCGTCTCTAAATGATGGCTGATTTCATGGACAACGTTAGACGAATCAACGCGAACGTTGGCTGTTTTTGTCGCCGGGTCGTAGTTTCCACGATAGTTCCCTTGGTTGTCCATGGTTGCCCTCTTGATATTTACTGGAACAGGTGTCAGTAGGTCTTTGTGGACGATTTGTTCGATGAAGGTTTTCGCGGGTTTGACGGCGTTAGCGAGCTTGCCTGTCTTTGGCGCATCTCCGAGGGGAATGTTGCCTCTATCTTTTTGGGGCAGATTGATGGCCTCAAGCGCCTGCTCTGATGTCTCAGCGGCTTCGAGCTTTTTTAGAATGCTAACGATGTCCCTGGCACCGGTCTCTGTGGGTTCGTCGGCGGGCGGCGTCGGTTTTACGGGTTCCGGCGTTATTCCCGTCCACCAGGCCCGACCGTCGGTGATTTTGATTTGCTCTCCAAACACGTCGCGCAACTCATCTATTATCTCAGGGGAGAAATCCCGCACGCTGGCGGAGAGGCGGTCGTTGAGGCTTTGGTCTGGGGGGGAGAGTTTTTCGCCGGGGGCGATGAGGCCGAGTTCTTCGGCTTCGATGCGGTCCACGTCCTCAACACCCATGCCGCTATTGAAGCCCCAGGGGCCGTAGGGAACCCCAAAATCGGGATTCATGCTGAGCCAGAAGTCGAGGTCGTCTTTGCGGCGGACCATGCCTTCGGCGGCGGCGTGGTAGGGGCGGGGGACGCGGACGGGGCGCACGCGGATGAAGCGTTGGGCGGGGAAGGCGGCGAGGAGGTCGGGGTCATTGCCTTGGGACCAGTAGCCGTATTCGTTGGCCTGCTCGGTTTGGGTGTCAAAGATGAGTTGGAGGCGGGCCATGCTGCGTAGGTCAGTGAGGTCGCCCTCATCAATCTCTGCGGCGATACGCCCCGTCTCTGGGTCCACCTTCCCCAGCCCCTCCCGGATGCAGAGCTCGCGCATGTCGGCGACAAACTCGGCGCGGCCCTGCGCCTTGAGGCCGCCGATCTCCGGGTCAATGGCTTTTTGCAGGTAGTCGCTGAGGTGGTCCTGCATTGTCTGAAGGACGCGGGCGTTCTCGACTGTGGCAGAAAAAAACGCCCGCTCGCGCAGAGCCACGGCGACTTGCGCTCGCCACTCATAGGAGTTGAGGCGCGAGCTGACCACTGTCTTGGCGTCCAGGCGGTCCAGCGCTTCGCGGAAGATTTCTGTCTCGGGGATGGGTGTCATACTGGTGGCCGCATGGTATCCTATTTGCTCGGGGGGCGCAAGAGGCCCCGCTCGGCCCGCAGCCGCGCAAATTCTTCTGCCACGCTTGTGGCGTCCACCTCCACGCGGGCCTCGATCAGCCGTTCCCCGCCGCCGGGTAGAGCTTGGCGGCGTGGTTCCGTGGTAGGCCGCGCCGGACGCGCACCCATCACGCGCCGCGCTTCGTAGAGGTCCTCCTCGAAGAGGTCGGGCTGTCCGATGAGATTGCGCCACTTGAGAGCGCCCTGGTTCCGCCCGCCGCGTTCGATCCCTCGGCGCAGGTAGCGCACGACCAGCCGCAAGTCCTCGACAGTGAAGCCCGCTCGCAGCCAATCGGCCCAGCCGCGCATCCGGTCATAGCGCAGGGGCAGGCCCACCTGCTCCGTCAGCCGGCAGTACTCCTCGTGGATCGTCATCACCTGGTCGGGCGTGATCGCTCCATCCGCTCTCTGACCGTTCATAGCTCCATCTCCATTTGCGGGCTACTCTCCCGGCGGTAGGCTTCCTCGGCCTCGGCCAGCGAGACCTGGGCGTAGAGACCCTCGTGCCGCACGCCACCCACGCAGCGGGCCAGCCCCAGCTGGCACAGCTCCGTCACCCGTGGGCGCACACAGAGGATGTCCACGCCCAGCGCGTCCGCCAGCGAACGGGTGGTCAGCCCTGGCACGCGCATGTCCCGCGCCTGCCCCAGCGCGACCCACACCCGCTCCCGCAGCCCATGAAGCCGCCCGCGCCGCGCCGCCCAACTCATCCTCTTAATCTCCTCGCCAGTCATGATGTGTGTCCTTTCTTTTCCCGCCTGTTCCTCACCGTGAAAACGAGCCGCCACAGTTGGCTGGCATTGGCTTGGGCCAGCCCGCAGCGGTATTGCCGCTGGCAGATAGCCTCCGGGTAGGCCATCGGCAGCCCGCGCTCGCGGCAGGTCACCTCGAGCTTGTGGCGGGCGATGCGCAGGGGATTATTCTCCCCGCGCATCAGCGAGCGGAAGGCCCGCGCATACTGCCGCGCCGCGTCCTCGTAGGCCGCCCGCAGTGTCGCGTAATCCGCCTGGCTCGCCTGGCTGATGCGCCGCCCCACCGCCCGCAGCGCGACATCGCGCCGCCAGGCGTCCGCGCTCTCTCCGGGACGGCCCCGCTCCTCCCAGGCGCGGCGGGCCAGCATCGAGAGCGCGGCCTTTTGCCCCCGAGTCAGGCCCACCCCGCCACCGCTGGGCGCATAATCCGCACCCACACGGCGGCGGGGCCGCGCGTCCATGAGCGTGACCGCGCTCATGCCGCCACGATCTCCTGCACTCGGCCATCAATCGAGAACCGCATCCCGATCTTCTGCCGCCAGACCTCAATGCCATCACTCACCCGCACCAGCACGCAGGGGATATGCCCTGCGGTCAGGTCGGCCATCACCCGATCCGCCATCCACCGGGTCTTAGACGAGTAGGGTCCCGCGATAGGCACATAGCCGAGGGCGTCCCAGGTGGCCGCGTCCCATTCCGAGACCTCGTGCGCAGTCGCTTTCATCGCACCCTCCTCACCAGCGATTGCGTCTGCCATA
>CAYSPU010000369.1:0-3701 GCA_964432995.1 uncultured Verrucomicrobiota bacterium
CTCAACTCCCAAAACCCCAACCTCCAGAACATCCCCATCCGCACCGGACTCGGTCAGGAAATCCGCAAGGCCTTCGTCCCCCGCGACGCCGACTGCGAACTCTTCTCCGCGGATTACTCCCAGATCGAACTCCGGATCCTGGCCGCCCTCAGCGGCGAAACCACCCTCCTCGAAGCGCTGCGCCGCGGGGTGGACGTCCACACCGTCACCGCCGCGCGCGTCTTTGGCGTTCCTTCCGACGCCGTCACCCCGGAGATGCGGAAGCAGGCCAAGATGGTGAACTACGGCATTGCGTATGGCATCTCCGCGTTCGGCCTCGCCCAACGCCTCGCCATCCCCCGCCAACAGGCCGCCGCCATCATTGACCACTACTTCAAGCAGTTCCCTGGTATCCGGAACTACACCACGGAAACCGTCGAGTTCTGCCGCCGCCACGGCTACGTCGAGACCGTCCTCGGCCGGCGCCGGTATCTGCGCGACATCGCGTCGGCCAACGGGACCATCCGGGCCGCCGCCGAACGCAACGCCATCAACGCCCCCATCCAGGGCACCGCCGCCGATCTCATCAAGATCGCCATGATCCGGATTCAGGGCGAACTCGAGCGGCGCGGACTCCGCTCCCGCATGTTGCTCCAGGTGCACGACGAGTTGGTGTTCGACCTTTACCGGCCGGAGCGCGACGAGGTGCGGGCCTTGGTCGAGGAGAAGATGCGGACCGCCCTGCCGCTGGAGGTCCCCATCGTCGTCGAATTGGGCACCGGCCGGAACTGGCTCGAAGCACACTGAAGATCCCCACCGCATGGGCTGCTTTGGTGCGCCTTTGGGTTCTGGGCTCTGGTTGACTTAGTCTGGTAGTCTAGCTAAGTTCCGATCATGGCTGAAATTGTGAATGTGCATGCGGCGAAGACGCATCTGTCGGCGCTGTTGGAGCGGGTGGAGCGCGGCGAGGAGGTGGTGATTGCGCGCAACGGTCGTCCGGTGGCGCGGCTCGTCAGCGAAAAAGCCGTCGAGCGAAGGCCCGGCCGGTTCAAGGGCATGTGCGAGATTCCAGATGCGGCGTTCTTCGAGCCGCTTTCGGCGGAGGACTCGGCGCTCTGGGAAGGCCGCAGTTCGAACGACTTGCTCCGAGGTACTACTCCGTGAGCCCGTGAGCCTGCTCCTCGATACCCACGTGGCGGTGTGGTGGTGGTGTGCGCCCGAGCGCTTGAGTCCTCGAAGCCTGGAGCGCATGAAGCATCCGACGACCCCGGTCTGGTTCAGCGCGGTGTCGGCATTCGAGATTTCGCTGAAGCACCGGCTGGGCAGGCTTCCCCTTCCAGCGATGGTGGTGGGGAACCTCGAACAGCGGGCTGTCGAGGAAGGCTGGAGTCTGCTCCCGATCTCTGTGCGCCACGCTCAGCGGGCGGGTGACTGGGACAGCGAGCATCGCGATCCGTTTGACCGTCTTCTGGCCGCTCAGGCTGAACTGGAGAACCTGGAGTTGGTCACGGCGGATCCGGCGTTCCGGGCATTTGCCGTTCGCTGTCTTTGGTGAATCGCGAAAGGCGGAGGAAGGGTGTCGGACAAGCGTCATCATCGGGGGCCGGATCCGGAGGACGAGCGCTTGTTCGCCCCGGCCGCGTGGGAGGATTTGCGGGCGGCGACGGACGACCTCTGCTGGCTGCTGAACCGCGGTTACCCGCTGGCCTCGGCCCTCGAGTTGGTGGGAAACCGCCACACACTCACGCGCCGCCAGCGCATGGCGGTGGGCCGCTGCGCCGCCACCGATGCGGCGATGCGGCGTCGTGCCGAACACGAGGTGCCGCCGACCGCGGCGCGCGGTGGGGAGTTGTGGCTGGACGGCTACAACGTGCTGACGGCAATCGAAGCGGCGCTGGCGGGCGGGGTGATTCTCCTGGCGCGCGATGGTTGCTGTCGCGATCTGGCGGGGGTGCACGGGCGCTTTCGCAAGCTCGAGGAAACGGTTCCCGCGCTGCGCCTGGTGGGAAGGCTGACCGCCGAGTGGGAGGTTGGCGGTTGTTGCTGGTGGCTGGATCGGCCCGTGTCGAACAGCGGCCGCCTCGAACGGCTCATCCTCGAAATCGCCGCCCGGGAGGGGTGGCACTGGAAGGTGGAAGTGGTGTTCAATCCGGACAACGTGCTTGCCTCCGCGCCGGCCATGGTGGCGACCTCGGACAGCGCCATCCTGGATCGGTGCGGACGTTGGCTGAACCTGACGCGGCAGGTGATCGAACGTTACGTCAGCGACGCCCGGATCGTGGACTTGTCCGGTGGAGCAGCCCGGCCGCTGACAAGGCCGTAGTCCATCGGCTGGCGACTCGCAGCGCGCGCGGAGGGCGGCAAGGGAGTGCTGTCTGCAGGATCCGCTCTCCCCAGGGATTCCCCTACCCATTCTGGAATACCACTTCGCATGAAAGGTGGGGCGACCTCTCCGAGGGCGCCGCAAGATGCCGTCGATGGGGCAAATGTCTTCGGCGCGCCCGGAGGCCCGCTCGCGAGTCCTCCTGGGAGTCGCGCCCTACCTTCCACAGTTGTGTGGTTCCGATGCGCGTCAGGCGCGGAATGGCAACGTTCTTCGCGGACCGCTGCCGTGTGGCCCCGGACGTGAGGGGGCTGACTGCCGGACGAGCGGGATCGGCCACCTCGTTCCCTCGATGGCTGCAGGGTCTTGAAGGGCTACGGTTCCGCGATCGGGATCCGGTAGAAGCACTGCCAGGTGCCGGAGTAGGAACCGAGCGTGACCTGCCGGCCGTTGTACCAGTTGACGTGGCCGTCTTCGAAGAGGAAGTTGCCGCCGCTGGGGGCGCCGCTGCCTTCCGCATGATTGGGCGTTCGCCAGGTGCGCCCGGCGTCGGTGGTCGTCCAGGAGAGGCGCTTGTCGTAGACGTTGGTGCATCGGGGACCGACCCCCTGGAGACGATCGATGAGCACCGGAGCGCCCGCGAGACGTCCGCCAAGCTTCTTGCGGAAGTGCCATTCGCCCAGCCCTTCGGAGTTGTAGGGCCAATCGTTCACCCCGGAGATGTTGGTGCGGCCCGGGAGATAGAAGTAGCCGGTCAGGATCGGGCTCTGGCTGGTCGGCGCCAGATCGAAACGCCACGTGTCCGCCTGGCGGTGCCACTCGTCGGTCGGACAGAAGAGGACGTGGTTCCGCTCCTTCTTGTCCGACTTGGAGGTCGGGCGTTCGGAAGGCAGGAGGTAATCCCTCCAGAAGACCATCATGTTCGTGCCCATCCAGCTCAGGTCGTAACCGTCGCGGTTGTCGGGAAAGAAATCGCTCGAGTCGGCGGCGTACATGGCCAGGGAGACGCCCCACTGTTTGCAGTTGCTGGTGCAGAGGATTTTGTGGGCCTTGGCCTTCGCCTTGGCCAATGCTGGCAGCAGCATCCCGGCGAGAATGGCGATGATGGCGATGACCACCAGCAGCTCGATCAAGGTGAAGGCGGACCAGCGCCGCCAATTCCTGCGGACAGGCACAACCGGAGGTGTCATGGTCCGATTCTTAGCACAACAAGGCGGGAGGAAAAGCCCGAAGATGAGGCGCCCCCAACCGGGACGTCGGGCGGTCCGGTGGGCTGGTTCGAGTGCGAGTGCGGATTGGCGATCGACAGCCCGCAAGGTTTGGGACGGCGGCTCGTCTTGAGCCGCAGGCCAGGGCATGTGCGTTGTGCTGCGGGTCGAGAAGACCCGCGGTCCTGTGG
>CAYSPU010000370.1:0-3640 GCA_964432995.1 uncultured Verrucomicrobiota bacterium
CCTGGCTGGCGAGGATGCCGCGCTGATCCAGGATGCGCTCTACGACGCCGACTGGATCCCCTATGAGGTCCTGGAAAAGGACATGACCGTCGCCGGTCGGGAATTTCAGTTGCGCGAGGAGTCGTATCGGGTGCTCGTGATTCCGCCGGTCGAGGTCATTCCTTACGCCACCTTGGCCAAGGCGAAAGCCTTCTTCGAACAAGGCGGCGTGGTGGTGGCGCATGGCTTCCTGCCGTCGAAGTCGGCGACGCTCGGACAGAACTCCGCGGATATCGCCGCGTTGGTCGAGGCCGTCTGGGGCCGTGCCCGGCCGGGGTTGGCCGTGTGCCAGATCAGCGCCGCGGGCGGGCGCTCGTATCTGCTGCCGGACAAACCCACGCCCGAAATGCTGCAACAAGTCCTGGCCGGCGACGCCGGCATCCGGCCGACATGCGAGGTCCTGGAAGGCCAGACCGATCACTGGCTGCACGTCCTGCACCGCGTCAAGGCGGGGCGCGACGTCTTCTTCATCGCCAACCAGAACCACCTCGGCGAGGCGCGGCCGTTCCGCTTCCGCCTTCGGGCCGAAGGCGTGCCGGAGTGTTGGGACGCGATGCGCGGCGAAATCACCTCTGTCCCGCACACCCGCAAGGGTCGGGAGGTGGAACTGGGATTGACGCTCGAGCCCAACGAAAGTGTGTTGTTGGTCTTTCAACCCACGCAGCGCCCGCTGCCGCCCCGATGGGACGGCAGCCGCGTTCAGGCCTCGAAGAGCATCCCGGTCGTGCGCGAAGACGTCGCCCCGCCCGCCGAGCCAACGCTGGAAAGCGACTCGCCGTGGTCGCGGTCCTTTGCGGAGGCTTCCTGGGTCTGGTATCCGGAGGGTGATCCGGTCCAGGCGGCCCCGGCGGGCACGCGTTACTTCCGCCGGCAAGTGACCTTGCCCGCCGACCGCGGCATCGCCCGCGCCGTCTTCGCTGTCACTGCGGACAACTCGTGTGTGCTGTTCGTCAACGGACGGGAGGCCGGGCGCAGCGATGAGAGCGGCGAAGGCTGGCGGCACCCGGTGGAACTGGAAGTGCAGGCGCACCTGTGCCCCGGTGTGAACCAGTTGGCTATCGCGGCGGTCAACGCCACCGATCAGCCCAGCCCTGCCGGCCTGCTGGGCACCCTGCGCGTCGAGTTCGACCAGGGCGATCCCCTGACCGTGAGGGTGGATGCCCGCTGGAAAACCGCGCGCGCCGAGCAGCCGAGTTGGACATCGGTCGACTTCGACGATTCGGCCTGGCTGGCCGCCCGGGTGGTGGCGCCCTATGGTGCCGGACCGTGGGGTCGGGTCGGAGGCAGCCGGATTACGGTCAGCCCCGTCCGGGGCGATCCCTTCTTCGGCCGCTGCGAGTTGCCGGCCGACGTGGATCTGAGACAGTCACGCGCCTATCTCGAAGTCGAGGCTTTGTCGCCGGAAGCCGCGGCGCGCGTCACGGTCAATGAGACCTACGCCGGCGGATTCATCAGCGGCCCCTTGCGGCTCGACGTGACCAGGCATCTCCGGCCCGGGGTCAACCGCCTCCGGATCGAGCCGTTTGCGCCGAAAGCCGCGCGGTTGGTCATCTGCGAGTGAATCCGCGACACGCTGCGGCCGTGCCCGAACGGCAAACCACGCGAAAGACCCGAGAAGCAGAGAGACGCGAATTTCGAGAATTCGCGCTAATTGGTGGCGATTCGCGTCTCTCTTGACTTGAACCTACAAACCGCACAGTTCAACCACGGATGGACACGGATAAACACGGATAGGAAGGGGTTGCGCAGTGCCCTGTGTTCATCCGTGGTTCTCCGTCCTTGGCTCCGCAAGGGACTGCGGAGTGTAGGTTGAACAGAAGCCCGCAGAGGGCCGCCAAGAACCAGTCCTCATCCGCGCTGCTCGGACTCGGGATGGGAACGCCGTCACGGTGTGGCCTGCCGCGTCACGATAGGGACATAGCCTGCTTCGAGGCCTTTGGGCGGCGTCACGAGCAGGGCCGGGTCGAGCGCCACGAGGGTGCCGCGAGTCGGCGGCGCCATGTAGTCGCGGTCGATCGGCCAGGTCGCGTGGAGTTTCTCGACGAAGGCCTGGAGCTTCGCCTTCTTCTCCTCGCTCCAGGCGTATTGCTGGAAGGACGGCTGATCGACAAATCGATACCACGAGTACGTGACGGCCGAACCATCCGCGAGCTTGGCGGTGAAGGGGCCGGCTTTCGGGCCGGGGTGACTCCAAGCACCGGTGGCAGGCGACGTGTAGGCTGGGCCTGGTTCGGCCCGCTTGAATTCCTGCGCCCGAAGAGCCGTTTCCGGGGGAACCTCCGTGGCCGCCACGACGACGCGTTTGTCGCCGACTTGTTTATAGTACTGCGGGAACAAGCCCTTGGGGCTGGCGTCGTTGGTGAACCACTGCAGGCCCCACACGTTGCCCTCGAACACGCGGGTATCGAAGACGCGCTCGACGCCCGCCAGTTGCTTGCCAGCCTGATCATAGCGCGTGGTCTCCGTCGTCAGCTTGGGTTTCCACGCACCCCGTGCATCGAATCGCCCCGAGCAAGGCGGTCCACCCTCTCGCCAGGCCTTGAACGCATCGTAGAGGGCCGCCTTCGAGTAGTAGGTCACGTCCTGCACCAGGAACGCCCGGCCTAGGGCGTCCACCGGGAATTGCAGCTTCGGGATCTTGGAGTAAACCGTGCCGCGTGCGTCCTGGGCATCGAATCGCGGCACCGTGTTGATCTCCATGGCGCCCCCTCCCATGATGCCGGGCCGCGCGTCCAGGCCGCGGCCGTGGAGGAAGGGGTAGTGAAACAACTTGGCGATCTTGCTCCAGGTCTCCGGAATGTAATAGGCGATCGGACCCCGGAAATTGGCGGCGCTCAGAAAGCAGGTCCAGCTCTGCTCTCCGGTGGGAGGATCGCCCGTGGTAGGGTCCGTGAACGGCAGCGCCATCCAGGTGTAGCCCAGGAACTCGCCGCTGGGGTTCCCCTGGAAGGGTAGCGCATCGGGCGGGATCAACAGCCGGTTGCTCAGTTGCGCAATGCCCAGACGGTGATCTGGCAGCGCTTCGTTGCTGTAGAAAAACGACCATCCGGGCGAGCCTACTTCGTAATCGTAGCACTGCGGGGTGGCGTTCATGCTGAACTTGGGCGGCCCGTAGCGAAAGTGGTTGCCCGCCCAGTAGCCCAGTCCGCCTTCCACGGTCTGGAAGACGCTGTCCCAGGTGGGGCCGCGTTCCTTCCAGGTCCGCGCGAGCGTCCCCTCCGGGGCCAGCGGCTGATCCCGGTTGTCGGAGTTATCGGGCACGATCCAGGAGCTGGGCAGGCCGATCTGGAAATCGGCGAGCGGCTGGTCAATCAGCGGCCAGACCGCGGCGTAGAAACCCATCCCCGCGCTGTAGCCAGACTGCGGAGGGAGCTTCTCGTGGCTGAACCCGATGTAGCCGTGCAAGCCTTCCGAGTGGACGCTGACCTTGGCGGCTTCGGAATTGCCCGGGCCTTTGGCTTCCTGAGCCGTGCACCCCCAACACAGGAGGGCAAGCGCGAGAAAGGGCAGCAGGATGGCTCTCATGGAGCGCACCGACATCCGGCGGTTGGATGCGCCATGGCGACTATGAACCACCGAACGCTCAACGCTCAACGTCCAA
>CAYSPU010000371.1:0-3635 GCA_964432995.1 uncultured Verrucomicrobiota bacterium
ACGTTGCCGATCAGGATGTTCTCCTCGGGAACGAAGGTCGATCCCTCCGGCGGCCGAACGATGATGCGGCCGCCGCTGAGGCCTTTGCCCACGTAATCGTTGGCGTCGCCTTCGAGCAGGAAGGTCATACCCCTGGGCAGGAAGGCGCCAAAGCTCTGTCCGGCGCTCCCCTTGAACCGGATGCGGATGGTGTCGTCCGGCAGGCCTTCCGCGCCGTAGCGCCGGGTGATTTCACTGCCTACGATCGTGCCGACGACGCGGTGGACGTTGCGGATGGCGAGAGTGGCACGAACAGGCTCGCAGCGTTCGAGGGCGGGCTCGCAGATCTTCATCAGGATCCGCTGGTCGAGGGATTTCTCGATGCCGTGGTCCTGGGGGATCTGGCAGAAGCGGCCGACGTCGGGGCCGACTTCCGGCTGGTGGAGGATGTTCGAGAAATCCAGGCCCTTGGCTTTCCAATGCAGGATGGACTTCTTGACCTCGAGGCGGTCGACGCGACCGACCATTTCGTCGAAGCGGCGGAAGCCGAGCTGGGCCATGAGTTCGCGGACTTCGGCGGCGATGAAGCGCATGAAGTTGACGACGTGCTCGGGGCGGCCGGTGAAGAGCTTGCGGAGATCGGGGTTCTGGGTGGCGACGCCGACGGGGCAGGTGTTGAGGTGGCAAACGCGCATCATGAGGCAGCCGAGGGTCACGAGGGGGCCGGTGGCGAAGCCGAATTCCTCGGCGCCGAGGAGGGCGGCGACCACGACGTCGCGGCCGGTGAGGAGTTTGCCGTCGGTTTCGACGACGATGCGGCTGCGGAGGTTGTTGAGGAGGAGGGTCTGGTGGGTTTCCGCGAGGCCCAGTTCCCAGGGAAGGCCGGCGTGTTTGATCGAGGTCTGAGGCGAAGCGCCGGTCCCGCCGTCGTAGCCGCTGATCAGAACAACGTCCGCGTGGGCCTTGGCCACCCCGGCCGCGATGGTGCCGACGCCGACTTCGGAGACGAGTTTGACGCTGATGCGGGCTTTGGGGTTGGCATTCTTAAGGTCGTGGATGAGTTCGGCGAGGTCCTCGATCGAGTAAATGTCGTGATGTGGGGGAGGGGAAATGAGGCCGACGCCGGGGGTCGAATGCCGAACGCGGGCGATCCACGGGTAGACCTTCTGGCCGGGCAACTGTCCGCCTTCGCCGGGTTTGGCGCCCTGGGCCATTTTGATTTGAAGCTCGCGGGCATTGACGAGGTAGAGGCTGGTGACGCCGAAGCGGCCGGAGGCGACCTGTTTGATGGCGCTGTTGAGGGAATCGCCGTTGGGGAGGGGGTGGTAGCGTGCCGGGTCTTCGCCGCCTTCGCCGGTGTTGCTCTTGCCGCCGATGCGGTTCATGGCGATGGCGAGCGTTTCGTGGGCCTCCCGGCTGATCGAACCATAGGACATGGCGCCGGTCTTGAAGCGCTTCATGATCGTCTCCACCGGCTCGACCTCATCGAGTGGAATGATGTGCGGGGCGTATTTCAGGCCGAGCAGCCCGCGCAGGGTGCAGAGCTTGCGGCTCTGGAGGTTCACCGCCGCGGAGTATTCCTTGAAGAGCTCGAAGTTGTCCGTGCGACACGCGCGCTGGAGACGATGGATCGTCTCCGGGTTGAGCAGATGGAACTCGCCATCGGCACGCCACTGGTATTGGCCGCCGGGTTCGAGCGCGTCGCCGTGGACGCGGATTCGGGGAAACGCCTGTTCGTGGCGGAGTTGGACTTCGCGGGCGATGACATCGAGGCCCACGCCTTCGACGCGCGAAGGGGTGCCGGTGAAGTACTTGCGGATGACGTGCTTGTTCAGGCCGACCGCTTCGAAGTTCTGGGCGCCCTGATAGCTTTGCACGGTGGAAATCCCCATCTTCGAGCAGACCTTGATGATCCCCTTGACGGCGGCTTTGACGTAGTTCTTGCAGGCGGCCTGGTGGTCGATGTTGGGCAGGAGCCCTTCCTGGATCATGTCGTCCAGCGTCTCGAACGCCAGGTAGGGGTTGATGGCGCTGCAACCGTAGCTGATCAACAGGGAGAAGTGATGAACCTCCCGGGGTTCGCCGGATTCGAGGACGATGCCCACGCGGGCGCGGGTGCCTTCGCGGATGAGGTGGTGGTGGAGACCGGCCACGGCGAGCAACGCGGGAATGGGGGCAAGATCGCGGGTCAGGGCGCGGTCGGAGAGGACGAGGAGATTGGCGCCGTCCTGAATGGCCTGGCTGGCCTGAGCAAACAGGTCTTCGAGGCCTTTCTCGAGCCCCGCGCCCCCGTGATTGACCTTGAACACGATCGGGAGGGTGGCGGCCTTGAAGTGCTGGCTGGCCACGTGCCCAAGCTTGGCCAACTCCTCGTTCGTGAGGATGGGGGACTTCAGCTCGATGAGCCGGCAACTCTCGGGGTCGGGCTCGAGAAGATTGCGCTCCGATCCCACCATGACCGAAGTCGACGTGACGATTTCCTCCCGGATGCAGTCGATGGGGGGATTGGTGACCTGGGCGAACAGTTGTTTGAAGTAGTTGTAGAGCAGTTGCGGTTTGTCCGAGAGAACGGCGAGCGGGGTGTCGGTGCCCATGGACCCGATGGCTTCCACGGCGTCGCGGGCCATGGGGGCCAGCAGCAGGCGCAGGTCTTCGAAGGTGAAGCCGAAGGCCTGTTGGCGCTGGAGGACGGTGTGGTGGTCCGGCCTGGGGGCATCGGGTGGTTCCGGCAGTTCCGCGAGTTGGACCAGGTGCGTGTCCAGCCACTGCTGGTAGGGCCGGGCGGCGGCAATCTGTCGCTTGATCTCGTCGTCGGAAACCATGCACCCCTTCTGCGTGTCGACGAGCAGCATTCGGCCCGGCTGCAGACGGCCTTTCTGCAGGACGCGCTCCGGGGCGACGTCGAGGACGCCGACCTCCGAAGCCATGATGACGAGATCGTCTTTGGTGACGTAGTAGCGGGAGGGGCGGAGGCCGTTGCGATCGAGGCAGGCGCCGATCTGGATGCCATCGGTGAAGGCGACGGAGGCAGGGCCGTCCCAGGGTTCCATGAGGCAACTGTGATAGCGATAGAACGCCTTCTTCTCGGGGCTCATGCTCTCGTGGCCGGCCCACGGTTCGGGAATCATCAACATCACCGCTTCGGGAAGAGAGCGCCCGGCCAGCACCAGTAGCTCGAGGCAGTTGTCAAACATGCCGGAGTCGCTCCCGTCCTCGCAGATGGCGGGCAGGACTTTCCGGAGGTCGTCGCCGAACAAGCCGGAGGCGAACAGCGCCTGGCGGGCGCGCATCCAGTTGACGTTGCCGCGGAGGGTGTTGATTTCGCCGTTGTGCGCCAGGTAGCGGTAGGGGTGGGCACGGGGCCAACTGGGAAACGTGTTCGTGCTGAACCGCGAATGGACCAGCGCCAGGGCGGTCTCCATGGCGGGATCGGTCAAATCGGGGTAATACTCCTCCACTTGCTCCGACATCAGCATTCCCTTGTAGACCAGCGTCCGGCCGGAGAGACTGCAGATGTAGAAGTCCGCCGTGGACCGGTTGCCAGCATAACGGATGGCGTTCTCCGCGCGACGGCGAATCACGTGGAGCTTGCGCTCGAAATCGAGATCCGTGCCCAGACCGGGACTGCGTCCAACGAAAACCTGGCGGATGGCGGG
>CAYSPU010000372.1:0-3555 GCA_964432995.1 uncultured Verrucomicrobiota bacterium
TGAGACATGGCGTGAAGATGGCGGTCATCAAGACGTCGGCGCTGGCGTTCCTGAACGCCACCTGCACCAATGACGTCCGGCGACTGGCGATCGGCCAAGGGCAATACACGCTCCTCTGCAACGAGCGCGGCGGGACGGTGGATGACCTCTACTGCTACCGGCTGGACGAGGCGTCGTTCCTGCTGATCATCAATGCCTCGCGCATCGACGCGGACGTCTCGTGGATGCAGGCGCGGTGGGAGGCGTTTGCGGAGAAGGATCGCGTGGAGTTGCGCGACGCCTCCGAGGCCATGGGCGCGGTGGCCGTCCAGGGACCGCGTGTGGCTACGTTCATCGATCGGGCGTTCCGCGGGGCGTCAATTGCCGGGACGCCGGCCGCGGCTCCGACATCCCTCAAGAAGAACCAGGTGGCGGGCTTCGACTTTGGCGGGGCGCCGGTCTGGGTGGCCCGGACGGGCTACACGGGCGAGGACGGTTTTGAGATTGTGGCTCCGTGCGGGTTGGTGGAGGGGATATGGACGATCCTGCTGGAGGACGGGCGTGCGGCCGGCATGGTTCCGTGTGGTTTGGGGGCGCGCGACACGCTGCGGACGGAGATGGGTTACCCGCTCTACGGGCACGAACTGGATGAGGAGACGTCACCGATCGAGGCCGGCCTGGGCGCGTTCGTGTCCTTGGACAAGGGGGACTTCGTTGGCCGACCGGTGCTGGCGGCGCAGAAGACGGAGGGCGTGCGGCGGAAGTGCGTCGCCTTTCGCCTCAGGGAACGCGGCGCTCCCCCGCGACCGGGCTACCCGCTGTGGAGTGTCGGTCCCGAGCCGGCGGCCATTGGCAAGGTGGTGAGCGGCACCCAGAGCCCGTCGCTCGGTGTCGGCATCGGGATGGGCTATGTTCCGTCGGAGTTTGCCACGGTTGGAACCTCCCTCGAGGTGGAGATTCGCGGCCGGCGGGCGGCGGCCAGCGTCGTGGCGAAACCGATATACCGGAGGTCGTCCTAACTCGAGACTCTCGTGCCCGGGCTCATTGCCGGGTTTTGCGGTTGTGGCGTTCCGATTTGACGAAAGGCGGGGTGTGGCACCAGGATTCCCGGCGAACGATTTTATGGACCAGATTCCAATTGACCTCAGGTATGCAAAGACCCACGAGTGGGTGCGCGTGGAAGGTGACCTTGGCGTGATCGGCATTTCCGATCACGCCCAGCACGAGTTGACCGATGTGGTGTTTGTGGAACTGCCGGCCGTCGGCCGCCAGGTCAAGGCCGGTGAGGCCTGCGCCGTCGTGGAGTCTGTCAAGACCGCCAGCGACGTCTACTCACCGGTCGGCGGCGAGGTGGTGGAGGCGAACGCGAAACTGGGCGGTGATCCCGGCCTGGTGAACCGGGAGCCCTATGGAGGAGGCTGGTTCTACAAGGTCCGACTCGCGAATCCCGTGGAGGTCAGCGGTCTGCTGGACGCCCAGGCTTACCGTCAGCAGATCGGATAGCCCCCCTGGCGCGCGCCGGGAGCCCGGACTACCGGGAGGGGACGTCGGTCTGCAGGCATTCGCCCACGATCTGCCGCAGGGCTTCGAAAGTGTACGGTTTCTGCAGAAAGCCGTTGCGGAGGTACCGGGAGTCGTCCTCTCCAATCTCCTGGCCGAAACCGCTCGTGAACAGCACCCGCAGCGAGGCTTTGTCCCGTTGGAACCGTCGGGCCAACTCTATTCCCGTCGTGCAGGTGGGAATCATCACGTCCGTGATGAGCAACTGGATGTCCCCCTGATGCCGCTGCCAGACCCAGAGCGCCTGGGCTTCGGAGTCGGCCGTCAACACCCGGTGTCCCATCGTCGCAAGCATCTCCTCGGTCATCTGTCGGACTTGAGCGTCGTCTTCCACCAACAGGATTGTGGTCGGTCGCGGGTCTGCCGCGGGACGGACAGGCGCCGCGGCTGCCGGGAGAGGGTTTGGTGGTGCCGGGCGCCGGTCAGTAGGGCATGAATCGTTGATCATCGGTACGTCTTCGGGCCGCGCGCCGCGCGGCGGTGTTGCGCACGGTCAAGAGCAAACCCGATGCCGGGGGACTCTTTCTCAGGGCCGGGAACTTCCCAGCCGGCTGGGTGCCGCCATCGAAACCGATGCTCCAAATCAAGACAAACGTGTCCGCCGTGTCCATGCCCCGGTTCATTCGGCACCACGCCGCGCACGACGGCGTCCGCGGCGACCGCCGGACTCATCGCGAAGCCGGGTGGTGTCCGACCCCTGTCGCCATACTGCGGGCAAACCTCGAGGGGCGCGCGCTTGAGCCCCGATGCCGGGCTCGGGCGCGGATTGGGGAGGGGATGAACGGCTTGCCACGGTGGTGTGGGTGCGGCAACCTGCCGACCGGCGCTCACGCGGGGAAGTGGGCGCGACGGAGTCCCACGCCACCGGAGGGTGAGTAGTTGTGTAGAGTCTGGGATTGAGATGTCAGGCGCACCCCGGCGGGGTCAGGACGCGGAACACAGTTGCCAAACGGGAAACCACCGATGAACCCCGGTTCCAGAAGACGAATCCAACCATGAAACTCGCGCTTCCCCTCCTTGTCGGTTGCGGCGCCCTCTTGCCCCTCGCTGCCGCATCGCCCCCCGCCTACTCCTTGTCGACCGACCAACCCGCCGACCTTCAACTGGCCTGCTACTTCCAAGCCGAGACCCGGCGCCTCCAGTCAAACTGTCTCGCCTCCGTGCGGACCGCGGAGGATTGGCAGCGCCAACGGGACGGCTATCGGCGGGAACTGCAGGAGATGCTCGGGCTCTGGCCTTGGCCGGAGCAAACCGATCTGCGGGCGACGGTTACCGGCCGGATCGAAGCGGAGGGGTTTGCGGTGGAGAAACTGCACTACCAGTCGCTGCCGGGCCTCCACATCACGGCCAACCTCTACCTGCCGAAGCCCCGAAGCAACGCGGTGCCGGCCATCCTCTATGTCTGCGGCCACGCGCGCGTGGCCAGCAATGGGGTCAGCTTCGGGAACAAGACCGGATACCAGCACCACGGGGCGTGGTTCGCCCGCAATGGCTACGTCTGCCTGGTCCTGGACACCATCCAGTTGGGCGAGATCGAAGGCGTCCACCACGGCACGTATCGCGAAGGCATGTGGTGGTGGAACAGCCGCGGGTATACCCCGGCCGGCGTCGAGGCTTGGAACGGCCTGCGTGCCCTGGACTACCTCGAGACCCGACCCGAAGTGGACCGAACGCGGTTCGGCGTGACCGGCCGGTCGGGCGGTGGCGCCTACAGTTGGTGGATCGCCGCCCTGGACGACCGCATCCAGGTGGCGGCACCGGTCGCCGGAATCACCGACCTGCAGAACCACGTCCTCGACGGCGTCGTCGAAGGTCACTGCGACTGCATGTTCCTCGTGAACACCTACCGCTGGGACTACGCCCAAGTCGCCGCGCTCGTCGCCCCCCGCCCCTTCCTCCTCGCCAACTCGGACAAGGATACCATCTTCCCCCTGGACGGCGTGATTCGCGTGCACTCTGCAGTCCGCCGGATCTACGACCTGCTCGGCGCGACCGACCGGCTCGGCCTCCTCATCA
>CAYSPU010000373.1:0-3505 GCA_964432995.1 uncultured Verrucomicrobiota bacterium
GCAGCAGCACCACACGCCGCACGCGCCCCCGAACCTGAGCGCATCCTCCCCCGGAATCTCAGCTTCGTGTACCGCCCTGAATTCGTGTGGCGGTTCATGAAGAACACCGAGGCCTTTATTCCTCGCGAATGGGGAGAAGGCCTGAGGGGAACGGCCCGGCGTGTCGGGTTTGTTGGCCGGTGGGCCATCGCACCTGGACGGAATCGACCTCGCCGGCGGGTCCGAGGCCGAAGTGGAGGGTGTGGTCCGACTGGGAGAGGTATCCGCCGCCGGCGTGGACTTCGGTGGTTTGGCGGGAGCCATCGCGGAGTTGGAGGGTGACGCGGGCGCCAACGCCGGTTGGGTTGCCGGGGCGCCCTTCGAGTCGAATCTGGACTCGCCGGTGCTGTTTGCAGGTGTTTTCGAAGACTTCGAGGTCTCCGTCATGGACGCCAGTGACGAAATCCGGGGAGCCGTCCCCGTTGACGTCGAGGGTGACCAGGCTGCGCGCATCGGCGGCCACGACGAAGCCGCTTTGGTTGGGCCAGAGGGGATTGAAGGTGCCATCCCCGGCGCCGAGGAGGACGAGTCCGACACCGCCGTTCATGCGTCCGGTCTCGCGTTGGGGACCGGAGAAGTTCTGGACGAGAACCAGGTCGAGTCGGGTATCGGCGTCGACGTCGGTGAGGAGGGTCCCGAAGCAGGGCGCCATCTGGGCCAGGCGTGGGAGGGGGCGGACTTCGAAGCGACCGTCGCCGAGGTTCAGCAGGACGCTGGAGTCGGCGGTAGTGGCGGTGAACCGCAGGGCGGTCCGGAGGGCGGAGTCGCCCAACAGGTTGGTGAGTGTGGAAGTCGCGTAGGCGTGGAAGGTCTGCACCCGCTCGCTGAGGCTGGGGACCGCATTTTGGAGGGCGCTCTTGCCGCGGAGGGGGAGGAGGATGCCGGAGGAAACCCAGGCTTCGATGATTTGCGGGGAGCCGCTGCCGGCGAACTCGCCATAGAAGAGGTGGCAAGGTTCGTCGCGGGTGGGCTGGTAGCGACTATTGCGGCCGAGGTTCGCCACGACGAAGTCGAGGTCGCCGTCGTGGTCGAGGTCGCCGGCGGCAATGCCGTTCCACCAGCCGAGGTGGTCGGCGAGTCCGGCGTCGCGGGTGCGTTCGACGAGTTGTCCTTGCTGGTTGTGGAAGAGGCGAACGGGTCCCCAATCGCAGCAGACGAGGAGATCGCTCCATCCATCTCCGTCGGTGTCGGACCACAGGGCGCCGGTGACCAGTCCGGCGGCCGACAGGCCGGGGGCGGTCGCGTCGGTGACGTCCGTGAACCGGCCGGCGTCGTTGCGGAGCAGGCGGCTCTGCGGCGTCAGGGGGTATTGGCCAGGAATGGACCGGCCCCCGATGAAAAGGTCGAGGTCGCCGTCGCGGTCGAAATCGGCGGCGACGGCGGTGCTGCCGCTGTCGCGGAGGTCCGGAAGGACGCCGGCGGGGGCGGGCGCGAAGTGCCCGGTGCCATCGTTGAGGTAGAGTCGGTCGCGCAGGCTGGGGTCGTTGGGATCGCATTCGACGCCTCCGGTGACCACGAAGAGGTCCGGGGCGCCGTCGCCGTTGACGTCCAGGAAGAGCGGCGCCATCTCGTCGGTGCCGGGGGCGAAGGCGGGCTGGGGGGATGGTCGGAAATTGCCCCGGCCTTCGTTGAGGTGGAGACTGCCCGGGGCTTGGGGACTGCCGCCGAGGTAAAGGTCCGGATCACCGTCGCCGTCGACGTCACCGCAGGCGAGGCCCGGTCCGAACATGGAGAGTTTCCAGGGCAAGAGCGGCTGGCGTTGGAAATCGTCGAAGGGCGCTTTCTGGTGTCGGACGCCGGCCAAGGCGGTTGAGGAGACGAGCCAGGTGGCCGGCGGTGTCGGCGGCGGAGAGACTGCGGGTGTGGCGGCTGCCGGTTCCGCAAGTGTGTAGAGGCGGTCTGCCGGGAGGTCCTGGTAAGTGGTTTGGTTACCCGACGGCCAGAGGACGGTGAGCTGGCGGATCCGGTCCTCGGGGCCGAGACCGAAGTGGGCGACCGGTTCAGCCGAAGACATGAAGCCGTGGGAGCCGGTGAGGTATCGGAGTTGGCGGCCGGCGGTGGTTTCGAGGTGGAGGGTGGCGCCGATTCCGAAACGGTTCGCACCGGTCCCTTCGAGGCGGAAAGCGACCCGGTGTTGGCCCCGGGAACCATTGCGAAGAATGCGGGAGGGCTTCTCGAAATCGTTGACCACCAGGTCGAGATCGCCGTCGCCATCCAGGTCGGCCAGGACAGAGCCGAAGGTCGGGCCGGGGCAGTTCAGCCCCCAAGCGGAGCCGACGCTTTGGAAGCGGAAGTCCCCCAGGTTGCGGAAGACCAGGTTGGTGTCGGCCCGGACGGGTTGGGCGCGCCAGAAGCTGGCGAAGTCCTCCGGGGGGAGGGCCTTTGCCCGCGTGGCGAGGTCCACGTCCATCCAGTTGCGAGTCATTCCGTTCGGTATGAAGATGTCGACGCGGGTGTCGTTGTCGAGGTCCCCGGCGATGACGGACCAGGTCCAGTCGGTGTGGGCGAAGCCCGCCAGGTAGGCGGCTTCCAGGAACCGGTCCATCCCGGTGTTGAAGAAGAGGGCGTTCCTCATGTATTGGCGGGGTTCGGGGTGTTCGAGGAACCAGGCGCTCTTCTCGACGTCGATCATGTCGATCATCCGCTGATAGTGCGTGGTGCCGGACATATCGGTGCCCACGAGATCGATCAGGCCGTCTCCGTTGAAGTCAGCGGCATCGGCACCCATGGAGGTCCAGGGGGTGTGGGGCAGGACGTCTCGCGAGACCTCGGTGAAGCTGCCGTTGCGATTGTTGCGATAGAGCCGGTCGGGGCCGAAGTAGTCATTGGCCACGTAGAGGTCGGGCCAGCCGTCGTGGTTGTAGTCCCACCAGATGACGGCGTTCCCGAAGTCGCAGCCGCCGATGCCCGCGGCGCGGCTGACGTCGGTGAACGTTCCGTTGCCGTTGTTGCGGTAGAGGTGGTCGAACTGGCCGGCTTCGGCGGCGGCGGCGCGTTCGCCGGGGAGGTAGAAGATCTGCCAGTATTCCTGCAATTCCTCGGGCACAACGGGACGGCCGTCGACGAAATTGACTCGGAAACGTTGGAACGGTTTGGGAATGAGGCCGGCGGTGAGGAGATAGCCGTCGAGGTGCCCGTCGCGGTCGTAATCGCCGAAGGCCATCATCAGGCTGGCGCCGTTGAAGTCCAGGCCGAAGGCCTTGGCCTGTTCGGCGAAGGTGCCGTCGCCCCGGTTGATGTAGAGGCGGTTGGGACGGTCGTAGCAGCAGAGGTAGAGGTCGAGGCGGCCGTCGCCGTTGAGGTCTGTGAAGGTGGCGCCGGTGGTCCAGGAGTCGTCGTCGCGCAACCCGGCCTGCGCGGTGACGTTGGTGAACCGGCAATCCCCGAGGTTCCGATAGAGGCGCGGCCCACCCGTCGGCCGGGTCAGACAGAGGTCGGGGAGACCGTCGCCGTCGAAGTCGCCGAC
>CAYSPU010000374.1:0-3487 GCA_964432995.1 uncultured Verrucomicrobiota bacterium
AACGCGGCGGAACTGGCCTATCTCCGCAGCGACCCGCCTGATCTCGTTGCCAGGGTTCCCTGGCGGAGGCTCTTGCCTCATCGTCAGACGTGGGCGTTCGCCCTCGGCAAGTTCCTGACCGACCCCGTCTGGTGGCTCTACCTGTTCTGGATTCCGGATTTCCTCCACCGCAACCATCAACTGGACCTGAAGACCATCGGATTGCCGCTGGTTGCGATCTACCTCGTGGCCGACGTGGGCAGTATTGGGGGCGGCTGGCTTTCGGGCTGGTTCCTCAAGCTGGGTTGGAGTCACAACCGCGCGCGGAAGCTGGCGATGCTGCTCTGCGCGTTGTCCGTCGTGCCGGTCATGTTCGCCGCCAAGGTGTCGAACCTGTGGGTGGCGGTGGGTTTGATCTCGCTGGCAGCAGCGGCGCATCAAGGGTGGTCCGCCAACCTGTTCACGCTGGCGTCGGACATGTTTCCGCGCACGGCGGTGGGATCGGTGGTGGGCCTTGGCGGCACGGCGGGGGCCGTTGGCGGCATGTTCATCGCCATGTTGGTGGGCGCGATTCTCCAGGCGACGGGCAGTTACGTCCCGGTATTCGTCCTGGCTGGCGGGGCCTACCTGGCCGCCTTGCTGGTCATCCACCTCCTGGCGCCCCGTCTCGACCCGGCGAACCTGGAGGCAAGCTGACGGTGTATCTGAACACGATCTCGACCTCGCTCTGGTCCATGGCCATCGTTTTCTCCGCTCGCCTTGGATCTCGGGCTATGGTCCACTCTTGATTGCACTCCTGGCGGATCCCGAGTATCGCAACGGAGCCGAGGCTTTTGGCTTGGCAAGCGGCAGTACGGGTGACCGGGAGTCGGAAGGCCCAGGGGAAGATGTCGCCGAGGGAATCCCCGAGCCAATCCTATCTGAGGTTGGTGATCGTGTGAATGCCGCGTGGGGCGACTTCGACAACGACGGCTATCTGGATCTACTTGTTGAGGGGGAGCGGAACCGCCTGTGGCGAAACCTGGGCGACGGCAACTTCGAGGAGATCTTCCGAGGCAGTCCCGTGAGCGACTCTTGCGACAACGCCGCAACTGGGGGCTGGGTTGACTTCAACGCCGACGGATTCCTGGACTTGTTTGTGCCGAACATCCGAGGATGCGTGAACTTTCTGTAACTGAACAACGGCAACACCAGCCACTGGCTTGGAGTGAAGCTGCAGGGTATGGCGTCGGACAAGCTTGCGGTGGGCGCAAAGGTCTTCGCCACGGCGACCATCCGCGGAAAGACCATGCGGCAACTGCGATTGATCACAGCTAGCGACGGCGACCAGACCCTGGTGGCCCACTTCGGTCTCGGCGACGCGACGAAGGTGGACCTCCTCCGCATCGAATGGCCCATCGGAGTTGTTCAGGAACTGACAGTCGCCCAAACGAATGGTGTTTCGCCTCGTCCAGGCGGCGTCAAAATCGCCTCCTGGGATTCCCATCATGACATCGACTCGCAGTGGTGGGTTGCCCATCTGATAGAAGTAGCCGGGCGTTGCGAAGTCCTCTTCCGTCAGGTGGGCAAGAGGGGCACCAAACTCCCGCAGGGCACGGAACACCGCCCGGGCGTTCGGAAGGTCCAGCGCAATCCACAAGTCCAGGTCCTTCGTCCATCTCGGCTCCGAGCAAAGCATGACTGCGTACCCGCCCACGACCAGGTAGCGCACATCATGCCTTTCCAAGAGCTTCAACAGCTCTTTGAAGTCTGGGCTCTGTAGCATCTCCGGTAGTCAGTAGGCGGTGATCCAGGATCATCTCCCAGACGGCCGCAAATATCGCCTCGCAGCCCTGCCGCTGCCAAAATGCCGCGTCCCACGACCGATCGTCGCCCTCGAATCGTCCGTAGTTCTGTTCGGTCTGCAACCGTGTCCTCATCGTCACCTCTCGCCCCGACACGAGATAGAGTATCCGTCGGCTCCCGAAAGACAAGCGTTCGAGGTGCGGGGTCAGTCCTTTAGATTGTCCACTCGGGGGAAGGGGGCGAGTTTGGTTTTTGCCCGCAGAAGACGCGGAACGACGCAGATCGCTTCCATGCTGCTCGGCGTGGTCGGCGTTCGAGCTCGTCAGTCACAGCCCGCTGCGGGGATGCTCCTTATTTGCGCCTCGCCCCAGGTCATTCTGGGCGCAACGAACCACCAGCCAATTGGGGGACACCACACGAGTAGTGGTGGAGCTCGACCCAGCGGAGCATGGTTGCCTCGGCAGCGGGCGTTTCAGAGGGATTCGACCGTCCGGTGTCTGTGGGAGGCGAGCGCGGCGGTGAACAGACGGTGGCTGAGCGACACTTCCGCAGGGAGGACGCATCCGGCAAATCGCCTTGGCGGTCGTCCGTGAACGAGTTCGTGCAGGAATGCCGCCCACATCTGGAGGATGGAGTCGGGAAAGCCGAACTCGAATATCGGCCCCGTGATCGTGGGGAAGGCGGTTTCGTGCCCGGTCTCGGCATGACCCCAGACCTGCTCGCCACCGCGGTACTCGAGCACGTCCAACCGCTTGGGGTCGCGCGTGGTGAACCGGGCCGAGGTCTTCGTGCCGAGGACCTCGATGAACCAGGTGTTCTTCTGACCCGGGGCGATGCGCTGCAGTTTGAGCGTCATGGGGAAGAACTCTCCGCTTGCGGGGTCCAGCGTATCGCAGAGCAGGGTGGCGTTGTCCCAGGTTCGGCACGGGACCATCCTTCCCTGGTCATCGGGGCGCTCGGTGACGATGTTCGAGAGGAGCGCCCGCACATTGCGAGGCACCCAACCGGCCCGGAAGGGGAGGGCACAGACGTGCATGCCCAGGTCTCCCATCACGCCGTATTCGCCGTTGAATTCGACCTGGCGCTTCCAGTTGATGGGTTTGGCGGGGTCCAGGTCGCTGGAGTGCAGGAAGCCCGCGGTGACTTCGAGGACCCGGCCGATGGCGCCGCGCTCCACGAGATCCCCAATGCGTTGCGCGGCCGGGTGGAAGACCCATTGCGACGCGCACCGCACCAGGAGCTCCGGATGGGTGCCGGCACAGTCGAGGATCGCCTGATTCGCGGCGAGGTCGATGCCGACCGGTTTCTCGGCCATGAGATGTTTGCCGGCGTTGAGGGTGGCGCAGGCCATTTCCTGATGGAGATGATGAGGCACCGCCAGATAAACGGCTTCCACGGCGGGATTCGCCAGGACCTCGCCGTAGTCGTGGGTGTACTGCCGGATGCCGGGGAAATGGCGGCGGAGCCACTCGAATGGTTTCGGGCTGCGGTTGCACACCGCCACGATCTCGGGCTGCGCGTCGGTGTTCAGGAGATGACACCAGCGCGCGGCGGCGCTGGCGAACTCGCGCCCCATCAGGCCGCAACCAATGATGCCGAAACGGACGGTTCTCATAATCCAATCGGGTGCTCAGGGCACGTCCTGGGGACAGGTTCGGACAGCAGCTCGCGGCGCCCTCGGAGAGGTCGCCCTACCTTTCATGCGAAGTGGTATCCCAGAATG
>CAYSPU010000375.1:0-3420 GCA_964432995.1 uncultured Verrucomicrobiota bacterium
CTCGGGGAGGGGGTAGGTGCCTTCCTGTTCGATGGGGTTCTGCGTGGCGAGGACGAGGAACGGTTCCTCGAGGGGGAAGGTCTGGTCGCCGATGGTGACCTGTTTCTCCTGCATGGCCTCGAGCAACGCGCTTTGAACCTTGGCCGGGGCGCGGTTGATTTCGTCGGCCAGGATCAGGTGGGCGAAGATGGGGCCTTTCCGGGTGCTGAATCCTCCGGACTGAGGGTTGTAGATCTGGGTGCCGATGACGTCGGCGGGGAGCATGTCCGGGGTGAACTGGAGCCTGGCGAAGCGGGCATGGATGGTGGCGGCGAGGGATTTGACGGAGAGGGTCTTGGCGAGGCCGGGGACGCCTTCCAGGAGGACGTGGCCGTTGGCGAGCAGGCCGATGAGGAGGCGCTCGACGAGGTATTTCTGGCCGACGATGACCTGGTTGATCTCCTGGAGGAGAGGGGGAAGGAAGGTACTGGCCTGTTGGACTTCGTCGTTGATCGCACTGATACCTGTATTCATGGCGGCGGTGATCTTGCCGAATGGACAACCGGCTCGGCAAGAGTGTTCAAGAAACCCAGATCCCGCCTCGGCGGCGGGATTGGCAACAACCGGTGGAGAAGGCTGTCGTCGAATACTTCCCAAACCCGGAACGTCGAGCTAGGGTAGCGGACCGCCTGTGGGCGGAAGAGCACGGTTGTGGCGAAGGAATTCATCAGGATCGGCGGGGCGCGCGAGCACAATCTGAAGAACCTCACGCTGGATCTGCCGCGGGACCGGTTGGTGGTCATTACCGGCCTCAGCGGTTCGGGAAAGTCGTCGCTCGCCTTTGATACCCTCTTCGCCGAAGGCCAACGCAAGTACGTCGAGTCCCTCTCCGCCTACGCCCGGCAATTCCTGGACCAGTTGCAGAAGCCGGAGGTGGACTACATCGAGGGGCTCTCCCCCGCGATCGCCATCGAACAGCGCACCGCGGGCGCCAACCCCCGCTCGACGATCGCCACGACGACGGAGATCTACGACTACCTCCGGTTGTTGTTCGCCCACGTCGGGCAACCGCATTGCCCCACCACCGGCCAACCGATGGCCCCGCAGACCACGAGCGAGATCGTCGACAAGATCCTCGCCTTGCCGCCCAAGACCCGCATCCAGGTGCTCGCGCCCGTCGTGCGCGGTGACAAGGGCGAGTTTCGGGATGTGCTCGAACGCCTGGCCCGCGAGGGTTTCGTCCGGGCACGGGTGGATGGCCAGGTGGTCGAGCTCGAGGCCAACGCGCGGATCCTGCTGGATGCGCGGAAGGAGCACACCATCGAGGCGGTGGTGGATCGGTTGGTGATCGACGACCGGGTCCGGATCCGGCTGAGCGACTCGGTGGAGACGGCGTTGAAGTGGGGGGAGGGGAGCCTGCGGTTGCTCCACCAGGATTCCGGCGGCGACCCGACGCGCTGGATCGAAACCCTGCACTCGAACCGGATGCACAGTGCAGCCACCGGCCGCAGCTACGAGGTCCCCACGCCCAAGCATTTCTCCTTCAATTCGCCCTTCGGGGCTTGTCCGGTTTGCCATGGGCTGGGCCAGAAGATGGTGTTCGACGAGGGGTTGGTGGTGCCGGACCCGGAGAAGTCCCTCGAGCAAGGAGCGGTGACGGCGTGGCGGCGTGGCGGCAAGCGGATGATCACCTACTACAAGAGCATGATCCGCGCGGTCGCCCAGCACTACGGGCAGAATCTCGAGACCCCGTTCCGCAGGCTCCCGGAGGAGTTCCGCAACATCCTGCTCCGCGGGTCCGGCGGCGAGGAGGTCGAGTTCCATTTTTGGCGGGCGGGGAAGATGAGCAAGGTGCGCCGGCCGTTCGAGGGCGTCATCCCGAACCTGGAGCGCCTCTTCCAGGAAAGCGAAAGCGAGTTCACCCGCAATCGCCTGAAGGGGTACATGAGCCCGCGCTTCTGCGACGCCTGCAACGGCAAACGTCTCCGTCCGGAAGTGCTCGCCGTGACCCTGGGCGGCGCCGAAGCTTCGCAACGGTTCCCCGCGCTCGACGGCAAACCGCGAACGCCCCGGCCCATTCCCGGTCTCTCGATCATGGACGTTTGCGCTCTGGCCATCGCGCAAGCCATCGAGTTCTTCGACTCCTTGAAGCTGACAGAATTCCAGACCCGCATCGCCACCGACATCATTCGCGAAATCCGGTCGCGCCTGAGGTTCCTCCAGGATGTCGGCCTCGGCTATCTGACGCTGGACCGCGAGAGCGGCACGTTGAGCGGTGGCGAAGCGCAGCGGATCCGGCTCGCCACGCAGATCGGGGCCGGCCTGGTGGGTGTCCTCTACATTTTGGACGAGCCCAGTATCGGCCTGCACCAGCGGGACAATGAACGGCTCCTGCGCACGCTCGAAGGGCTGCGCGACGCCGGCAACTCCGTCATCGTGGTCGAGCACGATGAGGAGACCATTCGCCGGGCGGACTACGTGGTCGACCTGGGGCCGGGGGCGGGGGTGCACGGCGGGGAAGTGGTGGCGGCGGGCCCCCTGGAGGAGGTGTTGGCCAGCCCCCGGTCGCTGACCGCCCGCTATTTGCGCGGCGAGTTGTCCATCCCGGTGCCGCGTCGCCGCGTGGCCCCCTCGCGGGACCGGGGTTGGCTGGAGGTCCTCGGCGCGCGGGAGAACAACCTGCGGAACATCGACGTTCGGATCCCGCTGGGCACCCTGACGTGCGTGACGGGGGTCAGCGGTTCCGGCAAGAGCACGTTGGTGGACGACATTCTCCGCCGGGCCCTCTTCCGCCGGCTCTACGGATCGAAGGAACGCCCGGGAGCCCATCGCGAGTTGCACGGCATCGAACACCTGGACAAGGTGATCGTGATTGACCAGACCCCCATTGGCCGGACGCCGCGCAGCAATCCCGCCACCTACACGGGGATGTTCAACCATATCCGCGATCTGTTCGCGCGCCTGCCGGCGGCGCGGATCCGGGGTTACGGTGCCGGGCGGTTCAGTTTCAACGTCAAGGGCGGTCGCTGCGAGAAATGCCAGGGCGACGGTCTGCTGCGGATCGAGATGCACTTCCTGCCGCCGGTCTATGTCACGTGCGAGGCCTGCGGCGGCCGCCGCTACAACCGGGAGACCCTCGAGATCACCTACAAGGGGATGAACATCGCCGACGTCCTCGGCATGACTGTGGACGAGGCCTCCCATTTCTTCCGGGCGGTGCCGCAGATCCATGACGCCTGCCTGACCTTGGGCGAGGTGGGGCTTGGCTATCTGCGACTCGGCCAGGCCGCCACCACCCTCAGCGGAGGCGAGGCCCAGCGGGTCAAGCTGGGCGCCGAACTCGCCCGCAAGAGCACCGGCCAAACGCTCTACATCCTCGACGAGCCCACCACGGGCCTCCACTTCCACGACGTCGCCAAGCTCCTCGAAGTCCTCTTCAAA
>CAYSPU010000376.1:0-3368 GCA_964432995.1 uncultured Verrucomicrobiota bacterium
GAGATCGGTTGCGGCAGCCACATCGCGGACACGCCATTCCTGCCAGTCGGAACCCGCGGTGGCAATGCCATAGGCCAGGCGCCGGCCGTCCTCGGTCACCGCGAAACTCGTGAGCGCCACGGTGCCGTCGGTCGAAAGCCCGTTCGGGTCGAGCAGCACGGTCGGCTCGCCTTGCAGGGAGGTGGCGGTGTAGAGAACGCTCTGGTTCTGGAGGCCGTCGTTACGCGTGAAGAAGTAGCGGGAACCTCGCTTGAACGGGACGCCGTAGCGCTCGTAGTCCCAGAGACTGGCCAGGCGGGCGCGAATGGCGGCCCGCTCCGGGATGCTCTCGAGGTAGCGAAAGGTCACCGCGTTCTGCGCCTGTACCCAGGCCAGGGTGGCCGGCGCCCGGTCGTCCTCGAGCCACCGGTAGGGATCGGCGACCGACGTGCCGTGATACCGATCGACCGCATTGGTGGTCAGGGTCTCCGGATACCTCAGCACGGGGGTCGCCTCCGCTGCCGGCTCCGGCGACGGCCCGGCACAACCCCCGGCCAGCAGAATCAGGACAAGCAACCAGAGAGCCTTGGACGCGGATGTGAACACGACCGGACAATGCGAAGAACCAGCGGAAGCGTCAAAGGCTTTTCGCGGTTCCCCCGCCGGGGCCCCACTCGTTGAGGCCCCGCTCCTCGCGGCCGTTCGCCGGCGAGACGTGCAGTAACTCCAGGGCTTCCCCCACCAGGTAGAGTGAACCCGCGACGAGCCGAAACGGATCGTTCTCCGATCCGGCCAATGCCTCCCCCAGGGAATGACAGACCGTCAGGGGAACACCCGGCGCGGCCTTCTGGCAAGTGGCCTGCAGCGCCTCGGGGGGAGCGGAACGCTCGCTCTTGACCGGGACCAACAGAAGACGGCTGGCCAAAGGCGCCAAGGTCTCGCACATCGCCGCCCAGTCTTTGTCCTGGAGAATCCCCAGAATGAGGGCCGGACGCTCCCCCGGGTAATACTGAGCGAGCGCCGCCCGCAGGGTCTCGGCCCCCGCCGGGTTGTGCGCGCCGTCCAGGAGTGCCACCCGGCCGCCGGGCAATTCGACCTTCTGCAGGCGTCCGGGCCAACGCACCGAGCCCAAACCCTGACGCCCCGCCGCCGCGCTCACGGGGATCTGCGTTGCCAGCGCCTCGACCGCCCCGAGCGCCAACGCCGCGTTCACCTTTTGATGCTCCCCCAGGAGCGCGAGCGGACGGTCGGCCGGCCACTCCCGCTTGACACGCTCCGGACCCAACACGGTCAGGGGCGCTTGCTTCTCCCGCGCGGTTCTTTCAATCACCGCCAGGGCGTCGGGATCGTCGGTCGTGGTCAGCACCGGAACGCCGGGCTTGATGATCCCGGCCTTCTCCGCGGCGATTTCGGTCCGTGTGCTGCCCAACCACTTCTGATGGTCGAACTGGATGTTGGTGATGAGACTGGCCAGCGGGTCAACGATGTTCGTGGCGTCCAGGCGGCCGCCCATCCCCGTTTCCCACACCACGAGATCGCACTGCTGCTCGGCGAAGTGCCGCAGCGCCAGGACCGTGACCACCTCGAAAAACGTGGGGTGATGGTCGGCCGGAAAATCGCGCAAGCCAGCCCGCAACTCGTCCACCAGGCGAACCACCGCCTCCTCCGTAATCAGCCGCCGGTCGACCTGAATCCGCTCGCGAAAGGAAACGAGGTGCGGCGAAGTGAACAAGCCCACCTTCAATCCCGCGGCGCGGTAGATGCCCTCGAGCATCGCGCAGGTTGACCCCTTGCCGTTGGTGCCGGCCACGTGCACGAAGCGCAGCCGGTCCTGCGGCCGACCGGCCAGCGTCGCGAGGCGGACGACATTGTCGAGACCGAGCTTCAGTCCGAAGAGCCGGAGGTCATAGAGGAACTGGATGGTCTCAGCGTAGGTCATGGGGCCGGTGCGGGCGGGAGGCGGCGGCTCCGGAGGCGGAGGACCCGGGCCGGGTCAGGGCCGGCTCGGGTGGAGATGCCGATAGACCGCCGCGATGAAACCCCGGAACAACGGGTGCGGCTGGTGCGGCTTGCTCCGGAACTCGGGATGAAACTGCGACCCCATGAAGAACGGGTGATCCGCCAACTCGACGAGTTCGACCAGTTTCCCGTCCGGAGAGGTGCCGCTCAGGACAAAGCCGGCCGCCTCGTAGCGGGCGCGGTAGGCATTGTTGAATTCGTAGCGGTGGCGGTGCCGTTCGTTGACCACAAACGCGCCGTAGAGCGTCGAGGCCTTCGAGCCCACGAGCAGTTGGCAGGGCATGGCCCCCAACCGCATCGTGCCCCCTTTCTTGGTCACCCTCCGCTGGTCGTCCAGCAGCGCGATCACCGGATGCGGAGTGCTCGAGTCGAACTCCGTTGAATGTGCCTTCTCGAGGCCGAGGACGCCCCGCCCGAACTCGATCGTGGCAATTTGCATCCCGAGGCAGAGCCCCAGATACGGCAGCTTGGTCTCCCGGGCGTAGCGCGCCGCCTGGATCTTGCCCTCGGTGCCGCGCTTGCCGAACCCGCCGGGCACCAGCACCCCCCCCAACCCCTTCAGCACCTTCTCCGCCCCCACCCGCTCGATCTCCTCCGCGTCCACTTTCACGATTTCCACACCGCAGTCGTTGGCGATCCCGCCGTGGCTGACGGCCTCGTAGACCGACTTGTAGGCATCCTGCAGTTCGATGTATTTGCCCACCACCCCGATCCGCACCCGATGCTGCGGCGCGATCAGCTTGCGAATGACCTCCTGCCAGTGACTCATCTTCGCCGGGGCGGTGTCGAGATGCAGCAGACGACAGACGATGTCGTCCACCCGCTCCCGCTGGAGCATCAACGGGACCTCGTAGATGCTGTGGTCGACGTCCTTTTCCTCGATCACAGCCTCGAACGGCACGTTGCAGAACATCGAGATCTTCTGCCGCAACTCCTTGTCCAGCGGCCGGTCGCAGCGGCAGACCAGGACCTGGGGCGCGAGCCCGATCTCGCGCAGCTTGGCCACCGATTGCTGGGTGGGCTTGGTCTTCAGCTCGCCCGCCGCCTTGATGAACGGAACGTAGGTGACGTGGAGGAAGATGGCATTCGACGGCCCCACTTCGAGCGCGAATTCCCGAATCGCCTCCAGAAACGGCAGCCCCTCGATGTCCCCGGTCGTCCCGCCGATCTCGGTGATGAGCACGTCCGCCTGGCTCTGCTCGGCAATCTCATGAATCCGATTCTGGATCTCGTCCGTCACGTGCGGAATCACCTGCACCGTCTTGCCCAGGTAGTCGCCGCGGCGTTCCTTGTCGATGACCGTCTGGTAGACCTGACCGCTGGTCAGATTGTTGAAGCGCGTCAACTGGACATTGGTGAAGCGCTCGTAG
>CAYSPU010000377.1:0-3307 GCA_964432995.1 uncultured Verrucomicrobiota bacterium
TTCGCCAAGTGCCTGAACTGCACCGGCGGCCCGAAGGTGGAGTTCCCGGACGACGACCCGCGGTGTGCGGAGATTGCCGAGGGCCGCTCGCTCGACGTCTTCGAGATCGATGGCGCCAGCAACCGGGGAATCGACGAAATCCGGGAGCTGCGCGAAACGGCTCGCTACGCGCCGGCTTCGTCCCAGTTCAAGATCTACATCATCGACGAAGTCCACATGCTCACCAAGGAGGCCTTCAACGCCCTGCTCAAGACGCTGGAGGAGCCCCCCGCGCATGTGAAGTTCATGTTCGCCACCACCGAACCGGAGAAGGTCCTGCCGACCATCCTCTCGCGGTGCCAGCGCTTCGATCTGCGGCGGATTCCCACGGCCCTGATCGTCAAACACCTGGCAACCATCGCCCGCCTGGAGAAGGTCGCCATCAGTGACACGGCGCTCTACGCCATCGGCCGCGGCGCCGACGGCGGCATGCGCGATGCCGAGTCGGCCCTGGACCAATTGATCAGCTTCTGCGGCGAGCGCATCGAGGAGGAGGATGTCCTTTCCATGTTCGGCCTCACGGCGCAGGGGGAGATCCTCTCGCTGTTCGAAGGCGTGCTTTCCGGCCAGGCGGAGCCCGTGTTGCGGGCCGTGGATGCCTTGTGCCGGAACGGCAAGGACCCCGGACGACTGCTCTCCGACCTCCTGGGACACTGCCGCAACCTCATGCTCTACCAGGTGACGCGCGGCGACCTCTCCCTGTTGCAGGTCTCCGAGATGGAAGCGCAGGCCCTCAAACCGCAGGCCGCCCTCGCCAGCCGCGAGGAATTGACCCGCGTCCTCGAAGTGCTCACCGAAAGCGAAGCCCGCCTGCGCGATGCCACGTCGCGGCGCATCGTGCTGGAGGTGGCCCTCCTCAAGGCCATCGAAGCCCGACAATCCGTGAGCCTCGACCAGGTCCTGCAGCGCTTGACGCAACTGCGGGGCGCCGCGACCGAACCGACAACCCCGGCGCCGGCCCCAACCGCCATCCGCCTCCCCCGTCCGGATCCCTCCTCCACCACGACCGCATCCGACCCGCCGCCCTCCCCTGCCCCGCCAACACCGCCCGCTCCGCTCGCGGCACCCGCCCCGGGCGACCTGCAAGCTCTCTGGGCGAGCCTGATCGAGGCCGTGGGACGCCAAAGCCAATTCCTGAAGAGTTACCTGGCGGAGGCGCAGCCGCTTGCGCTCGAGGGCGGGGTGCTGACGATCGGTTTCGCGGCGGAATCGGCCGAGCACCTCGACCTGGTGAACACCGACCGCAACCGGGCGCTGATCCAGACGCGGCTCGCGGAACTCGGCGTCGCCGGAGCGCAAGTGCGCTTTGCCCAGGCCCACCGCCCGACGGCGGCAGCCACCGACGTCAAGAAGACCACTCCTCCAACCGCGCCGCCGCCCCCCAAGCCGGCCCCTGCGGTCGCACCCGGTCCCAAGGCGAAGACGGAGCCCGTGCCGTTTTCCAAAGACGATTTCAAGAACGACCCGCTCATCCAGAAGGCGCTCGAGGTGTTCAAAGCCCAGATTGTCGACGTCCGGGCCTGACCCGAAACGAACCGAGAACTCACTATGTCCAGTATCGGCAAACTCATGAAACAGGCCGCGCGTGTGCAGCGGCAGGCCGAAGAAATGCAGGCCCAACTCGCCAACCGGACGGTCGAGGCCTCGAGCGGTGGCGGGGCGGTCAAGGTGGTGGCGCGCTGCGACAACACCATCGCGTCGATCCGGATCGATCCGCAAGCGATCAACCCCGCGGACGCGGCGCTCCTGGAGGACCTTGTTCTCACGGCCGTGAACAATGCCCTGGGCCAGGCGAAGGAGGTCTACGCGGCGGAGATGGGCAAGGTAACCTCCGGACTGGGGCTTCCCGGCCTGGGCTGATGGGCACCGGATCGATCGTCCGCTGCGGTCGTGCATGACTTGCGGTCGGCGGCTGCGCGTATGAGCACTCTTCCGCCTCCTTTTCGGGACCTGGTTTCCGAGTTGGCCAAACTCCCCGGTATTGGGCCGCGCTCCGCGGAACGCCTGGCACTGCACGTTGTCCAGGAGGAACCCGATGCCGTCCGGCGGCTCTCCGCGGCGCTTGTGGCGGCCCGGGAGCGCATCCAACGCTGCTCGATCTGTGGCGGCCTCACCGAGGCACAGCCGTGCCCCCTCTGCCAGGATCCGCAGCGCGATCCGGCCGTCGTCTGCGTGGTCGAGCAACCGGTCGATATTCTGAGCCTCGAGAAGAGCCACACGTTCCACGGTCGCTATCACGTCCTGGGAGGCGTCATCTCCCCCCTGAACGGAACGGGCCCCGAGGATCTCCGGGTGGACGCGTTGGAAGCGCGACTCGCCGCCGAGCCGATCCAGGAGGTGATCCTGGCGCTGGGAACCAGCGTGGAAGGCGACGCCACCAGTTACTACCTCGCCAAACGACTGGCGCGCCCCGGACGCCGAATCACGCGCATTGCCTACGGCCTCCCGGCGGGCAGCGGCCTCGAATTCGCGGATGAAGTCACCCTGCGACGCGCGCTGGAGGGACGCCGCGAATGCTCATGACTTCCGCGCGCGCGGTCATCTTCGATCTGGGGAAGGTCCTGCTGGATTTCGACTACGGGCTGGCGACCGGGCGCCTGGCCGCGGCGGGCAACGTCGCGCCGGAAGCGGTCCACCGACTGCTGTTTGCCACCCCACTGCTCGACCGCTTCGAGAGCGGGCAACTGACGAGCGAGGAATTCTACCGCGCCGTGCGGGACGCCACCGGTTACCGCCTCGGCTACGCCGACTTCCGCCGGCACTTCGCCGAGATCTTCACGCCCGTTGCACCCATGGTGGCCCTCCACACCAGGTTGCGACAGCGCGCCGTCCCCTGCTACATTCTGTCCAATACCAACGAGATCGCCATCGCGCACATTCGCGAAGCCTGCCCGTTCCTGGCCGGCTCCAGCGGTTTTGTCTACTCGTTCGAACACGGCTGCATGAAGCCGGCCGAGCACATCTATCGCGTGGCGGAATCGATGTCCGGCTTCCGTGGCGCGGAGTTGTTCTACCTGGATGACCGCGCGGAAAACGTCGCCACGGCGCGGCGGCTCGGGTGGCAAGCCCAAGTGCACCATGATCCAGCCGAGAGCGTCAGGGCCGTCGAGGCAACCGGCCTGCTGTAACAACGCGCGCCGGATTGAGGGCCAGGTGCCCCTCCCCATGAAGCCCCCCACCCATTCTGGGATACCGCCTCGCATGAGAGGTAGGGCGACCTCTCCGAGGGCGCCGCGAGATGCTGTTCCCGAACCACCGGTTTCCGGCG
>CAYSPU010000378.1:0-3293 GCA_964432995.1 uncultured Verrucomicrobiota bacterium
GGCCTCGCCCAGCGCATCGTCGCCGGTATTGCTGGCGCGAATGCCCCGGAAGGAACCGTTGCACGCCATGATCTCTTCGCCAAGCGCCTCCAGTTCGTCTTCCTTGCGCGCCACAGCCGGGGCGGTGACCCTGATGATCTTGCGGAACAATGTTCCGATCCGGGAGCAGAGCGTGCTGATCTCAAGTCTGCCGTCGGGACCGCTGCGACTCTTGGCCACTCGCGAACGGGAGCGGCTGCGGTTTCAGGTCGGCGATCCCACCGCCCTGACCTTCGAGGACTTGTTTCCACTCCGGGGCGGATCGGCGACCGTCTTCGGCCTGTTATGGCCCGCCGGCGTGGGGCTTGCGCAACTGACGGGTTACCATCAGCTTCTGCCCTCCGCTCCCAGCCCCTTGGAACGCGGCGACGAGTTTTTCGCCAATGAACAGTTTCCGGAGGCCCTCGCCTTTTACCGTGCCCAGGGCCTGACCGCCAAGGGCCAGGAGCTGGAACAGGCCCGCTACAAGGAAGGCTTGTGTCTGGTCGCCTTGCATCGCGGCGAGGAGGCCGCCGGTGTGTTCGAAGAGCTGGCCGCACAGTCGGACGAACGCTGGCCCGTGTTGGCCGCCTGTCAGTTGTGGGCGCTGCGGTTGCAGGAGAACCACGCGGCGGAGGCCGAGGCCATCTTCGAGAATCTATCGGGGCGCGTTCGCTTCGAAAACCTCGCCGCGCTGATCCCGGACGAGCTCCGCAACCGGATCATGGCTTTCTATGCCAAGGAATCCGCGCCGTCCACGTTAGTCCTCCGGCCCAATCCGACCGTGCTCAACAACCTCGAACGGCTGATTGCCGTAAGACGGCTGTTTGGTGTGTCCGAGGTCGGAATCGCGTACGACCAGAATTCCTTGGTGCACGCTTGCCTGCTCATGGGGCAGCGGGACCGGGCTCTCGCAGTGGCTGAGGAGATCGTCCGGAAACACCCGGATTGGGACAACATGCGGATGAGTTGGGCTCGGTTGGTTTGCGGCCAGGATCCCAAACGCGCCCTGGCGATCGTGGACCAGATGCTCTATCGCACCCCGGGTGTGTACAACCCCGCGCATCTCGTGCTGCTCGTGGAACGGGCGCGGATTCACATTGCGCAGGAGCGTTGGGATTCTGCGGAGCAGGACCTGGATGATTTCTTCCGTCGCGTCGAGCCGGAAACCGTTCCCTATATCTTCTTCTCCGGAGCGTGCCTCATTCGGGGCTTCCTCCATGAACGGCGTGACGACACGACGGCGGTGCAACAAGTCTGGCGCCGGGGGCTGCCGACGATTTCCTTTCAGCAGCGCGAGGCGTGGGCCCAACGAAATATGCTGCTGCAGGCAGGGATCCTGCGGGCCTTGACGGGCGAGTTTTCCGACGCCGAGGCCGGACACCTGATGAACCTCCTGATTGCCATCGAATCGGGCACTTCACCCGCGGCCCTGGCCGCGAAGTCGTTGGGGGTGACGCCGGCGCTGCTGCGCGACATCTGGCGCACGCCCCGCGGGCATGCGTTGGCCCGCCGGATCGCCTTTGAGGGCGTCTTCGCCTGCGATGGCGTACGCGGAGCCATCTGCCTCGCCGCGTTCGAACTACTCCATCAGCGAGCGCTGCCGGGTGAACTCTCGGCCGAGCAGGAAGAGCTGTTGTGGACGTTGAGCCAGCAGCTGCTCGCGGCCTTCGCGGGCGGCTCGTTGGGCACGACCGAGATCGTGCAGTTGGGGTTGACGTGGAAGGGCACGACGAATTTCTTGGGATGGGGTGGCGTCAAGGGGGCGCTGGCTCCGCAACTGCGGGATCCTCTGGCTTATGTTTTGGGACACCGTTATCTGGGGCTCAACCAGCCGCAACAGGCCGCCGACTTCTTTCGCGCGGCGGCCGCCGGCGGTGCCCCCGATTCCCCGTTGCGCCGCCTCGCCGAGGCCGAACTGGAGAAGTTAGACCCATGATGAATCCGTTGCGTGTGAATGTTGCCGCCCGTGTCGTAGCCGCAGTGTTGTGGATGGGCGGCCTGGCGACGGCGGCCGGCTTGACGCAGCCAGAGGCAATACGGCAAAAGGACCAGTGGACCGAGACGCACCTTCTGGAACCGAAGGCGAAGACGCCGTTTTCGTTCGTCTACGGCAATCAGCCTTCCGAAAAGCTGCTGGCGGATTGGCCGAGGAAACAGGATCGCAAGAAGCTCGACACAACACGCACGGAGCATTCCCTGGCATGGACCGACCCGAAGACGGCCTTGGAAGTCCGCTGCGTCGCGGTCGAGTACGCCGACTTCCCGGCCATCGAATGGACGGTGTACTTCAAGAACACCGGCAACCAGAACACGCCGATCCTGGACGGCGTCGAAGGGCTGGATGTGCGGTTTCAGCGCGCCGGTGGGGACGAATTCGTCCTGCACGGGATCAACGGCGACTGGTGTACGCGCGACAGCTTTGCGCCCTACCAGATCACGCTGGGTGCGGGCGTGGTCAAGAAGCGGTCTCCCGTCGCATCGGGCAAGTCCTGCGATGGGCCGGACGGCTGGCCGTACTACAACCTCCAGATGCCCGGCGGCGGCGTCATCCTGGCCATCGGCTGGCCGGGGCATTGGCGATCGCTGTTCGAGCGTGATGCCGGAAGCACCCTGCGGATTCGCGCCGGCCAGGAACGCACGCACCTGGTCCTGAAGCCGGGCGAAGCCATCCGCACGCCGTTGATCGCCCTGTTGTTCTGGCGGGGAACCGACGCGGTGGTTGCGCAGAACCTGTGGCGACGCTGGTACGTGGCGCACAACATGCCGCGGGTGAAGGGCCGCACGCAGTCGCCCGTCGCACAGATTCAGGTGGGTGGGGGCGAGAAGGACAGCGCCTATGTAAAGTCGTTTCTCGATGCCGGGATCAAACCGGACATCTGCTGGCGCGACGCCGGCGCCGGCGGGACCACCTGGTATCCCAGCGCCGGTGGCCCGTACAAGGGCAAAGATGCTTGGCTGAACACCGGCACCTGGGAAATCGACGCGACGAAGTATCCCCAGGGATTCAAGCCGTTCAGCGACTGGGTCCATACCCACGGCATGAAGTTCGTCCTGTGGTTCGAGCCGGAACGCGTCGGCGATCCAGACTCGTGGCTCGGCAAGCACCATCCCGAATGGCTGCTGCCGGGGACCTCGCACGGATCGCTGCTGAACCTGGGTCACCCGGCCGCGTTGGGCTGGCTGATCGACCACGTGGACGGCATGGTCAAGTCGCAGGGGATCGACTGGTATCGCGAAGACATGAACGGCTTCGGGCCGCTTCCGGCCTGGCG
>CAYSPU010000379.1:0-3289 GCA_964432995.1 uncultured Verrucomicrobiota bacterium
GGCGCGTCTCGGGTGGTCCCGCCAGCATCCGATGGGCTTCCGCCAGGAGGGCGGGCAGGCGGTCGGCAAACGGACTTCGGCACAGGGCCGGGCGCAGGTCGAATCGCTCCACGCGGGCGGCGTTCTCGCCGGGAAGCCAGTGGTCGCCCTGGCCCAGCAGGTTGTAGCGGGACTGCGCCCACTCGACCAGGTCCAGCGATTTGGCAAACGTCCAGAACCGCAGGATCTCGCGGACGTTGATCTCCCCCGGGACATCCGAGTAGTCGGGCAAGCCTTCGGACCAGCGTCGGCACCATTCCGGGCCCAGGACGCGTTCCATTTCGGTGCGGAGGCGTTGTTCGATGGGGCCCACGGTTTCGGTCAGGGTGCCGTAGTGAGCGAGTGCGGCGACGTGTTCGTCGAAGTCCGTGGGGCGAACGGCGCCGATGCTGAGGGTGTGGACCTCGGGTCGCGCGAGGCAGTAGAGGTCGTGGAACTGCATCGGGCTGAGGGGCGCGCAGAGTTGGCGGAGTTTCGGGGGCGGGTGGTAGAGTCTGCCGCCCTTGTCATTCGGGCTGATGAGGAAGACGCCCATATCCCGCCGGTGCGCCTCCTGGACGGCCGGCCAGAGCAGGTCGTTGACGAAGTACCAGTGGAGGTTGACGTAGTCGAACTCGTCGCTGCGGATGGCTTCCAGGATGAGTTCGACGCTGCCGTGGGTGGAGAACCCGATGTGCCGGACCCGGCCCTCTTTCCGGAGTTGGCGGGCGACCTCCAGGCATCCCCCTGGGCGGAGGGCCCAGCGGAGCAGTGTCGGGTTGTTGATGCCGTGCAAACCCAGGAGGTCCACGTAGTCCAGGTTGAGCTGTTTCAGGGACTTCTCCGCGGTCTTGCGGAAGGCGGCGGCGCTCGGTTTGGGCGGGACTTTGGCCTGCACCAGGATCTTCTCCCTGGGGATGCGGGGCAGAACCCATCCGAGCTGCATTTCGGACGAGCCATATCCGCGGGCGGTTTCGAAGTGATTCACGCCCAGTTCGAGAGCGTGGTGCACGATGGCCTCGAGGTTCGCCTGATTGTCCGCCGGGATCTGGCGTGGGGGAACGTCGTGCCACCGGTGTTGGAAGCGCATGCCGCCGCACGTGAACACCGGCATCGCCAGGGCAGTGCGTCCGAAACGGCGGTAGTGCATGGGGGGAAGCGGGAGGCCGACGGTTTCGCGGGTTCAGACCACGAACTCGAGTTCCGGAGCCCGCGGGATCAGGTCTGCGGCATGCGCGCGTTCCAGGAGGCGGCGAATCGACTCGCGGCCTTTCTCGCCGTAGTCGAGTGTCCAGTGGTTGACGTACATGCCGACGAAGCGGTCGGCGAGTTGGCGGTCCATGTCGCGCGCGTAGTGCAGGGCGTGCTGGACGGCTTCGGCGCGGTGCTCGAGGCTGTAGCGGATGCTGGCCGTGAGCAGATCCGAGATGGATTTGCGCGTCGCCGGATCGAATCGTTTGTGGATGACATTCCCGCCGAGCGGCAGCGGCAGGCCATGGGTCTCGGTACCCCACCAGACTCCGAGATCGGCGCACACGCTCAGTCCCTCGCGGGCATACGTGAGCTGGCCTTCGTGGATGATCAGGCCGACCTCCGCGCCCCCGTCCCGGACGGTGCGGAAGATCTGGTCGAAGGGCACCACCACGTGATCGAAGCTGCGGGCGGGTTGGCCGAGCCAGAGCTGGAGGGCGAGGAACGCGGTGGTCATCGTGCCCGGAACGGCGATGCGTTGGCGTCGGATCTCGTCGCGGGAGTAGACCTGGCGCGCGACGAGCATCGGGCCGTAGCCGTCGCCCATGCTGGCGCCGCTGGGGAGGAGGGCGTAGCGGTCGCAGACATGGGCGTAGGCGTGGATGCTGATGGCGGTGATGTCCAGTTCTCCGCGCGTGGCGCGCTCGTTCAGCGTTTGGATGTCCTGGAGGATGTGTTCGAAGCGGAAGCCGCCTGTGGGGATGAGTCCTTTCGCCAAGGCGTAGAACATGAACGCGTCGTCGGGATCCGGCGAATGGCCCAGGGTCAGCGTGCGCGTCGTCATGGGCACGAAGATACGGGGCGAAGGCGGAATGTCACGGGAAAGGTCAATCGACGAGGCTTTCGAAGTCGCCGTGCTGGACGCGGGTGCGCAGTCGCTGCCTGGGGCGGACCGACGCGGCCTCGCGGATGATCGCGCCGCTCTGACTGTCGGTAGTGATCGAGTATCCGCGTTCGAGGACGTGCTGGGGCGAGAGGAGGCGAAGAGCGGACTGAAGCTGCGCGAGGTGGTTCTGGCGAGAGGCGATCTGCTGGCGGGCTCGCTGCCGGAATTGGGGGAGGAGGTGGTCGAGGCGCTCTCGCAGCAGACGGATCCGCGCCTGCGGCGCGACGCGGCGCCAGCGCTGGCGGAGGGCCTGCCAGGCGGCCGAGGCCGCGCGCGTGCCGCCCCGGGCGGAGCGGCGGAGTGCGGTCTGCAATTCGTCCAGGCGCTGCCAATGTTCCTGGAGGCGCCGGCGCGGGTGGCGGCGGTCCAGGCGTCGTCGCCAGTGGGCGACGGCGTCGCGGCGGCGCAACAACTGGTCCTCCAGAGTTCCCCGCAGACGTTCGGGCGCTTCGGCGACGAACGGGCGGCAGGCATGGAATCCCTCGGTCATCAACTCGGCGGCGGCGGTGGGAGTCGCCGCCCGCAGGTCAGCCACGAAGTCGCAGATGGTGGAGTCGATTTCATGGCCCACGCCGGAGAGGACGGGGATGGTGGACTCGAACACGGCGCGCGCCACGGTTTCTTCGTTGAACGCCCAGAGGTCTTCGAGACTTCCTCCGCCCCGGGTTACCAGGATGACGTCCAACCGGCGGTCGGTTCGGCTTGCGGACCACTTCTGGAGCAGGCGGATGGCGGCGGCGATTTCGTCGGCCGCGCCTTCGCCCTGGACGCGGCAGGGCGCCAGGGTGATCTCGAGTGCCGGGTGGCGGCGGCGGACGACCTGGAGGACGTCGCGGAGGGCGGCGCCGGTGGGTGAGGTGACGATTCCGACGCGTTCGGCGTAACGGGGCAGGGGGCGCTTGCGTTCGGCGGCGAACCAGCCTTGGGCCGCCAGTCGCTGTTTCAGCTTCTCGAAGGCCAGTTGCAGGGCGCCGACTCCCTGGACTTCGATCTGGCGCACGACCAACTGATATTGTCCCCTGGGTTCATAGACGGTCAGTTCGCCCTGCAGGATCAGGCGCCGGCCGTCTTCGAGGACTTCGCGGTGGGCGGTGGCGGTGCCGCGGAACAGGACGCAGGCGAGTTGGGCGCCGG
>CAYSPU010000380.1:0-904 GCA_964432995.1 uncultured Verrucomicrobiota bacterium
GGCCATTTTGCGCTTTCCGTAGGGACGGCTTCGGGATAATGCTCGGACATGTCCGAGCAGCCACCGACAGGGGAGAAGGTCCTTCGGGGGATCCCCGTTTCCGCCGGCGTCTGCCGCGGGCGGATTCTGGTGTTGGGGGTGGGATTCGAGGCGGTGCCGCGCTACACGGTGGCGGAGGCGGATGTGCCGCGGGAGGTGGCACGACTGGAGCAGGCGCTGGTGGCAACGCGCCGACAGATCATCGAGATTCAGCGGAAGTTCACGGAGAGCTTGGGGGCGGAGGACGCGGCGATCTTCGAGGCGCACCTGCTCGTGCTTGAGGACCCGGTGGTGAACGAGGAGGTTAGCCACCTGATCACCACGGAGCGGATGAACGCCGAAGCCGCCTTTCAATTGGTTGCGGGGCGCTACACGGAATCGCTCAGCCAGATCGAGGACGAGTATCTGCGCGAGCGGGTGGCGGATGTGCGGGATGTGGCGTCGCGGGTGTTGAACAACCTGATGGGGCGGCACGACCCCGCCCAGTTGCCTCCGCTCACCGAGCCGTGCATCATCATCAGCCACGATCTCTCGCCTTCGACCACCGCCCAGCTTGACCGCCAGATGGTGTTGGGTTTTGCCACGGACATTGGGGGCAAGACGTCGCACACGGCGATCATGGCGCGCTCGCTGCGCCTTCCGGCGGTGGTGGGGTTGCGCGATGCGAGCCGGCAGTTGCGGACGGGCCAGGAGGTCTTGCTCGACGGCTTTCACGGCTTGCTGGTGCTGCATCCGTCCGAAAAGACCCTTTACGAATACAGCCAGTCGCTCCAGCGGCAGGCCACCCTCGAACAGACGCTCAGCGCGTTTCGCGAGGAAGCCGCGGTCACCCGGCGCGACGAGCGCACCCTGGGTAAGCGGTTCG
>CAYSPU010000380.1:914-3277 GCA_964432995.1 uncultured Verrucomicrobiota bacterium
CATGCGGACGGGACGTCCGCTGGTGACGGTCAAAGCCGCGGTCACCCTGGATGGCCGGCACATCACGCTCTCGGCGAACCTCGAGCGCGCCGGGGACATGGAATCGGTGCGCGCCTCCGGCGCCGAAGGGGTGGGTCTCCTGCGGACGGAGTTTCTTTACCTGAACCGCGCCACGCTGCCGACCGAGGAGGAGCAGTATCAGGCCTACCGCGCCGTGGCGGCCGCTCTCAAGCCGCAGCCGCTCGTCATCCGGACGCTCGATCTTGGCGGCGACAAGTTCCTTTCGCACCTGGAAACGCCGCCGGAGATCAATCCGTTTCTGGGTTGGCGGGCCATCCGGTTCTGTCTACAGGAGACGGAGGTGTTCCGGGCGCAGCTCCGCGCCATCCTGCGGGCCAGTGTCGAGGGCAACGTCAAGCTGATGTATCCCATGATCTCCGGGCTGGACGAGTTGGTGCAGGCGAACCAACTGGTCCGGCGTTACCAGGAGGAGCTGCGGTCGGAAGGCGTGGCCTTCGACGCCACGATGGAACTGGGAGCGATGATCGAGATCCCGTCGGCGGTGGTGGTGGCGGACGCGCTGGCCCGGCGGGTGCAGTTTTTCAGCATCGGAACCAACGACCTGATCCAATACACCCTGGCGGTGGATCGGTTGAACGAGAAGATCACGCATCTCTACGAGCCGACCCACCCGGCCATCCTGCACCTGATCAGGTCCACGGTGGACGCGGCGCGGCGCAACGGGATCTGGGTGGGTGTCTGCGGCGAGATGGCCGGCGACCCGGCGCTCGTCCCCCTGCTGTTGGGAATGGGCGTCGACGAACTGAGCGTGGCCCTGTCGGTGGTGCCGCAGATCAAGTACCTCATCCGGCGGCTCAAACTCGCGGACGCCCGCGAGCTGGCGGAATTCGCCTTGAACTGCGAGTCGAGCGCGGAGATTCTCGCGCGCGCACAGGCGATGGCGCGGCAGATTGCGCCGAGCCTGTTCGAGAGCGAGAGATGATCCGTCCATGCATGTCTTGATACTGGCCGCGGGTTACGCGACCCGCCTCTATCCCCTGACCCTGACGCGTCCGAAACCGCTCCTGCCGGTCGCCGGCCGCCCCATGGTCGAACACGTCCTGGATCACCTGGCCTCCGTCGAAGGTCTCGACCGCGTGTACGTGGTCACCAACGCCAAGTTCGCCGCCCAGTTCCAGGAATGGGCCGACGATTACCACGCCCGCCAGCCCAGGCTCTCCTTCACCATCGTCAACGACGGTTCCACCGACGATACCAACAAGCTCGGCGCCATCGGCGACCTCCATCTCGTCCTGACCCGCGAGCGGCTCGACGACGACCTCATCGTCGTCGCCGGCGACAATCTCTTCAACCGGCCGCTCGCCGATTTCGGTCGCTACGCCCGCTCGCGCAACGCCCCCGTCGTGGCCGTCTACGACGTGGGCAGCCTGGAACAGGTGAAGAAATACAACTCCATCCGGACCGACGCCGACGGGCGGATCACGTTCTTCGAGGAGAAACCGCAGCACCCGCAGAGTTCCGTCACCGCGATTGCGCTCTACTACTACCCGCGCGCCGTGCTGCCCCTGTTGCGACAGTACATCGCCGAGGGCAACAACCCGGACCAACCCGGGCGCCTCATCCAATGGCTCTACCCGCGCACGCCCTGCTACACCTGGCCGGTGCCCGGCCTCTGGTACGATATCGGGTCGCGCGAGACACTCGAGGAAGCCAACCGCATCTTCGCCCAGAACCGCGGATGAACGCGGATCAGAGCCTCGTGAATTCGCGAAATCGGCGTCGGTGCGGATTCAACGCACGGAGCGCGCCTCTCGCTTGGCGCGGAGGGCGTGGCGGAGGGCGTCGAGGGGGAGGGCGTTCACCACATCGTCGCGGGTGAGCCAGCCTTTGCGGGCGATGCCGGCTCCGAGCCGCAGGAAGGCGGCGTGCTCGGGACGGTGGGCGTCGCAGTTGATGACGCACTGGACGCCTTTGGCTTTGGCCCGTGGCCACCAGCGCCAGTCGAGGTCCAGGCGCAGGGGGTTGGCGTTGAGCTCGATCCAGGTGCCGGTGGCGGCGCAGGCGTCCAGCACGGCCTCGAGGTTTACCGGGTAACCGGCGCGACCGAGCAGGAGGCGGCCGGTGGGGTGACCGAGCATGTGGACATAGGGGTTCTCGGCGGCCCGGATGAGGCGGCGGGTCATGCTTTTTTCGTCGGTGGAGAACCCCTGGTGGAGGCTGGCGACGACGACGGCCAGATGCGCCAGGAGGTTGGCCGGGAGGTCGAGCGCGCCGTCTCCCAGGATGTCCACTTCGGGACCGGTGAGGAGGCGGAAGTCGGCGCCGCCGTCGGCGAGTTGGCT
>CAYSPU010000381.1:0-3215 GCA_964432995.1 uncultured Verrucomicrobiota bacterium
TTCTCTGCGAGCTTCTGTTGAATCCGGACCGAAGGGTGCGCCAGATTCCTTGTTGATTTACACAAGGCCGCAAAGGACCGCAAAGAGCCATGGTCGGCGAAAAGGCGCAGAGCCAGACCGACTGGTGTCCGGCTCTGGTGGTTCCGCCAACGCGTTCGGCCGGTGAGGCTGCTGCCCGCCGGGACGTCGGGCGGTCCGGCGGCGTCGGCACCCCGCCAAGGCGCTTCCGTGGCCCCGGAAGACACCGAAGCCATCCGCGCCCCCAGCAACGTCCCGAATCGCCGCGGTATCCACGCATCCGCGAATGCCCTTGTCGCCCTGCGGACGCCCCCGTAGATTGGCTGTCATCGCGCGGTTGCCGCTGCTGCGGCGGCCCGGCGTCTCGACTCTATGAACAACACCAATCCTCACCTTCGAAAACCCCTCAGCCGTCGTCAAATGCTGCGCCGCAGCGCCGGGTTGGCAACCCTGAGTTCCCTCGCGCTCGCCAGCGTCCCGCGGGTCTCGGCCGCCGATGCCCAGGGGTCCGCCGTCAGGAAAGGCCGCATCCGCCAGTCGATCGCCCACTGGTGCTTCAATTCCTTTGGCGAGAAATGGACGCTCGACCAGACCTGCCAGGCCGCCAAACGCCTCGGGTGCCAGAGTGTCGAACTCCTGCTGCCCTCCGACTTCCCCACCCTCAAACGGCACGGCCTCACCTGTGCCATGGTCCAGATCAACATGGACCCCGACCCGCCTTATGTGAAGGGCTTCAACAACCCGGACCACTGGCCCCGGTTGATCAAGGTCACCACCGAGGCGATCGAGGCCGCCGCCGACTTCGGCGCCCCCAATGTCATCTGCTTCACCGGCTACAGCGGCAAGGACCCGAACGATCCCAACAGCCCTCAAATCCCCCTGGACGTCGGCGCCCGCAACTGCGTCGAAGGACTCAAGAAAGTCATCGGCCTCGCGGAGAAGAAGAAGATCAACCTCTGCATGGAGATTCTCAACAGCCGCGAGGACACCCATCCCATGAAAGGGCACCCGGGCTACCAGGGCGACCACACCGACTACTGCATTGACATCCTCAAAAGGGTCGGGTCCCCCCGCATGAAGATCCTCTTCGACGTCTACCATGTCCAGGTCATGGACGGCGACGTGATCCGCCGGATCCGCCAGCACAAGGAGTTCCTCGGCCACGTCCACACCGCCGGCAACCCCGGTCGCGGCGAACTCGACAACCGCCAGGAAATCAACTACCGGCCCATCATGGAGGCCCTCGTCGAGGTCGGCTACACCGGCTTCGTCGGCCAGGAGTTCATCCCCACCCGCCCCCCCATGGAAGGCCTGCGCGAAGCCGTGGCGCTTTGCGACGTCTAGTGTCCACATACGCCCCTCTTTCGGTCGATGCCCGCTGTTGCGTTGCGCTTCGGTCCATTGTGTGCTTGTATCTGACTCCACCGCTATGGAGTCGCTTTCAGATTGCCGCGGCGAGCCCCTCCGCGTGGCGCGCGATGAACGCGGCAGCGTCTGGGAACCCCTGGACGCCGCCGGGCTTGCCCGCCAGCGCAACGTCCACGTCGTCGTTACCCGCCCCGGCGGTGTGCGCGGCAACCACTTCCACCGGGTTGCCACCGAGGTACTCGTGGTCTGCGGCCCCGCCCTGATCCGCATTCGTGCCGCCGATGGCTCCCTCGAGGATGTCGAGTTGCCCGATGGCGAAGTCCGCCGGTTCGACATTCCGCCCGGCCTCGCCCACGCCATCCGCAACACCGGCCGTCGGGACCTCGTCCTCGTCTCGTTCAGCGACCAAACCCATGACCCGCGGAACCCCGACGTCGTTCGCGACGTCCTCATCGATCCGGGAGCGTGAACCATGGACAAGGACGGCGTCGTCAAGGTGCTCGAGGAGATTGGCGTGCTGCTCGAGCTGAAGGGCGAGAACCCCTTCAAGACGCGGGCCTATGCCAGCGCGGCGCGCACGCTCGAGAACCTGACCGAACCCCTCGAGAAACTCGTCGCCGAAGACCGCTTGCACGAGATTCGCGGCATTGGCGACGCGCTGTCCCAGAAGATCGCCACGCTCGTTACCACCGACCGCCTGCCCTACTACGAGGAACTGCGCGCCTCGATCCCCCCGGGTCTTCTCGAGATGCTCCAGATCCCGGGACTCGGCCCCAAGAAGGTCAAAGCCCTCCACGACCAGTTGGGCATCGAGACTCTCCACGCTCTCGAAGCGGCCGGACGCCAGGGGCGCATCGCCCAACTCGCCGGTTTTGGAGAGAAGACTCAGAGCCGCATTCTTGAAGGAATCGAGTTCCGCCGCACCTACGCCTCCCGCCATCTGTGGATCGACGGCTGGACGGCGGCCGACCCCATCCTGGCAACCCTGCGCCAGCATCCCGAGGTCATCCGCTGCAGCACCGCCGGCAGCTTGCGACGTCACAAGGAAATCGTGGGCGACCTCGATTTCGTCGTCTCCTCCCGCCGGCCGGCGGCAATCCTCGAGTCCTTCACCCACCTCCCGGGGATTCTCAAGATCACCGCCCACGGAGAAACGAAGGCCAGCGTCTTGCTCGAGGGCGGCCTGCAGGCCGATCTCCGCGTCGTCAGCGACGCCGAATACCCCTTCGCCCTCGCCTACTTCACCGGCAGCAAAGAGCACAACATCGTCATGCGCCAACGCGCCATCGACCGCGGCCTCCGCCTCAACGAATACGGCCTCTTCCGCTCGGTTGAAGAGACCCGCGATCCCCAACTCCGCCTTCCCTGCCGCACCGAGGACGAAATCTTCGCCGCGCTCGACCTCGCCGCCATCCCCCCCGAACTCCGCGAAGACCAGGGCGAATTCGCGGCCGCCGAGCGCAACGCCATCCCCCGCCTCCTCGAGTGGACCGACCTGAAGGGATCGCTCCACAACCACTCGGATTGGAGCGACGGCCGCCAATCACTCGAGGCCATCGCCGCCATGGGACAGGACCTCGGCTGCGCCTACTGGGCGGTCACCGACCATTCCCGTTCCTCCTTTGTGGCGAACGGCCTCGACCCCGCCCGCCTGCGCCGCCAGATCATCGCCGTGGCCGAACTCAACAGCCAACTCGCCGACGGCGGCGCCGACTTCCGCCTCCTCACCGGTACCGAAGTGGACATCCTGGGAGACGGCGCGCTCGACCTCCCGGACAACCTCCTGGCGCATCTGGACGTCGTCGTCGCCAGCCTCCACCAGGGGTTCT
>CAYSPU010000382.1:0-3199 GCA_964432995.1 uncultured Verrucomicrobiota bacterium
AGGTGGGGATGTGTAGTTAGGTTGATTAAGGCCCCCCTCCCCCCACCCCTAACCCACGAGGGGGGGGTCGGAAACCCTTGTTGGGAACGTGAAACCGCTCGGGGTGGCCCGCCGCCTTAGTCGGGGGGGCGGATGGTGGGCATGCGGTCGAGGGGGGGAGGGGCAAGGGGCGTGGAGGTCAGCTCGCCGACGGCGAACCGGGTGCCGGCGGAGCCGACGTGATCGACCCAGACGGGGAGCGTCAGGCGGCCACGGTCGGCCAGGAGGTAGGCCCGGCCCTGGTCGGGGAGGGAGGCGCTGCGAGGGTGGTCGGGGTGGAAGAGGTTCACCTCATCAACCAGGTGCGTGCTTTCTCCCAGGGAGAGGCCGCCGAACCGGGTGATGGTCTCGGGATGTTGCAAGGCCCCCCGGACGCGGTGTTCCAGGGGGATTTCGGCCGATTCCTCGGAGGAGTCGAGCCAGAGGAGGAGTTCGACGGGGGAGAGGAGCTGCTGGTAGTCGGGGCGCGTGTTGCCGCTGGAGCCGAGCGGCGTTTTCTTCACGCGCCAGACGGTGCGCAGCACGACGCTCGTGTCGGGTCGGTTCAGGAGCACCGGCGCGACGCGGGCGCCGATGTGCTGGCGGCGGTCGGTCTCGCCCACGAGGGCGAGGAGGAAGCCGTAGCAGGTGGCGGGCGGCGGGAGGATCTCGGTTTCGAGGTACTCCCGCGCGAGCCCCTTGCGGAAGCAGGCGATGGGGACGGTGACGTGGATGCCGAGCATGGTTCACCTCGACGCGTTTAAGGCGGCTTCGATGCGGCGAACGGCCTCATCACAGGCGGCCTTGATGCCTCGGCTGGGGGTGACTCCAGGCACCTCGATTCCGGCGACGATGAGTTCGGACGGGTCGATATCGCCCGATTCGACGCGGGCGGCGAGCCTGGGAGCGGTGATGCTCTTGCCGCCGTCGGGGGTGTCGAAGCAGTAGAGCAGGCGCGGGGCGGGGTCACTCGTGACGCGGAAGACCACGGCGTCGGGGGAGAAATCGAACAGGAACCGGCCGTGGTTGCCGGCGACGGTGCCGAGCTGGCAAAGGGCCTCGACGGTCTTGGCGGCGCGGGAGGGGTCGCGGAGGCGCTCGGGGGTCAAGGCGATGCCGTACTGGTATCGCGTGGCGTGGACCTCGGTGCCATACGGAACGGGGTTACTTCCCTTCTTCGCGGCGGAAGGGGTGGCGCCCGGCGAGGCGGCGTTGAAGGTGACATCGCCCGGCCAGGGGGTCAGCGAGACGGCGCGGGTGACTTCCAGCACGGCGCGTCGGACGTTGGCGGAGCCGGACTCGCCCTCGGCCTTGGCGGCCTCGGCGGTCATGTAGCCGAGCAGGTCGTCATCGATGAAGGTTTCCTTATCGGATGAGGCCCAACCGCTGAAGGTCCAGTCCTGCCACTCGTTGACGCGCTTGTCCTCATCCCAACGTCGGTTGGTGCCGCGCTCTTCGAGGTTAGCCAAGCGGCGACGGAGGGCGAAGCGGATGGCCTCGGCGCTGACGGTGGAGTGGGTGTCTCCCATCCAGATCAGTTTTTGCAGCGTGGTGATGTTGCCCTCGGTCTCGGCGCGGTTGTTGGCGGCGGTGCCGTAGGGGGTAACGAAGTTGGCGAAGACGTGCAGGCTCATTAGTTCGATTCTCCGTTGGGGGTGTCGTTGGAATCGGATTCGGAGTCGGAGTTGGAATCAAGATCCGAGTTAACGTTGGTTCCGGGCTTGTTGCCGGAGTAGCTGGCGAGGGCGAGCAGGGCGAGGTCTCGGGTAAGCTGCCATCGGTGGTCGGCGAGCTTGGGGAGGACAGCTTGCCAGCCCGCCGCGAGGGCGGGGACGCGCCCGGCGCGGCTGAAGAGGTTGCAGAGCGCGTGGCGGGCGTCGTTGGCGGTTTTGGCTCCCGCGAGCGAGATGCGGAGGGTCTCGTTGAACTTGTCCCAGCGGTTTTTGGTGGCCTGGGAGATGGGTTTTTTCTCGGTGCCGTCGGTGTCCTCCCGGATGCGTGCGAGAGAAGATCGGATGGCTTCGTGGACGGCGCGGACGATGAGGGCCTCGCCGTCGTCGTCCCAGAGGTCGGGGTCGGAGATCATTTGGTGGAGTCCTGCGCGTTCGAAGGGAAGTTGGTCACGATAGGGCTTGTCGGTGGCGGGGTTGTTCTTGGTCATGAGCCGGACGAACCCGGCGTACCAGGGTCGACCGAGGGCCAGGTTCTCCGCGATGAAGGGGCGCACGACGCTCTCGGCGCGGAAGGATTCTTGTCGTTCGACGACGGTTCGATCCTTGCCGCGCCCGGTTGCCTCCTTGATGGTTCGGGTGACGATTCGAGAGGGGAGATAATCCAAAGCGCGTTCATATTTATCGAGGATGCGGTCGTCTCCGGGGGGAATGGTGATGGTGGCGACTCGGGATTTTTGCTGGCTGGCCCAGGGGGTGGGCGTGAAGGTCATGGCGTGGCAGGCGGGGATGGCCGAAGCCGCCAGCGTGGAACGGGCGTGCGATGCGATCTCGGCGGCGCGTCTCGGGTTGTGGCGGATGCGCACCTGGGCGGCGAACCCGGCATCGGCGGCGCCAGCGATCTGACACTGGGAGGCCGTCGAAGGAGTCATCGCGGGGCGATCGAAAAGGAATTCGGTCAGATCGACGACATCCGGGACGATCAGCGCGGCGACGCCCCGGTTGACCGGCAGCGCCAGGCAGCCGACCATCGCGAAGTAGAGCGGGAGCATGCGCTCGGGAGGGTCTTCAATCCCCGTGCTGCCCGAAAAAGCGCCATGGCGCACGACGGAGCCGGGGCTGATGGGGCCATCGACGGTGATGGACTTGTCGATGAGAATCCCTTTTTTATCAACAAGCGCTTGCCAGCCTTCCTGGTGCTTGAAGCTGGAGCATTTCTTGTAGTCGACGGTCACGTCAGGGGTGCCGTCGCCGTCCATGTCGTAACCGACAGTAGTGACTTCCTTGGCGAGATCACGAACGCGGCCGTGCTGGAGGAAAGTGAGGGTCAGGCCGAGCTGAAGATCGGCGGAGAGCGCGGCGGAGGGCTCGTCGAAGTGCTGGCCGGGGAGGTAAATCAAGCCATCGGCACGAATTTGGAAGGCATAAGCGAATAAACGCCGAAGGTAATCGCCAGCCTGTTCGGGTTTACCGAAGTGGAGGGTGATGGTTTGCTCGGTGATTTCCCAGGG
>CAYSPU010000383.1:0-3194 GCA_964432995.1 uncultured Verrucomicrobiota bacterium
GGGTGGGTCTTGGCCTGCTGGACGTTCTTGGGGATGTCGATGACGACGGGGCCGGGACGGCCGGATTGAGCGATATGAAAGGCCTCCTGGACGATCCGCGCGATGTCCTCGACGTTGGTGACGAGGTAGCTGTGTTTCACCACGGGCAAGGTGAGGCCGATGATGTCGGTCTCCTGAAAGGCGCCTTTGCCGATCATGTGGTGGGCGACCTGGCCGGTGATGGCGACCAGGGGGGTGGAATCCAGGTAGGCGTCGGCGATGCCGGATACCAGGTTGGTCGCTCCGGGACCGCTGGTGGCCATACAGACGCCCACTCTGCCCGTGGCCCGGGCGTAGCCGCCGGCGGCAAACGCGCCTCCCTGCTCGTGCCGCGGGAGGATGACGCGGATCTTCTTCGAGCGGGTCAGCGCCTGGTGCAGTTCCAGGCTGGCGCCACCGGGGTAGGCAAAAATCGTCTCCACGCCCTCGCGCTCCAGCGCGGCGACGACGATGTCGCTGCCTTGCATGAGGGGAGTAGTGGGTTCGGGCGACGGCGGTTGGCCGCCTCGCTTTGTGGCGATTGGTTTCTTGCTCATAGCTTCAACTTGCTTGGCTGCCGGTCGCGGGCAACAAAAAAACCCACGACTGTCGCCAGCCGTGGGGTTCGTGTCCGGGTTCCGTTAGACGCGACAAGCCCCGCCGGCGGCGACGTCAACAACGACGACGCCCAGCAGCCGGCCGGTAACTTGCAGCGCCACAACCATCATGGGAACCGGAAACTAATGAGCCAGCCAGGACAGGTCAAGAGCGGATTCCCCCCGGATCCTCGCGTGAGTGGCGCGGTGGGATCGGTCGTCCCCGGTCAGCGCGCGCTTGAGCAGGATCCAGCGGTTCCCGCTGTCGAGGTTGCGATAGAGAACCTCCGTGGGCTCGCCTGCCCCGCCGGGGTGCCGATCCAACTCGCGCGCGATCTGTGCTTCGCGATCTTGGTGTTGTTCGTGGTGAGTGGTTTTCACGGACGGCCGGAATGAGCCGAGGCGAGCTGGATGACAGCCAGAGAGGTGTAGAGCGGGCCTTGGGGGCGGAGTTCGCTGCGGAAGAGATGCAGTTCGTCCGCTGTCCAGCCGCTCGACTGCGGAACACTGGAGATGGCCTCCAAGGCTTCGGCCAATCCGCGCAGACCACGGGTGTCCGGGCGCAACCGGGCAAGGGTCAGGTGGGGATGGAAGGGTTTGTCTTCGGGGCGTTCGGCATAAGGAGCGGTGGCACGGCGGACGTTGTCCTGGAGCGTAGCCAAGGTGGCAAGGTCACCGGTGAGACCGACCCAGATCACCCGGGGGCGAAGGAGATCAGGGAATGCGCCGAGTCGGCCAAGGGCCAGGTTCATAGAGACGGCGGCCTGGCAGGCGGCGCGAAGGTCGGCCACGAGCGGGTCAATCCGTTGGTCGTCCACGTTTCCCAGGAAGGCGAGTGTCAGGTGGACGCCGGCAGGCTGGGTCCAGCGCAGGGCGTTGTCGTGCAAGCGCGTCCGCAGTTTGCGCTGGATAGCGTCGAGGTGTTCCTGAATCGGGTGTGGCGGAGAGATGGCGACAAAGACACGCATGGGCAACAGCCCGACGTTGGCGCGGTACGGGGCTCGAGACAAGCCTGGTTCTCTCGGCTGCCAGGGCCCGAACGCAACGGTCACCGCGGGTGCCAGGCGCGGTGGGGCCCCAAAAGCTGGGGCGAATCGTGGCGCCGCTGCGGCGTCGGCGTATTCCGCCCGCGGGGAATGTTCCGCGGAGGAGGGGCTGCGGCCGTCTCGGCCGCAGGAATGTTCGACGATCGTGGGGTCTCTCCGGACTTGGGGGGCTGTGCGCATGGGGACTTGCTGCGCAGGGCGGCAGTGTGCCGATGGTTCGAGATCGCGTCCGGCAGGTGAGGCTGCTGCCCGCCGGGACGTCGGGCGGTCCGGAGCGGCCAGACGGTGCTGGCCGCCCACCGACAACCTGGGGATACGCCCTCTGGAGCCGGACTACCTTCGTTTCGTCTGGACTTCATCGGCTCCGTCTGACTTGATTCGCCTATTCATTAGCCGGTGGCCGTCGTTGTTCCATTGCCATTTGTGCGGGGGCGTGGCCTTTGACAGCGGGGGTGACGGAGCGCGGTGTCAGGAAATGACTCGTCTTCTTGGTCTACTCATGCTGGTGGTTGGCCTGACTGCCGCGGCAGGCGTCATGGCAGCGCAGCCTGTCTGCAAGCTGGCATGGGACCCGAGCCCGGACCCGATGGTTACGGAGATCATGCTGTACTACGGGACGAACAGCCGGTCCTACTTTTCCTCGAACGCCTACCCTGCCGGGGTGACCAATGCCGCGATCAGCAACCTGACCGTGGGCGTGGTCTACTACTTCGCCGCGACGGCGGTGAACCAGTACGGGGTGGAGAGCGAATACTCGAACGAGGTGGTGTTGACCAATCAGTTGGTGGAGCCGCCGTCTTCGCCCCCGGAAACGGATCCAGAGCCGGTAACAGACCCGGTACCCGAGCAGGTTTCTGTGGAGACGAACGCGCCGCCGGCTGTCAGCGAGGACACAACCGGGACTGCGGACCCCGTCGCGGAGAGCGGATCGTCGGGCGAGGTCGGAGTTACGAATCAGGTGGCGGAGTTGCCGTCGGTGCCGGTGGAGCCGGACCCAGATCCTGTGGCGGTGGAGACGAACGCGCCGCCGAGCCTCAGTGGTGAGGCCAGTGAGGAGGTGGAAACCTCCGGCGGGCAACCGGTGTGTCGGCTGGCCTGGGAGCTGGGTTCGGGTCCGGCGGTTGCCGAGACGATTCTGTACTGCGGCACGAACAGCCGGTCCTACTTCTCTTCGAACGCGTACCCTGCCGGGGTGACCAATGCCGCGATCAGCAACCTGACGGCAGGGGTGGTCTACTACTTCGCCGCGAGGGTGGTGAACGAGTACGGGGTGGAGAGCGAATACTCGAACGAGGTGGTGTTGACCAATCAGTTGGCGGAGCCGCCGTCTTTGCCCCCGGAACCGGTTCCAGAGCCGGTTCCAGAGCCGGTGCCAGAACCGGTGCAAGATCCGGTAACAGATCCGCTGCCTGAGCAGGTCTCGGTGGAGACGAACGCGCCGCCCGCGGTCAGTGAGGACACAACTGGGACCTCGGACCCCGTGGCGGAGAGCGGATCGTCGGGCGAGGTTGGAGTCACGAACCAGGTGGCGGAG
>CAYSPU010000384.1:0-3166 GCA_964432995.1 uncultured Verrucomicrobiota bacterium
AACCTCTTACGGTCCCCGCCTCAGCACGGGAAACTCGGGACGCGGTGCGCCTCGGTGGGTCCAGAGGGGTCTTTCTTGCGCGCCTCTTCGGCTTTGAGTTGGCGGCACACCTCGGTAAGCGAAGTCCACTGGATCGGTCCAGCCTGTTCGGTCGTAACCTTGGCCTCATGCGGCAGCAGAGGCATGATTGTAGCGGCTCGGTGATGATGGGACCACTTTTCACGGATAACAGGGTAACACTCGACCGTCGACCGAGACGGTGATGGCACCGTTCCGGTGTAACCATGATTCCACAGCCCGACGCCACGCGGCATCCTGGGCCCGAACTCCTGCCAACGAACCGCCCATGGCTTGGAGGATAGCCAGGGCTTCCTGCTTGATCCAGTCGATAACCTCCTTTCGCTTGGGGCGCGTGTACACCCGCATCGCCCGACTCGCTTGCTGAAGGACGGCGCAGGGCGTACGGCCCTGTAAACAAGGCTTGGGATGATGGTTGAGTTCCTGGGCGGCGGCGCTGCTGCAGGCCAGGAGGTCCTCCGCCCTGGCATACCGCTCGCCCAGCAGTTCCTTCATTTCCCGCTGCCCGTATTCGATCGCGCCGTTGTACGCCGGATACCGCGGCGGCGAGTCCAGCGGGACGATCAGGTGCTTGGCCAGAACGGCCTGAACCGCCTCGTCCCGCAGGTTCCCGCCCCGATCCCGCTTGAGGATCAGCGGCGGGCCGTGGATCTCGATGAGCCGTTCCAGGTGCTCCGCCACCTGCTGGCCGTACACACTGGACCCAACAACTGGCTCGTACTTGTACCGCGAAGCCAGGTCCTGCACCTGGTGCAGCTTCATCGCCCCGATCTCCGCCCCGTCCATCGCCCAAGCCATCCCCGGCACGTGCCAGGTGATCCTCCGCAACTTGGCCTGCCGCCGGGCATTCGCTATCTGCCTTTCCTGCTTCACCAGCCCCTGCAACCGCCGCCGCGATATCTCCCGCTTGTGAGCCTCGTAGAGCGCCGGTGTCCCGAAGCTGCGATGCCGCCGGTGTTCCATCTGCCGCACTTCCTCCATCAGGGACTCCATGTTCAACTGCACGTCCTTCTTGGGACCCGGCGTCTGCACGGAGGGTTGCTGGTCCCGGAGGCGGCCTCTCCACCGGTTGAAGCTCGACCGGCAAAGGCCCGCCGCCTCCGTCACCCGACGGTACGACCAGCCCGTTTGCTCCCGCACCTGCTCGACCGTCTTCACCAGCATCGCGATCGCCTCATTTTTTTTGCGCCGCGCTCTCCGCCTGCTTCAGCTCCGAACGGATATGCTCCACCTGCTCACGCATCCGCTCCTGGGCTTCCAGCTCCGACAGGCGCTTCTGCATCTTCTCCCGTTCCGGATCTTTCGGCTTCGAGGGCCGGCCTCCGGTCTTCCCCCGCAGGGCCTCCACCATCCCCGAGAGCGCACGCCGCTCCCACTGGTAATAGGTCTTCCGCGATACCCCCAGCTGCCGGGCGGCCTCCGTCGCCGTCATCCGGCCGCTCTGGACCTGGACGATCAGCTCCGCCCTCCGCCGGGCCAGCACTCTCTGTTCCTCCGGGGTTCGTTTCATCCAGCCTCCTTACCCCTTGGGCGGCGTCGCCGCATCCTCCTGCAGCTTCGACAAGCGCCGGGACAGCCGCGGCAGCGGCTCCTGGCTCTTGCGGGCCAGCAGCTTCTCCACCTTCCTCGGCAGCATGGGCAGGCGTTCCTCCGTCCGCGTCCGCGGCTTGAGCGCTTCGAGCATACCCTCCATCGCCCGCTCCTGCCAGCCGAGCAGCACCGAGGCTTTCACGTCCAGCTCCCGGCAGATCTCCGCCGGCTTCCGCCGCTCCGTCCACAGCGCCAGCACCGCTTGCGCCTTCTCCTGTGCGCTCCGGCTGACCCGTTCCTTGCGAACCTTGTTCTCCATGGGCTTGCCCCCCTCTCTGGTAGTCAACGCCGTTGACCTGTTCATCCCCGTCCAGCTTCATCCGGAACCGACCTTTCTCCACGCTCAAGACCAGTGACTGCCCTCCCATCCGCCCCACCATGTAGAACGGCTCCTGCGGCGGCCGGGAGAGCGCCAGCGCCTGGACGTTCTCCTGGATGCCCTGTTCGATCACCTTGCGCAGTTCCTTCTGGATCTCGAAGAACCGGTCCGCCGGGCACAGCCCGTCCAGCCCCTGGTGCGGCCGCTTGTGGTTGTAGTACTTCACCCAGCAACGCACCCGCTCCCGCGCCTCCTCGAAACTCCCGAACTGGGCTCTCACCAGGAACTCCTCCCAGATCGTCTTCCAGAACCGCTCGACCTTCCCCAAGGTCATCGGGTGGTGTGGACGGCTCAGGATGTGATGAACCCGGTCCTTCTGCAGTTCCAGCTGGAACCGGGTCTTGCCCCGCCAGTTCGCGTACTGCCGCCCCTGATCGGTCAGCATCTCCTTGGGCACCCCGTACTCGCTGACCGCCGTACGGTACACCTCCAGCACGTGCTCCGCCGTCTGGCTGCGGAACAGGTCCAGCCCGACCACATACCGGGAGTAGTCGTCCACGAACCCGATCAGGTAGGCGTTCTTCCCGCCCAACCGGAACGTGAAGATATCGCTCTGCCACATCTGGTTTGGGGTCGAGCGCTCGAAGAACCGCGGCTTCGGCGGGTTCCGCGGCGTCTTCTTCTTGGTCTTGGGCATCAGCCCCTGCCGGTGCAGCGTCCGCCGCACCGTCTCGGGGCTCGCCGGCAGGAACAACACCCGCCTCAACCACTGGCTGATCCGCTTGACCCCGAACGAGGGGTTCTGCCGCTTGACCTCGGCAATCTTCTGCCGCAGGACATGGGGCGGGCGCTGGGGATGGCTTCCTCGGCCCTGGCGCGGCACCAGTCCGGCCTCCCCGCCGTTCTTGTAGCGCTTGGCCCAGTCGTACAACTGGCTGGGGTGGATCCCGACTTCCCGGCTCACCAACTTGGCGGACAACCCCTCTTCCAAGTACAGCCTCACGGCCTTCAGCCGGACTTCCAGAGGGTAGGCCGCCCGCGATGCCCCCCTCGGGGGGCATCGGTTCTTCTTCATCTTCATCGAGTAACACTCCTTCCCGGTTCTTCCCGAACCGTAGCTTCCGGAGTGTTACCCCGTTTCCGTCCTAAACTGGTCTCATCATCTGGTCGCTAGGACAG
>CAYSPU010000385.1:0-3116 GCA_964432995.1 uncultured Verrucomicrobiota bacterium
TGTTCGTGATCGAGGTGTCGCTGATGGTGAACCCCGATCCGGTGCGCACGCCCGTCACGTAGATCGTGTTGGTCGCCGAGCGCTCCGCGTCCTGGTTGTCCACCGCTGTGAGCCGCACGTCGTAGGCGCCCGCGTTCGTGTAGGTGTGGGTGATCGACACCCCCGAACCGGTCTGGCCATCCCCGAAGTCCCATTCCCAACCGACCACGGAGCCGTCGTGATCGCTGGAACCGGAGCCGTCCCCCGTCAGGGTCCCGCCGGTGCCGATCACGTTGGTCGCCAGCGCCATGACCGGAGTTGGTGGGTGGTTGCCCGCCAGTTTGAACAGCCAAACCGGCGGCGTGGCCGAGGTCCCGTCGTCGCCCAGAACGACGTAGCTGCCGTCGCTGAGCGCCAGGATGGCGTTGCCTCTTTCGTCGCGGTTGGTGGTGCCGGGGAACGTTTCTGTCCACACCCGCTCGCCATTCGAGTCGGTCTTCAGCAGGAACACCTCGTCCTGATGCGGCCCCCAGGTTTCCTCCTGGAACATGATCTTCCCGGTGAGGACATAGCCCCCGTCCGGAGTGGGTGCGGCGCCATAGGCGATGTCGTCCTGATCGTAGATCGCGGGGCCCGACCACGTTTGGCTGCCGGAAGCGACTCCCTCGGGTGAGAGGAACGACAACCAGATGTCTTCGTAGTGTTCGCCGGCGACGACGAAGCCATCGGCCGGTGGCTGTCGGTGGCCCACCCAATAGCAGGAGTCACGGTAGTTCAGCACGTTGGTCCATACCGGGATTCCGGAGGGATCGGTCTTGATGAACCAATGCCGGTAGCCATTGGCCCGGGCGAAGAAGAGCGCGCCCCCGTCCGGCGTCGCCAGGACCCGGTCGGCTCTGCGGCCGTTTTCCATTTCGTAATGACGAGTCCAGAGCTCATTCCCATCGGCATCGGTCCGGATCAGCATGGGCAGGATGGAGTCGTTTTCCCCCGCCAGGAAGTAGCCTCCATCGGTCGTGGGGGCGATGGCCCGGGCCTGCTCGTTCAGGCCGTTGGTTTCGCCAAACAGCTTCATCGGCCAGGCGGGTTCGCCGGTTTCATCCACCTTCAGCAGGAACGCGTCGCTGGCCAGGGACGCGTAGAATTCGCCGGCGATGGCATAGCCGCCATCCGCGCCGCGCGTCAGGGCGCGGGTGTATTCGGTACCTCTGCGGGGACCATCATAGAACTTCTCCCAGAGGGGCAGGCCGCGACGGTCCACCTTGAAGACCCAGAGCTGGGGGTTGGCCACGGAACTGTCGCCGGTCTGGCCGGCCAGCACGAACCCGCCGTCCGGAGCTTCCACAACGCCGGACACGCCATAGCTGCCGGCGCCATAGAACCGCTGCCACTGGATCTGCAATCCCGCCACCTCCACTTCCTGAGTTGCCCAGGACCGCGGTCCGTCGGCACTCAGCACCTCGAGGGTGACATCATAGGCGCCCACGTTGGAATAGGTGTGTTGCACCGTCACGCCGGTGTTCGTGGTGCCGTCGCCGAAATCCCACTGGTACACCGCGATGGATCCCCCGGGGTTGCTCGACCCGCTCGCGTCGAAGGTGAGCACCTGGTCGCGGAACACGGGGCTGGCCGGCTGAACCGTGAACGCGGCCGTCGGCACGTGCAGACCCGATTCCACCTTCACAATCCACGTCCAGTGATTGGTTCCAACCTGCGCCTCGCCCGCCACCACATGCTGGGCGTCCGCCGACATCGCCGCATCATGGGCGACGTCCACCCCCGGTCCGCCGATCGCAATGTCCCAGAGCTTGGTTCCCTCCGAATCCGTCTTGATCACCCACACGTCCTTCTCCCCGGCGCCCATCGAGTCGGTCTCTCCGGCGATGACGCAGGCGCCGGAGCCCTCCACCAGCGCTCGCCCGATGTCATTGGTCGCGTCACGACCGAACGCGCTGGTCCACTGCAATGCGCCCGCCGCGGAATAGGAGCTGAGGGCCGCATTCCGGTAAGCGGGCACCGGGGCGTCCGGCACCGCCGCCCTCCCGGCCGCGAGGTAACCGCCCGCCGCGCTCTGTTTCACGTCGTAGTTCCACACCGGCTGGCGGTTGGTCCAAACCGGGTTTCGTGTCGAATCCAACTTCACCACCGACTCGTGGATGGCCAGGAGATAGCCGCCGTCGGCTGTTGGTTCGATCGATTTGGGGCCTGAGGCAAGCCACTCGTTGCCGGCCTGCTGGGCTTCCCGCAACTCGAGCACCTGGCCGTCCCGGTCCAGGTGGAGCAAACAACCCAAGCCCAACGATCCCGAGTCGAAGTCGAGAGGGTTGATCAGGTAGTCCGCGTAGGCCTGTCCGGCGACCAGGTAACCCTCGGGCGTATGGACCACCGCGGTGCCCCACCGCGCCAACGCGGGCCCATATTCGAACACCCCGCGGGCCACGTTCGTCTCCCACAGAGGCTGCAGCATCAGGTCGGTCTTCATCACCCACAAGGTGGGGTTCAGCCATTCCGGCCGCGGATCCTCCGGAGTCCCCAGGAAATGCTGGTGTTTGTAGCCCGCAACCACATAACCGTCCGGCGCGCCCGCCGTGTCGTAGGAACGGATCACCGCACTCGCGCCGCACCCCAGGCGTCCCCACTCCGGATACTCGAGCCCCAGGAAGACGTTGCTCCGGATGAGGGTGCCGTCCTCCGCCAGCACCGCGAGCAAAGCCGAGTCGTACAGCGTGTCCCCCGGGAGCCTCACCTCACCCGCAACCACGAATCCGGCGGTGCAGCGCTCAATGGCCAGGGCGCGTGAACTCACGAAGTTCGTGAACAGGACGCGCCCCCACATCGAGCCCGGCGGCTTCAGGAAGTAGTCCATCTCGGCGCCCCAGCCAGGCAGGGCAGTCAAGAAAACGCACGCTGCCGTACATAGACATGATCGGTCGCACTTCATTTTCATAGTAACGAGAGGGTTGAATCATCATCGCTCTTCCGAGGTCGGAGACCTGCGGCTGAGAACGCAGAGTATTCCCGCCCACTTGGGGAATCCGGGGGGAGTTCGCACGGTCGAATCAGTCCCTTCATGAGTTAGCCACCTAGCGAGGCGGCGCCTCAGACCATGGCTGTTCCACTTGACGCGGACATCTGAC
>CAYSPU010000386.1:0-3106 GCA_964432995.1 uncultured Verrucomicrobiota bacterium
AATGGCCGTCAGATGTCCGCGTCAAGTGGAACAGCCATGGTCTGAGGCGCCGCCTGGCTGGCCAGACATTTCACGCTCCCGGTGTGAAATGTCCACCCGCAGGGCCGAACTCACTGTTCCTGGGGAGGGCTCTGGGTGAGGCAACTGAAACCGAGACGGAAGTTGACCTGTCGTTCGTTGACGCTCGCCAGACCGGGGGCCGAGGCCTGAATGGACAGGGTGTTGACGCGGGCAAACGGGTATTGATTCTCGAGGTCCATCAGGAAGCCGCCCAAGTTGGGATAGCTGGCCCAGCCGTTGATGTAGAAATCCGAGGCGCCGTAGGGGACCGCGGGCGGCACCTGCATCGTGGCGGGCTGGGGTTGCTCGTAACTCACGTTGTGCAGATCGTGCCGCGCCAGCAACTCGAGCGAGCTGTTGATCACCCACAAATACTGGTCGCCCTTGGCCATCGTCTCTTCGAACGCCTGCAGCCGACGCCGGTCGCGCTCGATCTCATGGACCGTCCGGTCGGCCACGCGCAACCCGGTCTCGGTCAGTTCCAGATTGCGGCGCGCGACCTCGAGCCGCATGCGCGCGTCTTTCAGCGCCGACTGGAGGTAACTGACCACCGTCAGATAGAGGAAGGCGACGGCCACCAGCGTGCCAAACACCAGCAGGCCGAGCTGCCGTCGTTTCTCCGGAGTCCAGCGGTTCATGGCTTCATCTCCCGGTCCGCAAAGGTGCACTCGATCGTGAAGAACTCAAAGGTCCGATCCGGACTCGACGGGTCCACCTGCCGCGACTGCAGCCCCTTCAGGAGCACCCCCCGTTCCGCACGCAACCGCTCCCGAAAGAACGGACTCCGCGCCAGTGACTCCGTCAGACGATTCAGGTTCCGCGAATCCAGGTAGTTCCGGCCGACAATGGTCAACACCATCCGCTCCTTGATGATCGGCTTGGGCTTGGCCGGTTTCTGCGGCGCCGTTGCCCGACCTCCGCCCCCGGCCGGCGCCGGGGTCGCGGACTTCGGCGGGGTCTCCTCAATGAGGGATCGCTCCACTTGCACCCGCTGAAACTGCACCCCGTCCACGTCGAGATGCTGCAACGCACTGAGAACCGGCGCACAGTAGAACCGGCTGGCCCCCTGTCGCTGCAGGTTGTCCAGCGTGTTCTGCAGCGCGGTCGCTTCCCGCACACTCTGCAGCGACTTGTCCGACCCACTCTGCAGCGACTGGAGCTGGCTCTCCAGATGACGCGCGTCCGCGCGCACGGTCCACGTCTGCCACCCAATGCATGCTGCCCATGCCAGGACCCCCACCACCACCGCCCCCGCGACATAGGCCGCCCGCCGCACCGGGTCGCGTCGTCGAAGCTCGACCGCCTCTTGCGCCTCGGCCAGGAAATTGATGCGCACCGCGTCCGGGCGCAGCGCGGCCACCGCGGTCCCGATGACCACCACCAACTGGGGAGCGTCATATTCCACCTCCCGGGCGCGGGCCTCGGAAAGTCCCAACGTCACGTGGCGCGCCGGGTTCCAGGTCTCGCACGAGTAGCTGAGCTCGCTCTCGAGCGCCTGCACGATGAACTGCGATCGCGCCGCCCCTCCGGAGATCAACAACTCCGTGACCGGCTTCTCGTACTGGCTGCTGAAGAAACCCACCGAGGCGTCCACCTCCCGCGCAAAGGAGAGGATCGCCTTCTGCAACCGGGCCTGCATGACCTCCGACGAAACCTCCTCTTCGCCCCCACTGGCCTCCTCCCTCCCGCTCCCCGGCGCCAGCAAATCGGCAAAGTGCTCCGACCCGAGATTCACCACCCGCGTCAATACCAGCTCCCCCTGATACATCAGGTTGATGCTGGAGTTCGAAGACCCGATGTCCAGCAGCGCCACCGCCTCCGGATGCGAATCCTCCCGCAGCAGCCGAAAGGTGTTCGCCAACCCCACTGCCCCCAACGATACGCTCGCCACCGTTAACCCCGCCTGCCGCGCCGCTTCACAGTAGTCCTCCACCAACCGCCGCCGCGCACCCCCCACCAGGACCCGCGACTTCTTCCGCTTGGTGAAGGTGGTGGTATCCCCTTGCGCATTCGGCACCCGAACGTGGCAGTCAAAGAGATGATCCGGCAATTCCTGCTGCAGATAGCTCTTCGGCGACAGCTTCACCATCTTCCGCAGATCGCTCGGGGACATCGGCGGCAGCTCGGCGTGTGTCAGAACCGTGTTCGCCGGGCCAATCGACAACACCACCCGCCGACACGCCGTGTTCAACGGTCGCACCACCTTCCGCAAGTGCTCCGCCAGCGTCTCCACGGACATCCCCTTCTCCCCCACCGGCGTGTCCACCATCGCGTAGCCAGCCAAAACATACTCCGCCCCTTTCAGCCGCATGTGAACCGCCTTCGTGATGCGGCTGCCCACATCGACGGCAACAATCTCCGAGTACTTTGGTGCGGATCCTCTGGCGGACGCCATATGAATGGAATCCCTTATACGGCCCCTCCGTCAAAATGCAAGCAAGGGGCATGGGAAGCAGTGACATCCGCTGGCCGGATGCGCGTGGAAGGTAGGGCGCGCCCTCCGGGCGCGCCGGAAACAACTGCCTCGTCGACCATTCCTCGCGGCGCCCGCGGAGAGCGCGCTCCTCCTGGCCGCGGCCCTCGAGCGCCGCGCCGCCTCCTCCGGCCCGAAGGCGCCGGCCCCACACCACCCCACATCCCCCTCACCGCTCCGGTGGCCGGCCAAAACTCCCCAGGATGCGACCTAACGACTTCTGCGCGTCGGCAAACAACGTCGAGGTCGTCTTGAGCTGAAACTCGAGCACTCCTTCGGCCACCGACACGAAGACCACGCGCGAACTGGCGCGCACATCCGCGCTCACCTTCTCCTCCGTGTCGAACACCGGGGCCCGGCCCAACCCCGTCACACACGTCGACTCCTGCACGACCTGAGCCGACGGCAGCATCTCCTGCACGCGCTCGCGCCAGACCGCCGCTCCCGGCTTCGTCGGCGCCCCCGGATCGCGCGGCACGAACCAAACGCTCACCCCCATCTGCACCCCCGCGTCCAGGAACTCCAGACGCCGGCGCGCCGCATCCGCGCGCACCCCCCATCCCCCCGGCAACC
>CAYSPU010000387.1:0-3014 GCA_964432995.1 uncultured Verrucomicrobiota bacterium
CAGCCCACAGCAGCTCAGCGGATTCCACAGGGGCACCTCTCCGCTCCAGAACGCCTCCCGGTGGTAATGCGCCAGCGGATATCCGAAGAAGCCGAAATCCCGGAAGAACATCGTCCGCCCTCCCGCAAGCACATCCCCGTAACCGGCAAACAGCAGCCCGAGCACGATCAGGAGCACAAACAGCCCGCGTCCGGGGCCCTCTGCAGGAGACGTGCGGCGAACCGTGTCAGTCTGGTTGGGAATCGACACTGGAAACGATCTTTGTTCTTCTTGCCAGGGCATGCAAGAACTGCGCGCATTCTACGAGCACCGAGCGGCGGGCCGACATCGCGAACTGGCGCGCTACTACCTGCAGCTCATGCAGCGGTACTACCGCTTCCTCATCCCTCCCGGGGCCCGAGTCCTGGAGTTGGGCTGCAGCTCGGGCGAGTTGTTGGCATCCTTGAAGCCTGCCCGCGGGGTAGGCGTGGACTTCAGCGCGCCTCTCATCGAGCAGGCGCGCCGCCGGCACCCGCACCTCGAGTTCCATTGCGCCGCCGCCGAGGAGTTTCCGCTGGGAGAAACCTTCGACTACATCGTCCTCTCCGACTTGGTCAACGATCTGCAGGATGTGCAATCCTTGCTCGCCCGCCTCCGGGCGGCAGCGGGTCGCCAAACCCGACTGGTCCTGAACTCCTTCAACCATCTCTGGCGACCGATCCTCGCGCTGGCGGAGAGACTGGGAGCCAAGGCGCCCACCCCCCAACAGAACTGGCTGGCGCCGGCCGACCTGGCCAACCTGCTCAACCTGGCCGGCTGGGAAGTCGTCAAACAGGAGGCCCGCGTGTTGTGGCCGGTACGCACCCCGCTCCTGGAACCGCTCCTGAACCGCTGGATCGCCCCGTGGCTGCCCCCACTGTGTCTGACGCGCCTCGTCGTCGCCCGGCTCAAACCCCGGTCCGAAACCGCGCGCGATTACCGGTGCAGCGTCATCGTCCCGGCTCGCAACGAAGCCGGCAACATCGAGCCCGCCATTCGCCGCATCCCCGAAATCGGTCTGGGAACGGAGATCCTCTTCATCGAGGGACACTCCAATGACAGGACCTGGGACGCCATCCAGGAGGCGATACAACACCACCCTGAGAGAAGACTCCGCGCCCTGAAACAGCAGAGCCGCGGCAAAGGCGGCGCCGTGCGCGAGGCATTCGCGGTCGCCGACGGCGAAATCCTGTTCATTCTGGACGCCGATCTCACCATGCCCCCGGAGGATCTGCCGAAGTATTACGAGGCGCTGCGACGCGGCACCGCCGAGTTCGTCAATGGGGTGCGCCTGGTCTACCCGATGGAAGATGAAGCGATGCGACTGCTGAACATGATCGCCAACAAGTTCTTCAGCCTCGCGTTCAGTTGGCTCCTGGGGCAACCTGTGAAGGACACGCTGTGCGGCACGAAGGCGCTGTTCCGTGCCGACTACGAAGCCATCGCTCGCAACCGAGCCTACTTCGGCGATTTCGATCCGTTCGGTGACTTCGATCTCCTGTTTGGCGCGGCCAAGTTGAACCTGCGCATCGTGGACATGCCCATCCGCTACCGGGCGCGCACCTACGGGGAGACGAACATCCAGCGGTGGCGACACGGCTGGCTGCTGTTGCGGATGGTGGTCTTCGCCGCCCGCCGGCTGAAATTCATTTGATGGCGCTCCCCCTTTCCCAGCATCAGGCGGAGATCGAACGCAACGGTTCAGCCTGGCAAGCCAAGCCTCTGCTGCGCGAAACCTACGCGGACTTCTACCACCGCATCGCCGCCCTGGTCGACCTGACCCGACCGGGCCGGATCGTCGAAATCGGCTCCGGCATCGGCAACCTGCGTGCCCATTTGCCGACCGCCGTGTGCACGGACCTGTTTGCCAACCCCTGGATCGACGTCGCCTGCGACGGCTACGAACTGCCGTTCCGCGCGGGCACGGTGTCGCACCTCATCCTCGTGGACGTCCTCCACCATCTGGAGACGCCCGGGGCGTTCCTCCAGGAAGCACAACGCGTCCTCTCCCCGGGCGGGCGACTGATCCTGCTGGAGCCGTATGTCAGTTGGTTTTCCTATCCGCTCTACGGCCTGCTCCATCATGAACCGGTGGCGTGGGGGAAGCCGCTCGACCGCTCCCGCCGCCCCCCGAGCGTCCGCCGCTACTACGCCGCTCAGGGCAATGCCACCCGTTTGTTCTTCCACCAGGAGCAACCCGACCTGCTCGCGGGTTGGACGGTGTTCCACCGCGAGGCGTTTGCGACCTTCGCGTATCTGCTCTCGGGTGGTTTCAGCAAACCGGCCTTGGCTCCCGTGGCTTGGCTTCCCTGCCTCCGACGGTGGGATCGCTGGTGCTCGCGTTGGCCTCGGCTTCTGGCCGCTCGCTGCCTGGTGGGGCTATGCATCGCCCGGTAATCCGGAACGCGGCTCGCGGCCTCCAGATCGTGCTCGCGTCAACCGGTCCGCCGCCGTCGCAATCCGAGCCGCCGGGCGAGGATGCCACCGCGGGCGGCCGCCGCAACCGGAGAAGCCGACGAAGGAATGAAGGAATGCTCTCAGGGGGAATGCTCTTGCCCGGTGCGAAACCATGTCCTAGGTTCAGGATCCATGCTGCATTCGGCCTCACTGCCGAGCGTTGCGATGCGGGACCCCGTCCACCAGGCGCGACCGGACGATACCAGACCGCCCGCAGGGCAACGGCCTGAAAGCGGTTCGACGCGCGGCGGCGTCTCCCCCTCCAGAACCGGCAGCACTCTCCTCCACGGCGCGCTGCCGCTGCTGGGACTGAGCCTGGGCGCCGCGATGGTCCTGGGCTTCTCGTCGTGCGCCACAACCCCGACCAGGCAGGAACCCTCTGCAGCAGATCTCCAACTCAAGGCCGATTACCTCCTCCGCATCGCCGAGTGGATCTCCCCCCAGGCCCCCTATCTGGCCCGGGTGGACTATCCCGCCGAGCAGCGCATGTCCACGACCCTGGAGGAAGAAACCAAGGCCTACGCCCTGGCCATCATCAA
>CAYSPU010000388.1:0-3012 GCA_964432995.1 uncultured Verrucomicrobiota bacterium
TTGCATTTTCTACAGCAGTCATCCGGGCATTGCAGAGCAGAACGCACAGATATTCGCGACGATGCACCAGGAGAAGTTTGGAGTTTCACTCACAGTTCGCACCGAGCCATATTGACGACATGAGAACGCGGCCTAACCATGCGCTGCAGCGAACCCGGCATGTCTAGGGGTCATCTAGGGGTCATCTAGGGGTCAGTCCGGAATGGCACTAACTTAGGGATGTTTTGCGGTATTTGGAACGGTGGGGGATGGGGAGCATGAGATGGCGTGGGCAGGAGAGGAGTTGGTAGGGTTTGGGTCTGCGTTTGACGACTCTGGGCTCGGCGCGGTTGGGGCGGTGGGGGAGGAGGTCAGCGGCGATGAGGCGGAGGATATGGCGTCGGAAGGAGGCCGCGCGGCGAGGGCCATGGGCGTGGAAGAGCCAGGCGGATTGCTGGAGGAGGTTGACGGTTCCTTTGAAGCTGAGGGCGTGTGTGGAGCGGTGGTGCGTGGAAGCGGCTTGGAGAAGCAGGGCACGGATGAGGTTGTAGGCGATGAGGTGCATGGTCAGCTCGCGCCTGATCATGGCGGGGCTCTGGCAGCGCAGAGTGTCCATGCCCATGGTGGTCTTGATGTGTCGGAAGTTGAGTTCGACCTGCCAGCGTTGACGGAAGAGTTGGGCGAGCGCCTCGGCTGGGAAACGCTGGGGATCGAGGAGTGTGGTGACGAGGCTGATGTCACGGGTGCGGAAGCCCGTGATGGCAACTCGGAAGCTGAGTTGGCGCAGGCACAGTTGGCGAGGCAGGCGCTGGAGGAGGTTTTTGGGCAAGGCGGGAGTGGCCTGCGGGGGTCTCTTCCAGACGACGAGATGGTCGTGGCGTCCGAGGCGTTTGGCGGCTTGGGAGGCCTGCGGTCGCCTCTGATGGAGGCGAAAGACCACGTCCACTCCGCGCTCGGCGAGTTGGGCGATGGCGGCGAAGGAACAGAAGGCGCGGTCTGCGAGCACCACGTCTCCGGCCCGGAGGAAGCCCCAGAGGCGGCGGAACAAGCGGCTGTCGTGAACGCTGAGAGAACTTCTCACGGCGGCCAGGGCCGCGCCGGTAGCCAGGCTGAACAGAGCGCACACCCTCATGACGGGGAAGCCGCAGCCGGGCTTCTGCCCGGAGGGTTGCGGCCAGAGGCGCTGGTTGGATGGGGTATCCGGCATCGAGATGCCGGTGGAGTCCACCACGCAAACGCGACGCCCCATCCAGCGGTGGTCGGGCCCCACGAGAGCTTCAAGCCCCAGGGCGATCTGGCGGGCAATCCTCAGCAGCCGCGGATACGGCAGGCGAGCCCGCGCCTGGCAGTAGGCGCTGGTGGAGGCGCTGGCCGGAGGCTTGCCCAGCGCCAAGCGAAGGGCCTGGATCTGCTGGAGCGCGTGGCGGCAGGCAAGCGCCGGAGCCATGACTTGGAAGAGGAACCCCCAGAAGGCCACCACCGGCGGATAGGCGCGCTCGCGTTGCGGCGGGGGAAGACGCTCCAGTTCCAGCAGCGGGCCGAAGGTCCGAAGCAGTTGTTCGAGGGTGCTCTGGCCGAGGCGGCGGGCCGCCCGGCGCAGCCGACCGGGGAATGGGATTGGAGGCATGCCCGATACTATCAGTATACATACTTATAACAACGGCAAAAAGAGGTGGAAAATGCGCTCCCCAAGCCCCATGATCCACCCCCCGTGAGCCAGGACCTCCGCCGCCAGTACAAGAGCCTCCTGCGCCGCCTGGGGCGAACCGACTGGATCGCCCACGGCAGCGTCTTCGAACGCCACTACACCCTCCGCGTCGCCGGCAAACCCAAGCGTTGCGGCCCCTACTACTGCCTCACCCGCAAGGAGCGCGGTAAAACCCGAACCCTCGCCCTCTCCGCGGAGCAGTTCCGCCTCTACCGTAAGGCCATCGCCAACCACAGGGCCCTCGACCAGATCCTCCGTCAGATGCGAAACCTCTCCCTCCGCTTCATCCATCAGTCCACCCCCGGCGTCCTCTCCAGAAATCGAGTCAAACCAACCAAGTCACGAGCTTAAGTTAGTGCCATTCCGGACTGACCCCTAATTTCGAGTTCAGATACTGCATTCCTTTCACCAGCGTCGGTCGCTGCGTCTCGATCAGCAGGTGGTAGTGGTTCCCCATCAGCACGAAACTGTGGACCGCCCAACCCGCCGACCCCGCGGTCTCCGCCAGGGTCATCATGAATACCCCGCGATCCACCTCGTCGCGGAAGATCGGCTCCAGATGATCCCCGCGATTCATGACGTGATAAACCGCCCCTGCAAACTCAATCCGTGGTGCCCGCGCCACGCCATCGTCTTCTGCCATCCCCCACCTCCCGGTGCAAGCATAATCATGACACCCGGACTGACCCCTAATCGGGAAAGCCTCGGCCCGCATCCGCTCGGCATTGAGCATCAGGTGCTGCGCGAAGTTCAGGACCCCTCGATGTCCAGCCCCTCGATCTTGGCCCCGGTCAACCTCATCTCCGCGAGGACGCGGTGATCGGCGGCGGCGTCCCGGTATTTCGCGCCTACCTGGTCGGCGGCGAACCTCATCGTGATCGGCCTCGCGGGGAGCGGCCCACGAGGCGTCCCCCGGCCATGGAGAGAATGTGTTCGGCTCCGTTCATGGGGAGGATGTCCGGGAAGCAAGATCGCGCAGCCAGCCGCACATCTCCTTCGGGCGATTGGTGGCGATGGCGCGCGTCCCGAGCGCGAGAAAGTGCCGCGCCGTCTCGCGGTCGTTCACCGTCCAGACGAAGAACTCCCGCGGGCCGCCGCGCCGGAGGGCACGGAGAAAGGCGGGCGTGACCGCTTCGGGGTTGGCCTCGGTCCCCAGGTCGTCGGCGCGGCAGCGGCCCAACGTTCCGGCCACCTCCGCGGCCGTGGGGCTGAAGGCCCCGCGGGACCCGACCTTCGCGCGCGTGTAGTTGACCAGGAGATGCGCGCGGTGGCGGGGCATCGTCGCCTTGCAGGCCGCGACGACCGCGGGGTGGAAGCTCATGAAC
>CAYSPU010000389.1:0-2918 GCA_964432995.1 uncultured Verrucomicrobiota bacterium
TCTCGCCGTCGGCGAGTACCACCCCGACGGCACCGCGGAAGCCAACAACATCGCCTCCATCGACCGCACCTCCGCACTCGCCCCCTACCCTGACCTCCGCGTCACCGCCATCCAGGTGCCCGCCACCGGCCAGTCCGGACAACCTGTCCAACTCCGCTGGACCCTCTCCAACCAAGGCAATGCCCCCGCCTCCGGAACCTGGGCCGACCAAGTCTTCCTCTCCACCGACGCCGCCGTCGGAAATGACCAACCCCTGGCGGCCTTCTCCCTCACCGCCACCATCCCGGCCGGAGGATCCCTCGTCCGCACTCAAACCGTCGTCCTCCCCGCCTTCGGCAGCGGCTCCCGCTGGTTCATCGTCCGCACCGATCCTACCGACGCCATCTTCGAACTCGACGAAGCCAACAACCTCGCTGTCTCCTCGAGCTCGCTCAGTATTCCCTCGTCGCTGGCGCTTACCCTCTCGACCACCCTGCTGTCAGAGAACGCCGGCAGCGGCAGTGCCACCCTCTCCGTCACCCGCAACGGCAACACCAACAACGCCCTCACCGTCAACCTCGCCTCCAGCAACACCAACGAAGTCACCGTCCCCAACTCCGTTGTCATCCCCGCCTCCAGAAACCAGGCCTCCGCCGCCATCACCGTGGTCCCCGATTACTTCGTCGATGGTCCCCAAGCCGTCACCCTCCAGGCCTCTGCCGCCGGCTGGCAATCCGCCCAGGCCAGCCTCACCATCGCCGACATCGATGTCCCCACCTTGACCCTCAGCACTTCCGCCAGTTCCCTCGAGGAATCCGCCGGCGCCGGAGCCAGCATCGGCCACCTCACCCGCAACGCCGCAACCAACGAAGCCCTCTCCATCTCCCTCCAATCCAGTCCGCTCGGTTACCTCGCCATCCCTGACTCCGTAACCCTGGCCCCGGGGCAAACCGTCGCCACCTTCGAAATCGCCACCATCGAAAACACCACCCTCGACGGCACTACGTCCGTCCGCCTAACGGCCACCGCCACCGGCTACTCGCCCGTCTCGAAGTCCATCGAAGTCCTCGATAACGACATCCCCGCCCTGAACCTCACCCTCGCCGATACCATCGTCGCCGAAGGCGGCCCCACCCCGGCCACCTGGGCCACCCTGAGTCGCTCCGTGGCCACCACCAACGCGCTGATCCTCAGCCTCAGCGCCGCCCCGTCCGGCACCCTGCTCTTCACCCCGCAGGTCACCATCCCCGCCAACGAAACCACCGTCGCGTTCGACCTCAGCGTCCGCGACGACAACCTCGTCAACGGCGCCCGCACCGTCGTCCTGCTCGCCAAGCCACACTCCACCCGCTCCGGCTTCCTGGATGACGCCGCCGCCCAGGCCTCGTTGCAGGTCATTGACAACGACGGACCCACGCTCACCTGGACTCTGAGTTCCGACCTGGTCGCGGAGGGCGCAACTCTCCAGGCCCTTGTCAGCCGCAACACCGAGCCCACCGGAGCGCTCGCCGTCACCCTCGCCAGCCTTACTCCCACCGAAGCCACCGTGCCCCCATCCGTCACCATCCCCAACGGCGCCGCCTCCGCCACCGTCACCATCAGCGGTGTCACGGACGGCACGTCCGATGGTGCCCAACCTGCCACCCTCACCGCCAGCGCCGCCGGTTACAACCCCGCCACCACCGTCATCCAGGTCACCGATATCGATCTCCCCGACCTCCGCGTCGCCACGATCAACAGCCCCGCCTCGTGCCTGACCGAGCAAACCATCCCCGTCACCTGGGCCGTCGAAAACCGCGGACTCGCCCCCGCCGTCGGTCAGTGGATCGACCGCGTCTACCTCTCGAAGGACAACCAGGCCGGTAACGATACCTTGCTCGCCACCGCGGCTTTTGACGGATCGCTCGGCGTCAACGAGACCTACTCCCGTACCGTCGACGTCCCACTGCCCGACATCCCCGGTCCGTTCTGGCTCGTGGTGGTCACCGACGCCGAGAACCACCTGCCCGAAGGCTCGGAACGCAATAACGCGAGCGTCTCCGCCGCCGCCCTCACCGTCGAACCCTCCTTCTACGCCACCGCCCAGACCGCCATCGACTACGCCCCGGCCGGCACCCCCATCACCATCGAAGGCGAGACCTACAACACCGCCGATTCCACTCCCGCCCCCTACCAGCGCGTCAGCGTCCTCATCCAGAAAGGCCCCTTCCGGCGCACGCTCAACACCTTCTCCCTCGGCGACGCCCGCTTCTCCGCCACCTTCCAGCCGCTCCCCACCGAGGCCGGCGTCTACACCATCGGCGCCGGTCACCCGCTGGCTAACCTCGTGGCGGATCAGGACCAGTTCGCCCTCTACGGCTTCCGGCCCAACCCCGAAGAGCTGAACCTCCGCGCCGTCCCCAACGAACCGCTCAGCGGCCAAATCCAACTCCGCAACCTCGGCGAACTCGACCTCACACAACTGCAGGCCACTGCCCTCGACACCCCCGAGGACGTCAGCGTCCAGCTCTCCGTCCCGTCCACCCTCCCGGGCTCCACCAACGTCACCCTCGAGTACACCGTCACCACCACCCGCACCAACCACGCCCGATGCACCTTTGACCTCAACGTCGCCACCGACGAAGGCGTCTCCGTCGAGATCCCCGTGAAGCTGGAAATCGTCCCGCTTCGGGCCGAACTCTACGCCACCCCCTCCTACCTCACGCGCGGGATGTTGCGCGGACAACAAACCGTTCTCTCCTTCGACGTCCGCAACAACGGCGGTGCCCCCAGCGGCGATCTCCAGGTCCTGCTCCCGCCCGTCGACTGGCTGTCTCTCGCCAGCGACGCCCTCATCCCCTCCCTGGCGCCCGGCGCCATGGCGCGGATCACCCTCGCCCTGAACCCGCCCGCCGACCTGCCCCTGGCCGATCCCGCTCACGAACTCGCCAAGACAGAGC
>CAYSPU010000390.1:0-2918 GCA_964432995.1 uncultured Verrucomicrobiota bacterium
GGGAGTCTGGAAGCTGGAGCAGAAGCTCGAAAGCGGCAGCATGACGTTCAACATCATCACCCGCCTCTGGGCCTTCGACCCGGATCACGTCTTCGCCGCCGGCAACTGGACCCAATTCTATCGCCGCAACACCGACGGCACCTGGGCCCAACTGCCGGTCGACGCCAGCGAACCATTCGGCATCGGCTTCTGCGCCCTCTGGGGCCGATCCCCCACCGAAGTCTACCTGCTCAATGAAGATTCCGTCTTCTACTACGATGGCTCCCACCCCGCGGTGCGGACCTCTTACCGAACCGCCATCCGGCGGCAATGGCTGGCGGGCGCGGGCGCGGGCGACCTTCTCTACGGCGTCGGACCAGCCGGCGTCGCCCATGAGTTCCGGCCGGACGGCCAGGGCGCAGGCACGCTCTCCGCCCTCACCGTCGGCGGCCACGCCGACATGAACTTCACCCCCGCCGGCCTCGCCGCTTGCGGAGCTGACGACGTCCTGGCTTATGGCTTCGCCCATGACGCCCCCGGCATGTGGCCCCTGTGGCACATCGCCAACGGTCTCGCCCAACCGTTCCCCTCCCTGCCCCCAGGCGCCACCCGCCCCGTCTGGCTGAAAGCCGTTTCCGCCACCAGCCCGCACGACGCAGTCGTCGCCTGGGAAAACTGGCAGGACGGGCAGCGCGGCGTCCACCGATGGGACGGCTCCCAGTGGATCGCCCTGCCCGGCGCCGAAAGCACCGTCGCCCTCTGGCGCTCCCCCACTGGACGGCTCTTCGCCGCTGGCCCTGCCCGAGTCCAGACCTGGACCGACGGCGGCGTTTGGGAAACGCTCCACACCGTGCCGGTGGAACAACCGGAAGAACAACTCAATGCCCTCTGGGGACGAACCGATGCGGATATCTTCGCCGCCACCCGCAACGGCAAGGTGCTGCACTACAACGGCATCACCTGGACAACCGAGACCACCCCCGGCACCAACGCCATCGCGGCCATCGCCGGCAACGACACCGATACCTACGCCGTAGGTGAAGACGGCCTGGCCTGGCGCCGATCGGGCTCCGCTTGGCAACCGCTCGCCGGTGTCAAGCCCGCGGCCGGCGAACACTTCTCCGCTCTGGCCCTCGGCAGCGACGGCGTCTACGCGGCCCAGCAAACCCCCAGTCAGTACATCGGCGGCGGCCTCGGCCGGCTCTGGCGTTTCCAGGGCACCACTGCCACCCTCGTCGTCCAGGGCCTCTCCCAACCCCTCCAAGGCCTCGCCCGCGTCGGCTCCGGACATCTCGTCGGCTTCGCCGCAGCCGACTTCGTCGTCACCACGGCACCCGATGCGCCGCCATCCCTGCAGCGCCTCGACCTGGAGTCAACCTCCTGGCAAACCGTCGGCAACACCGGCGTCGCGCTGCACCCCGAATCCACCTCCGCCGCACACCCGGTCGTCTCCGTCCAACGCGTCTCCGAACCCGCCCCGTTCAGCGCCGACCCCGCCCCCTATGGCGAACACTGGCTCATCCGCGAAGACCAATTCTACTCCGGCACCGCCCTGCCCCCGATGCTCGTGCAGATCCAGTACGATCCCGCCCGGCTTCTCCCTGACCTGGCCGACGTGCCTCTGAGTCTCTATCGACATACCGACGAAGGTGTTGAAGAAGTCCCCTGCCTTCACGATCCCATCGCCCACACCCTCACCACCCTCGCCGGCACGGATTTCTCCCTTTGGACCATCGGCCCCGCAACCCCAAAACCCACGCTGACCATTACGCCCATGCCCGGCGGCTCGATCACCATCGCCTGGCCGGCGTCCGCCGCCGGCTTCTCGCTCTACTCCACCTCCAACCTCTCACCCGACGCCGTCTGGACCCCGTCGACCGCCACCGTGGAGATCGACGAAACCAGCCGGCGCGTCACTCTCGACGTCGGTCCCGACAAGGCATTCTACCGGCTCGTCGCGGACTGATGCCCGCCCCCTGGAAGCGGGGATTGGGACATTGCACTTTGGACTGGAGCATCCGGTTCAATGTTCGACGTTCGGCGTTCAGCGTTCGATGTTCAACGCTCAGGTCCCATCCCCTCATCCGCTGGGCTGATCACTCCCATTCCCGGCTTGCCCATCACATGCGTGTAAACTTGGGTGGTCGCCACGTCCTTGTGCCCCATCAACTCCTGCACCGTCCGATAGGAGTAGTGCAGGAACCGCAAAGCCTTCACCATCCCTTCCAACCCCACCCCCCACTTCCCATACTCCTCAAACACCGCCTTCGTCCCCAACTCCGCCGACGGCACCGACTCCGCCACCTCCTCCAGCGGCAGCGGCGCCGACCACTCTGCCGCCCACGCCGTCTTCACCATCGCCTGATACAGCAACCGCAGCGCTCTGTCCGCCTGCCGCACCTGCCACACCTCCGTGTCCGACCGCCGGTGCATCCGCAGCAGATACGCCCCCACATCCGACGCCGTCGCCTCCCGCAACCGACGCGACTTCAGAAACCGGATGAAACCCTCGACGTGCCGTCGATACCACACCGCCACTCCTTCCTCGACTCCCGCCGCCAACACCACTGCCCGGTATCGCTCCCAAAACAGCTCCTCACGCTTGGACTCCCCAGCGTACGCCGACCCGTGAACCTCCGAACCCTGAACCTCTGAACCTCCGAACCCTGAACCTCTGAACCTCCCAACCTCTCCACCATAGGGATTCTCGCCTCCTTTCCGCCACCGCCAGGCCTGCGCCTCCTCGTTCGCCAGACTATCGTCCAGACGTCTGCTCCAACACCAAACCGGACCCGAAACGTCCACGCCAAATCCAATCCGTCCACCGCCCGCGGAAAGGGCGACCACCGCGCCCGCCATGGCCCACGGAAGGGCCACCAGCCATACTCCTTTAACGTCAATGATTCGGCCTATTACACGAACAGCGCATGTCGCCGATT
>CAYSPU010000391.1:0-2832 GCA_964432995.1 uncultured Verrucomicrobiota bacterium
AAGCCCACGGAGGCAGATGGTCGCCAGCTGGTCATGGATGAGAAGGTGCGCGTTCTCGTTGTGATCCCCGCTGGATTCGGAGCGGACGTCGAGGGGGGACGACAGGCGTATGCCGAGGTTGTTCGCGCAGCAGGAGCATCTTCCGGCTACTTCCTCGAGCAGCTCGTATCCAAGGCGGCGACCCGCGTCTCGACACTGGCATATGCCGCATCCGTTACGGCGGATCAACAGGTACGCTGGCAGAAGCTCGACACGGACCAGCGCCTTGCCGCCTGGAGACAGGCGTTTGCAGCAGCGGAGACAGCGCTTTCAACTGCGCCTGTGGTCACGACGGATTACAGCGTGCTCGCGGTTGAGCAGCCCCAGGAGCAGCTCCCGGACAACCGTACCCAGACCAGCACGGGTTTCGGCGTCATGTTTGTGATGGCTGGAATCCTGAGTACCGCAACATTTCTCGTCAGTGAACGCCTGAGAAACACGCTGGCCCGTCTGTTGACGACTCCGCTTTCCGTGGGAGCATTCCTTGGCGGCAAGATGCTGTCCATGATGATACTGGGTCTCCTGCAGTTTGCCGTGTTCATTCTGTGGGGCGTCGTCGTTCTGAAGGTGAACTGGGGCAGCAACCTGCCGGCCGTCATTCCGGATGGGGTCGCGGCCCGGCCGGGCGTCACCAACGTGGTTGCTATTGCGCCGGCGCCGGTTGCAGTCCGGCGCGTCGTCGTCACCACTGAACTCTGGCATGAAGGCGTGACCAACCTTCTCGGCACGCTAAGGCATGGCCGGAGGTCTGCCGTGCTGCACAATCACTCCCTGCCCCCGGGAGAGCCGGTGCCGGGTGAATACAACTGGGTTTATGAGGACAATGGCGAAGGCGATATTCCCGGCGCTCGCCCCACCGACAGCCCGGGCAGCTTGCTCAATTTCATCGGCGAGCCGGGCCTGGGGGTTTGGCTGCTGACCCTCGCCGACAACGCACCCGGCCCGACCGGCCTGGTTCAGAACCTGACTATCCGTCTTGACCCGCAGAACGCGGAAACTGGCACTCCACATAACGTGTCCACCAACGCCTTCGCCTACGACTTTCTGGAGATTCCCATCGGCGCAACCAACCTGACACTCTGCCTCTCCAACGATACCCCTGAGCCCTTGCCCCTGGAGGTTTACCTTCGACAGGGTGGCGCCCCTACCCAAACGGTCTTTGACCGCCGGCTGTTGGCCAATGCCGCCGCCGAATGCTGGACTCTTACTCCTTCAACCCTGCCGCCGCTCGTCCCTGGGCGCTGCTAGATCGGCGTCTTCAATCCGAATGCGCTCACGCAGTCCATCCGCCTTGAAAGCAGCGTGGGCGTCGATCCCGGCAGCCCCCAGCCCTTCATCTGCACCGCCCCCGGTCCGACCTCCCTCCCGGACGATGCGGTGACCAACGCCAGCCTGTTTGTGTCAGACAACCGGCCCATCGCCGCGGTCGAAGTGGGACTGCTGGCAACGAACCACTCGCGCGTCTCCGACCTGGCATTCACCCTGATCAGCCCCGCCGGCACGCGCGTGCGGTTGTTCGACGGGCGCGGCGGAGCCGCTGCCGGCGAACTGGGCGGGGTTGTGCTCCGAACCAATATCTACCCCACCTTTTATGCAGGCAACTACACCGCAAACCGGACCAACCTGGTCGTGGGTTACAACCGGGGCATCGTGACGATAGACTACGATTTCTACGTCGCTCCCGACACCTTGCATGTCTATTACGGCAGCGAGTTGATCTACCAAAGCGGGCTGGTCAGCGACAACAACTGCGTCTCGATCCCCTTCGGCCCGGGCGTTCAGACAAACAGCGCCGCCGAGATTGTCATCGTCATGAATGAGGGAACCAACGATGACACCAATTCGCTCTGGGAATACACCGCCACCGTGGCCAGTTGGGGCCCCGGCTACGTTGTGTTCACTGAGAACACGAACCGGGCGCCGGTGCCGATTCAGTTTGCGCCGCCGCCGTTCCAGCCGGACGAGGCGAGCTGCGATTTCTACTGCCTGCCCGAACAACCGCTCCGCGCCCTGGTTGGCGAATGCGCCTACGGCGCCTGGCAACTGGAAATGTGGGACACCCGGGCCGGGGCCGGCTCCCCGGTGCCGGAGCTGGCCAGTTGGCAGTTGCGCTTCGTTTTCCAGAACACCGCGCCGGTGCCCATCGAGTTGACCCCCGGGGTTGCTCGCGCCAACACCATTCCCCCCGGCCAGATCGCCCCGTTCGCGGTCGAGGCGCCCGCCTGGGCCACCCGGGCGACCAATCTGCTCGTCCAGGCGTCCGGGCCCGTCAACGTGCTGTTCAACCAGAACCTCCCGCCTTCCGGCACCAACGCCGGCGATGTCACCCTGCACTCGGAGGCAACCGGCGGAGTTCGCACGCTGGACACCGGCGGGCTGCCCCCGCTGGTTCCCGGCGCACGCTATTATCTCGGCCTCCACAACCCGGGGCCGGGCGACGTCACCGCCGCCTTGCTGGTGGACTTCGACATCATCCCTCTGGCCAACGGCGTGACCTTCAACGCAACGAACGCCGGCAACACGCTGCCGCAGTACTTCTCTTACGATGTTTCCTCCAACGCAACCGCCGTCTCGTTCCAGCTCCTGAACCCCGGCGGCAACCTGAATCTGGTCGCCCGCCGGGGCGGCGCCCTGCCGACGCTGGCCAGCTTCGACTACAGCAGTTTGAATCCCGGCACGAACAGCGAAGGCATCGTCCTCCTGCCCGACTCCGCACCCGTCGCGCTCGCGCCCGGGCGCTGGCACCTCGGGGTTTTCAATGCCGGCCCGGCAAGCGCCGCTTACACCATGCTG
>CAYSPU010000392.1:0-2831 GCA_964432995.1 uncultured Verrucomicrobiota bacterium
CAGAGGTTGGGAGGTTCAGGGTTCGGAGGTTGAGAGGTTCACGGTTCGGAGGTTGGGAGGTTGGGGAAATGCAAAATGCAGAATGCAGAATGGGCTCCGCCCTCCGCCCTCCGTCCTCCGCCCTCCGTCCTCTGACCTCCGCGCCTACTTGATCGGCACCAGCGGAACGAAGATCTTTCTTCCTACGACCATCGCTTCGGGCTTGACGTTCGGATTGGCCTCGCGGAGGAGGCTGAGCGACGTGCGCCGCCCTTCCTTCTGATAGCTCTCGTTGTACGCCTTGACGATCGATACCATCGTGTCGCCCCCTTGTATGGTGTGCCAGGCACCCTCCTGGTTGGCCGCCGGCGCGGTGGGCCGTTCCTCCGGCTTGGGTTCCCGCTCCGCCGGAGGCGGGGCCGCCGCCCGACGGGATACCGCGCCGATCGCTGCCTGCAGCGACTTCTCGAGACCGGCGATCTCGGCCAGGATCTCCTTCTTGTCGGCCTCGCGCTTGCGGTCGATCTCCTGAACGGTCTCGGCGAGCTTGACGAAATCCTCCCGGGTCACGAAGCCGGCGCCGGACGTCTTGGTGGCGACTTCGGCGCGAAGCCCCTGGAGGGACTGCTCCATCTGCTCCACCCTTCCGAGCGTCCGCATCAACCGGGCGTGGCCGATAACCAGACCATCCACCGTCGAGTTCAACTGGCGATACCGCTCCTCCGCCACCTCGCGATCCGCGGACGCCGCTGCATCCTGAGCCACCACCGCAACCATTCCGCCCGCCACGAGTCCCACCGCCACCGTCCTCACCAACCAAGGTTTCATAGGGGCAAAATAGGTCCGCGCCCCCCGGACTGCAAGTATGAGAGCAGCGTGCACGCCGTGCAACAAATCACGGAGCCGCAGATGGAGCGGAACGCCCCATCGCATCCGTGTCCATCCGTGTTCATCCGTGGTTCTCGGCCCTTGGTTCTGCATTCGGCTCCGGGAACCGGGATCAAGGTTTTGTACTCCAGCGGATCTGGCGGCGGAATCGCCCCGGCGGCATGCCGATCTTCAGCCGGAAGATGGAGCTGAAATACTCCGCATGATGGAAACCGCAGCGCTCCGCAATCGCTGGCAGGGACAGGTCGGTGTCCGCCAGCAACTGCTTCGCCCGCGCAATCTGCACGCGCAGGATCTCGACCTTGGGCGAGCGCCCGACCAACCGCGTGAAACGCCGCTCCAACACCGTTCGCGAGAGCGCCGCCACCTTCACGAGGTCCGGCACCCGGATGCCTTCGCACGCGTGCTCGCGAATGAACCGCAACACCGATGCCACCGCCCGGTCGGGAATGGCGAGAACGTCCGTCGACCTCCGGGTCACGATCCCCAACGGCGGCACCAGTTGCTGCTGCTGGGATGGTCTCTGGCCCTGCATCATTCGATCCAGGAGCTGCGCGGCTTCGTAGCCAATCCGCCGGGCATTTGGGGCCACACTGGTCAACGGCGGATCCGCCAGTTCGCACAACACCTCGTCGTTGTCCACACCCACCAGCGCAACCTCGTCCGGCACCAGCAATCCGGCCCGACGGCAGGCGTTCATGATCTGCTGCCCCCGCAGGTCGTTGCAGGCCATGATCCCCACCGGCTTGGGCAACGCCACCAGCCAATGCACCAGATCCTCCTCGTACAGCAGCGCGTCCTTCTCCCGTTCGATCGTGTCCCCACCCGGCAACGACCGCGGCGGCTGATACACATGACAGTCCGCCTTCGCCCGCCGGATTCCCTCCACAAACCAGCGGGACCGTTTGTCCGAATAATTCGCCCCCACAAAACCGCAGTAGGCACAATGACGAAAGCCGCGTTCCAACAAGTGCTCCGCCGCCAGCGAGGCCACCACCTGATCGTCCGTGTCGATCAGTGGGATGTCCAGATCCGGCACCGACCCGCGCACGTCCACCACCGGAACCCCCAACTCCAAAACCGCGTCCGCCAAACGCCGCGTCTCAATCCGCGCGATCACCCCGTCCCCCTCCCACTTGCGCAGCCAGGACGGCGGCGCATCCGTCCACGCCCATTCCTGAAACAGCACCGACCAGGCTTGATGCTCCCGCACGAACTGCGAGATCCCCAGAAGCAAACCCCGACCGTAAGCCCGCGAAGGCTCGATCAGCAACGCCACCTGCCGACGTCGGCTCGTTTTCATCTTAAGAACCGCAAATCAACCACGGATGGACACGGATACACACGGATGGCCAGGAGTTGCCAAGTGCCGGACGTTCATCTCCCAGGTGGAGCGGCAACGTCGGTCCGAATCCGTGTTCATCCGTGTTCATCCGTGGTTTCCAGCCCTCAGCACCCTGGGAGCTGCGGACTCTCGGTCCACATGTGCTACTGGGCTGCCGCGACCGCGAAAAACCTCAATTCCCGGAACGTAGCGCCCCCAACCTTCCGGCCAGGCCCGCCCGTCCGCCACCGCGGGAAGCCGCCGGTTTCTCCCACCGGCAGCCGGACCGCCGCTTCAGCTTCTCCCGCTGCGGCAAAACCTCAATAAAAAAACGCGAACACTCAATGACAGCCCCCCTGAAGCCTGGTACAGAAAGGCAAGATGGGTGGGAGTCCAACGTTTGACGGTCGGCGTGGCGCCGTCCTTGGCCAGCAGCGCATGCACCCCCCTGTCCGTCCAAACCGCACGCCAATGTGCAATTTTCCTGCCATGAACCCGCAAGTGACTGATTCTCCGCTGCACCCGAACCGCCGCTGTGCCTTCCGACGGCGACAGCCCAAGACCTGGGCGTTCACGCTCATTGAACTCCTGGTGGTCATCGCCATCATCGCCATCCTCGCCGGCATGCTCCTGCCGGCTC
>CAYSPU010000393.1:0-2680 GCA_964432995.1 uncultured Verrucomicrobiota bacterium
CCCCCCTCGCCCTGCACGAGGCGCTTGCGAGCTCTTGAGGTGCCCTCGGCGCCGCGGCCAGCGTTGATTACGCGGATGCCCCGCGGCCTGAGCGCCTTCGCTAGGAGCGAGACGTAGCCGTCCTTCGGCACGGTAAGGCTGTCGCCGAGGCAGACCAGCACGTCGTTCTTTGCGAGCCAAGGTTTGGCGCGAAACGGGATCATGGCGAGGATTGTTTGTTTGGGGGGTGAGGTGCCGTGTCAGTAGCCGTAAATGATCGGATCAGTGGAACCTCCCCAGACCTTGGCGTCGTACTCGGCCCGCGGCACCCCACGGACGTGACCGTCCACGAACAGGAAATTCATCAGGCGCTGGTGGTGGAAGGCCCAACTGGGAGTGATCGTGGCATTCACCCAGAAGACGAATTGCTCGGAGTTGTCCGTCTCCCCGAGGAGCGCCATGTCACCGGGCTTGGTGAAGTCCGCAAGCTTGGTGATCTGGTCCACCGTAGTGTCCTAACCACCGGATGATGGCCTAACCGGGAGAGGAAAATGGGTAACACTCCGAAACTGGAGGAGTGTTGCCATGCAAGAGAACATCGAAGCTGAACGTAAGGGGAAGAGGGCTGGGTCGAAGGGGAGGCGGGAGAGGAGGATGCGGAAGGTGGAGGAGAAGCTTGGGCTGGTGCGTCTGCACCTGGAGGAGGGGCACACGCTGGCGATGGTGAGCCAGGAGGCGGGTGTGCCGGTGAGCACCCTGTCGCACTGGGTGAGGAGGTACCGTCGGGAGGGGGAGGCGGGGCTGGAGCCTGCTGGCCCCCCGAGGGGGGCCAGCAGGCTCGCGTCGGCGGTCCGTGAAAAGATCGTGGCGTTGAAGCGGGAGACGCCGTGGCACGGGGTGAAGCGGATCTCGCAGCTTTTGCGACGGATCTTCTTCCTGAAGGCGAGCCCCGAGGCGGTGCGCCAGACGCTACACGCGGCGGAGCTGATGCCGTCGGTGAAGGAGAAGAAGGAGCCCAACCGCAACATGTCGCGGCCGCGGAGGTTCGAGCGCTCGACACCGAACCAGATGTGGCAGACGGACATCTTCACGTTCCGTCTTGGGGGTCGCTACGCGTACCTGGTGGCGTTCATGGACGACTACTCGCGTTACATCGTGGGCCTGGCGATGTTCCGAAGTCCGACGTCGGCGGCGGTGATCGAGGCGTTCCGCGTGGCGGCTGGGGAGTACGGGTTGCCGAAGGAGATGCTCACCGATCGTGGTCCGCAGTACACGAACTGGCGGGGGAAAAGCCGCTTCGAAAAGGAGATGCAGAAGGAGCACATCCACCACATCAAGAGCCGGCCGCAGCACCCGATGACGCTGGGGAAGGTGGAGCGGTTCTGGTCGACGATCTGGACGGAGTTCCTGTCGCGGGCCCAGTTCGACAGCTTCGAGAACTCGCGAGAGCGCATCGCGGCGTGGGTGAAGCATTACAACCATCGGCGGCCGAACCAGGGGATCGAGGGGATGTGTCCGGCGGACCGGTACTTCGAGGTGGCGCACGAGCTTCGCAAGACCATCGAGAAGGGGATCGCGGAGAACGTCCTGGAGATGGCGTTGCGCGGGCAGCCGCGTGCGCCGTTCTACATGGTGGGACGGATGGATGGGCAGTCGGTGGTGCTCCACGCGGAGAAAGGAAAAATCAAACTCTCGGTGGACGATGCCGAGGGAAAAACCACCCGGGAAGCGACCTGGGACATCAAGAAAGGAACTGACGGTGAACGAGAAGAACAACGAAATGCGACGCAAACGCACGCCGTGCCCGGTGTTCAACGCGACGGAGAAGTGCCAGGCGGTGCTGTCGGTGTGGACGGAGCGGTGCCGGCCGGCGGACGTGTGTCGGGAAATGGGCATCAACTGGATGCACCTGAAGCACTGGCAAGACCGGGCGATGGAGGGCATGCTCCAGGCGCTGGAGAGCAAGGGGGGAGTGACCGGGGGCTCGGCGCTGACGCCGCGGCTGCGGGCGCTGCTGGAGAGGCGCCAGGTGGGGGCGGGCCTGAGTCGGCTGGATCAGCGGCTCGCCCGGCTCCAGGAATCGAAGAAGAAGGAGACGACGTAACCAGGAACAACCATGACTCGGAAGGACACCACCGCCCGGGAGCGTGCGATCATGATCGTGCAGGTCCGGGCTGGAAAGATGACGGCGAGGGAGGCGGCGCGGGCGCTGGGGGTGGCGCCGAAGACCTACCACGAGTGGGAGAAGCGGGGGCTGGAGGCGATGATGGAGGGGCTCACGAATCGGGAGCCCGGCCGTCCGTCGACGGCGCCGGATCCCGAGGTGCAGCGGCTCCAGCGCCAGGTCAAGGAGCTGGAAACGCAGGTCATGCTGATGCGCGAGACGGCCGAGCTTCGAGCCCGGCTGCTGGCCCAGGCGAAGTTGAGTGCGGATAAAAAAAAAGCCCGAATCGATGGACGAACTCGTGCGCAGCGCCACCGTCTTGCGGCAGAAGCATCGTCTGGGCTGGGATCCCCTCAGCCGGGCGATCGGGATGCCGCTCAAGCGGCTGCGGCGGTGGAGCCTCCGAGTAAGTCAGAACCAACCACGGGTGATGCGGCCCGGTCCTCTGAAGGAGAGTCCGGCGCCGCCGACCCTGGCGCAGGAAGTCAGTAACCTGCGCCACGGCGCCAAGCGCAGCCGCGGCGTCTGCGAACTCCA
>CAYSPU010000394.1:0-2317 GCA_964432995.1 uncultured Verrucomicrobiota bacterium
CCGCTTCGCGGATGCCCGACGCGACCGCCTCGGCCTCGGCGGTCCTCTCGTCGAGGACGGTCTTGGCCTTGGCCTTCTCCCGCCGGACTGCCTCCACCGCCTCCCCGCCGCGCGCGCACTCGCCCACGAGTTCGAAGTCCTTCTCCGCGGCCAGGAAGCTCCGAATCCGCGCCCGCGCCGGAGCCTCGTCGTCGACCACCAGCACCCGGAACTTCCGCTCGTGGCTCATGGTTGCCTCTCGTTGGGCGCCGGCTCCTCCTGCAATGGCATGGTGATCCGCACCTCGAGTCCGCCGCCGGGCACGGCCAGCAGCTCGAGCGATTGCCGATCCCCGTACAGATGCCGAAGCCGCGCCCGGGTGTTGGACAACCCCACTCCTTCGCGCTGCGGCACGGTGGAAACCCCGGGTATCCCCGGCCCGTTGTCCGCAACGCTTAGCTCGAGACTCCCATCGACTCTCCGCGCGCGAATCGTCAACCGCCCACCGCTCTCCTGCGCCTCGATCCCGTGACGCACCGCGTTCTCCACCAGCGGCTGCAGGATCAGGCATGGCACCCGCGCCTCGCCCAGCCCGGACTCGACCTGCGTCGTCACCGCCAGCCGGTCCTCGAAACGCACCCGCTCGATCTCCAGGTACCGTTCCAGCAACGCCAACTCGCGGGTCAGCGGCACCTCCGCCTGATCCAACCGGTCCAGCGAAAGTCGCAGCAATTCGCTCAATCGCACCACCATCCGGTCGGCTTCGTCCGGGTGATCATGGATCAATGAGGAAATCGTGTTGAGCGTGTTGAACAAAAAATGCGGATTCAACTGCATCCGCAGCGTGTCCAGCCGGGCCCGCGCCAACTGCGCCTCGAGCTCCGCCGTCCGGATCTCCCGGTCGCGCGAACGCCGGTAGTAGTGCCACCCGTGATGCGCCAGCACCACCAGCCAGTAGATGATCAACTGCTCGTGGCAATACATCAGCACCACCTTCGCGAACACCCCGTCGAACGTGAAGATCGTGCCATCGATCGAACGCTGTCCGCTTAAGAGAGCGGAATACGCCGTCGTGTAGAGAAGATTCACCAGCACCGACGCGCCCAAATGCCGCAGCACCCAGGGCCGCCATTGCCCGCGCTCGAGCGGATACCTCCGGCAAAACCACAGGATCCCGATGGTCGTGATCCCCCAAAGGTACCATTCCTCGAAGGCGCGCCGAAACGCCACCGACCACGGAATCTCGTGGCCGACAAACGTCTGCGAGAAATGCAACTGCGTGGCCGTCAGCACGCCGAACAGCGTGAACAACCCAAAACCCGCCAGCCACCAGCGCCAGGCCGGCAACGGCGTCTTCAGCGTGCTGTCGCGTCCCGCATCCATGTTCGAACGAGTTCGACTCTACCATCCCCGCACAGAGAAGCGAGTCCGGTTTGGGCCGACGGCTGCACGCGCCCCATGCAACCGTCCGCCACGCCTCGGGTCCATGAGCTGTGTAGCGCCGGCTTTCCAGCCGGCAGGACGCTGCCAGGAATGTCGGCGCTACGATGCACAGAAAAGGCGAGGGTGCATCGGATTCCAGATGCTTACCACGGCAAGCTGGCAGAGCGCGGTGTTCCCACCTCGCCGCACCGGCGGATGAGACCGCCCCCCGGGTCCGCGCTGCCGGCCCGGCAGCGCGGAATCCCGGAGGGCTTCTCTTCGCCGGAAAACCGCACTACTCCAAACCCTCACGGCGCCGGCTGCGGCCGCGCGTGGATCGCCGGACGCATGGCCGCCGCCGGTCCCACCGCGGCCCCGTCCGTCCGATTCGAACTGCCGGCCACCAGCGAGTTCGTCGACTCCGACTCCACCTCCCACCGCTCCAGCGCCCGCGCAATCTGCGGGCTCTGGTCGCTCGTCCGAATCATCGACTGAAAAAACACCCCCAACATCAATACCACCGCCACTCCCATCGCCAAATGCAACGCCGCCTCGGCCCCGTCACCCCGGACCATCACTAGCCTGGATTTCATCGACTTTCTCCTCTCCCCCGAGACGTTCGCCTCCGGAATCCGGAAGCGCGTCTTCGGTCAACACGCGCACCTTCACCCGGATCCGGTCGCTCCGACAGCACAATGGTTTGAACCGCTCCACTTTGGTGACGAACCGGTCCCGATCCGTGATGAACCGCAGGCTCGCCTGCGTCGCACCGGGTGCGGCTCCGACCAGCAACGGGCTGCGGCCCCGGAAGAGCCAACCGACTTGCGGGAGTGGCTGGGCGCTCGACAGCCCGCAAGGTTGGGGACCGCGGAGTGTGAGAGTGGCTGGGGAAACCAGTTTCTCTGCGGTTCTTGGC
>CAYSPU010000394.1:2327-2628 GCA_964432995.1 uncultured Verrucomicrobiota bacterium
ATTCGGTCAGGGTGTTGAACCTCTACCAGGGCGATATCTACAAGCAGGATCAGTTGGCGTATGTGAGGACGAGCGTTCCGGATCCGGCGTCGACGCTGGTATTGCTTGGTCTGGGCTTGGCGGGTGTGGCCGCCGCGCGTCGCAAGTTGAGCTGACGCATCGGACGGCCTTCTCAGAAAGAGGCAGGACGGCAACGTCCTGCCTCTTTCGTTTGTGCTGGTCTCCGCTGGGACGGCGGGCGTTCCGGCGGAGCGCGACCGGCTTGCCAAGCCGTAGCCTTGGCGGAGGCTGGTCCCTCGGT
>CAYSPU010000395.1:0-2597 GCA_964432995.1 uncultured Verrucomicrobiota bacterium
GGTCGATGGGTTCGGAGAACTCGGCGTTGATGGTGGCGACGGGTGCGGGTTGGGCGCCTGGGGTGATGCCGGAGAGGGCGAGCAGAGTGGGCGCAGTGGAGGCGTCGAGGAGGTAGTACAGGGTGTAGAGACCGGTGCTGTTGTGGTCGACGAGGTGGAGGAGGTTTTCGCGGCGGGCGCCGGCTTGCGACTCGGGGAAGCTGCGATCGGTGGTCCAGGCGCTGTCGGGGACGGGGATTTCGCGGCCATCGGAGCGGACGACGCGGGCAAGGCGGTAGCTGGGGCCGGGGTCGGGGAGTTGGAAGTAGTTCCAGCCGGTGGTGACGGTGGCGGAGAGTTGGGCTTGGAGGTTGCCGGGAGTGGGCGTGCCGGTGGTTTGGGGGTTGGCGGCGAGGTTGACGATGGCGACGGTGCCGTCGCTGAGGTAGATGCGGTCGGGGAGGTGGTTGGGATCGGCGTCATCGTTGACGAGGAAGTCGGGCACGTCGTCGTCGGTGGGGCGGTTGGCGCGGACGGCGCGGATGAGTTCATGGATTTCGACGCTCTCGATCAGGGAGATGTTGGCGGAGCCGAGGGCGTCGGTGTGTTCGAAGGTAGCGGAGTAATCGACGAACTTGCCCTGGAGGGTGGAGGTGAACCACCAGGCGGCGACGCGGGATTCGCCGGGGGGAATGGTGCCGAGGTTGGCGGTGAGGGTGGGGATGATGGTTTGGTCACCGATTTGGGTGCCGATGATTTTGAAGTCGATGAGGAGTCCTTTTTCGTTTTCGATGATTTGGGGTTGGGCGGAGGTGATGCGGAAGTTGCGGGCGGGGCCGGCGCCGGCGTTCTTGACGAGGAGTCCGAGGGCGTAGGGTTCGGCGGGCTCGATTTCCGGGGTGAAGGGGTTGTCGCTGTAGACATCGCGCTGGTGGAAGTAGGTGAGGTGGAGTCGCGCTTCCGGGTAGACGGTGACGGAGTCAGAGACGAGCGGGATGATGACTTCGGTGCCGAGTTCGACGTAGCGGAGGGTGCCGCCAATGCGATAGAGCTTGGGTTCGGTGGGTGCGGCTTCGTGGGTGGGGATGAAGGTGTATTGGATGACGGCGACTTCGCCAGAGGGGAGTTGGCCGGTGCCGTCGACGTCGGAGACGTTTTTGAGCGTTGGTCCGCGGATGGCGAAGCGGTCCTGGACGACGTTACCTTCCTGGTCTTCGAAGGTGAGGGCGACCTGGATACCGCTGAGTTCGTTGCCGCCGTCGTTGCCCAATTCGAGTGTGCCGAGGAAGGCGGTGCGGGTCATGACGGCGCGCTGCTCGATGCGGAGGCGGACGCGAGCGCAGACGCCGGCGGGAGTGGATTGGCCGTCAGCGGGGCGGATATCGCGTCCCATTTGGCGGAAGGGGAGGACGTTGTTGAAGCAGTCGTCGGCGCCTTCGAGGGTGCCGCCGTCGATGAACGGCCCGGTGGTGGGCGGTCCGAAGTCAGGGAAGTGGGGGATGTCGGCGCCTGGTCCGACGGATGAGTCGCCGTCCGGACCACCGAAATCGAACAGGGAGCAGATGCACTCGAGCAAGTTGCCACCGGCGCCCAGGGCATCTCCACTTGCGGCTTGGCAGGGGAGGTTGACGAGTTTCCAGCAGGGGTGTTTGGCGCCCATGCATGCGAGCAGGGCTTCGGCGAGTTCGCAGGGGTCGCAGCCCGCTTTGATGATCTCGTCGAAGTCCAGCGTTGGCTGGATTTTGACGCCGCAGTGTTCCCAGAGTTCCTCGGCGCAGGTCTTTTCTTCTTCCTCCATGCAGGCGCCGGAGAGGTCGACGGTGACGAGGTTGGTGGTGGGGCCGTTGGGGCCGCATTCGTAGTAGCTGAAGGCCTTGAATGGGATCGGGGGCAGACAGGGGTGGATCATGCAGCCCTCGTCGCCGCCGCCGCCAGCCACGGTTCCTCCTCCTCCGCCTCCGCTGCTCTTGAGGTACATGGTAACGGGGATGCTGATGCGGCTCTTGGCGGGGACGGTTCCGACCTCGCGGACGAGCGGGGTGACGACGTACTCGGGGTCGTCGGGGACTTCGAAGTGGACGCCTTTGAGGGCGATGAGGCCCTCGTTGCGGAAGGCAATCTCGAACTGGGTGGTCTGGCCGGGAACGACGATCGGCTGGATGAACGGTTTTTCGGGGACGAGCAAGGGGATGGGGACTTCGGTTTCGAAGACGGATTCGACGACGATGCGGTAGTGGTCCTCGATGTCGACGGGGACGACGCGCCAGCGGTAGGTGACAAGGGCGCGGCGGAGGAAGACGTTTTGGTCGGTGGTGATCCCGGGGAGGACCTTGGCGACGGTGCGGTGTGGGTGATGTTGATCGGCGAAGACCTCGAGGGTGTAGCTGCCTTCGGCGATGTTGGTGAGGAGGGCCTGGCCGTTCTGGTCGGTGGTGGCGGAGGCGACTTCTTCGGTGGTGAAGGGGTCGCGGAGGCGGACGGTGGCGTTGGTGACTTTGGGGGCGCCGGCGACGTAGTAGGTGTATTCGTCGGTGACCTCGATGCGGAGGTCGCCGAGGGCTTCGGAGATGGCGCGGAACTGGTAGGGGACACCGAGGCCTGTATGCAGGCCGGCGATG
>CAYSPU010000396.1:0-2553 GCA_964432995.1 uncultured Verrucomicrobiota bacterium
GTCACGGCCTGGACGGTTCAGGGGCCGATCCGCTGCCATGCCCTGGGGCCTCGGCCGAACCGCCAGTTGACACTCGAGTTCCCTGCCGCCTGCGAGGCGGAGATCGTTCTCCCGCGCAAGGAGAGCGTGCCCCTCGAGGCGGTTCCCGGACCAGCGCCGGCGGGTCACCGGCGTTATCGCCTGCCCACCGGCCAAGCGGTGTCCCTGACCCTGCACTCCGCGTGAAAACCGATAGGATCTGGGGCCTTGAACAGAAGCTCGCGAAAGACCGCAAAGGAGTCTGCCGATCATCGCGTCAGGTCTTTGCGTTCTCCGCGGCCTTCTGTAGAATCGGGGGAGCCGCATTTCCGAGAACGTCGGATCAGACTGAAATGAACAAGAAAACACGCGATTTCGACAAAGAGGCGGCGACCTGGGACGAGCGTCCCGCTCGAGTGAAACTGGCCGAAGACGTGGCCGGCGCCATCGCCCGCCAGATCACGCTCACCGCGGACATGGGTCTCCTCGACTTCGGGTGTGGCACCGGCCTGCTCACGTTGAGACTGGCTCCCCTCGTCCGCTTTGTGATTGGCGCCGACACTTCCCGCGGAATGCTCGACGTGTTGGAGGCCAAGGCCAACCAACTGCGCCTGACCAACGTCCGCACCCAGCATCTGCATCCCGGCGGGTGCCTGTCCGGCACATACGACGCCATCGTCAGCAGCATGACGTTTCATCATGTCGAGCATGTCGAAGCCGCGCTGGATCAGTTCTACCGAGCACTCAAGGCCCCCGGATATCTCTGCGTCGCGGACCTGGACCCGGAGCAGGGCGAGTTTCACGAGGACAACACGGGGGTGTTTCACTTCGGGTTCGAGCGCGCCGCCCTGCGCGAGTTGTTCGCACGAGCAGGGTTTTCGAAGATCAGAGAAGGAACCGCTGCCGAAGTCACGAAACCGACCCGGACGGGAGTCCCTCGGCAATTCAGCGTGTTCCTCATGGTCGGCGAGAAAGACGCTCGATCGGCCGGGTAACCGCCCTTCCTTGGGGAGCACTGCGGATCACGAGAGCCGAGAGACGCGAATTTCGCGAAATGCCGCGAAGGAGGGTGGGCAGCGAGCAAAGAGCACGGGGCAAAGCGCTGGCGCCTGCTCTTGGCCCTTTGCTCCTGGCGCACAACCCCCGTCTCCGATCCGCCGTCCTCCGCCGTCCTCCGTCCTCTCTCCTCTCGGCGCTCACCCCGGTGGTCGCCCCGGTTTGACAACCTTCGCCGGGCGCTTCAGGCTCGCTTCCTATGGTCCACCCGGCGGGTCCTCCGCGCAACACGCTGGCCCTCGTCACTTTCGTGGCGGCAACGGGCGGATTCCTCTTCGGCTACGACACCGCGGTCGTCAACGGCGCGATTCAATACCTCAAGACCCACTTCAACCTGACGCCGACCCAGGAAGGGTTGGCCGGGGCCAGCGCCATCCTCGGGTGCATCCCCGGCGCGATGTGCGCCGGGTTCCTCAGCGACCGCTTCGGACGACGCAAGGTGCTCTTCCTCTGCGCGGTGCTCTACGCGTTGTCCGGTCTGCTCTCCGCCATTCCCCGGACGTTCGACCAGTTCCTGGCGGCGCGGTTCATCAGCGGGCTCGGGATTGGCGCCTCGTCGATGATCTGCCCGATCTACATCGCCGAGGTGGCGCCGCCGGAACGCCGGGGGCGGCTCGGATCGCTGTTCCAGTTGGGGATTGTGGTCGGCATCTTCCTGACCCTGTTCATCAACGCCTGGATCCAGGGGATGGGAGACGAGGCGTGGAATGCGCGGGCGGGCTGGCGCTGGATGCTGGGGGCGGAGGTGGCCCCGGCGGTGCTCTTGCTCGGGCTCCTGTTCTCGGCGCCGGAGAGTCCCCGCTGGCTGATTCAGGCGGGGCGCGAGACCGAGGCGCTGCGGATTCTCGAGGGGGTGGCGGGGCCGGAGCGGGCGCAGCGGGAGATTGCGGCGGTGCAGGAGGTGTTGGGCCAGGAGGAAGGCCGATTCCGGGAACTGTTCCAGGCGCGCTTCCGAAGACCAGTCGTCATCGCCATGATCCTCATGGTCGTCTCCCAGTTCAGCGGCATCAACGCCATCATGTATTACTCGACCAAGATCTTCACCACCGCGGGTATCGGCGTGAAAGACGCCTTCATGGCGTCCGTCATCGTCGGCCTGGTAAACGTCGTCTTCACGTTCGTCGCGATTGCCCTGGTCGACCGCGCCGGGCGCCGACCTCTGTTGCTGATCGGCCTAGCGGTGCAAGTAGGCGCACTGGGGGCGGTGGGTTGGATGTTCCACGCGGGGGCGGGCGGTGTGCCGTTGCTCGCGGCGATCCTGGTCTTCATCGGCGCCTTCGCCATGGCGCTCGGCCCCATCCCCTGGATCCTCTGCTCCGAGATCTTCCCCACCAAGGTCCGCGGTCGCGCCATGTCCCTGGCCACGTTTGCCATCTGGAGCGCCTGTTACATCGTGGCGCAGACGTGTCCCATGATGCTGAAACTGAAATCCGAACTCCCGCCCGCGACGACCTTCCTGGACCGGTTGGCGTCGTTCTT
>CAYSPU010000397.1:0-2543 GCA_964432995.1 uncultured Verrucomicrobiota bacterium
GGCTCGTCTTGAGCCGCAGGCCAGGGCATGTGCGTTGTGCTGCGGGTCGGGAAGACCCGCGGTCCTGTGGAGCGCGACACGCCGCCGTGCCGGCGCTCCGGTTCTAGTGTCGGCTTGGAGTCGACGCGCAAGTTCGACTACGGTGGGCGCATGACACCAGGACGCGTGGTGGTGATCGGCGGAGGGGCGGCCGGATGCTTCGCGGCTGCGGTCTGCGCCGAGGCGCGTCCCGGCACCACCGTGACCGTGGTGGAGAAAGGGGCGCGGCTTTTGTCCAAGGTGCGCGTCTCCGGGGGCGGGCGCTGCAACGTGACGCACGCCTGCTTCGACGTGCGGGAGTTCAGCGAATCGTATCCCCGCGGAGGGCAGGCGTTGATCGGCCCGCTGCACCGGTTCCAGGCGCGCGACACGGTGTCCTGGTTCGCCGCCCACGGGGTGGAGCTGAAGGCCGAGGCGGATGGACGCATCTTCCCGATCACGGACTCGTCCCAGACGGTGGTGGACTGCCTCGTGCGCGCGGCGTCGACCGCGGGGGTGCGATTTCGGACCGGCAGCGGCGTCGAGAGCCTTCGGCCCTGCGAACCCCGTGCCGGCGAGGTGACGGCATCCGTCGACTCGCCGGACGGGGAGAACGAGGGCTGCGACAGGGAGACAGGGGCATCCGACAATCCGTTGCCCCTGGGAACCATGAACTTGAGCGCATTCCCCTCACCCGGCTACGGCTACGCCACCCTCTCCCCCTCCGAGGGGGAGGGGGACGGGGTGAGGGGGGCGGATGCATGGAGAGGTTCCTGGAAAGTCGAGCTGACCTCGGGCGAAGCGTTGTGGGCGGATCGGGTGTTGGTGGCGACGGGGGGTTGTCGTTCGGCGGCGGCGGGGCGATTGGTGACGGAGTTGGGCCACGGACTCGAACCGCCGGTGCCTTCCTTGTTCACGTTTCAGGTGGGGACGACCTGGTTGCGCAGTCTGGCCGGCGTGAGCGTGGCCGATGCGGAGCTCAGCGTGCCGGGCACCGCGCTTCGGGAACGGGGCCCGCTGTTGGTCACGCACTGGGGCGTGAGCGGGCCGGCCGTCCTCCGTCTCTCCGCCTGGGGGGCGCGGTCGTTGCACGGCCTGGGGTATCGGTTTCCGTTGCGGGTCCATTGGCTCCCGGGCAGGAGCGAGGATGCGATCCGTGACGCCGTGCGCGGTCAGCGGGCGCTGCATCCGGCACGGTTGGTAGTCAACGGCCCCATTCCTCCGCTGCCCGCCCGGCTCTGGGAGCAACTGGTGTCGGCGGCGGGGATCCCTTCACGCATGCGCTGGGCGGAGCTGCCGCGGTCGGTCGAGCACCGCCTGGTCCAGCAGTTGATGCAGACGGAACTGGCGGTCGAGGGGAAAAGCCAGCATCGCGACGAGTTCGTGACGTGCGGCGGGGTGCCGTTGAACGAAGTGAACCTCAAGACCATGGAGAGTCGGCGGTGCCTGGGGCTGCACTTTGCGGGCGAGGTGTTGGACATCGACGGGCTCACCGGAGGGTTCAACTTCCAGGCGGCGTGGACCACGGGCTGGATTGCGGGGCGGGCGATGGCGGAAGGGTTGGATCGGGGTTCCGGACTCTAAGTCAGGCTCAGGACGAGCCGCGGTCCCAACCCTTGCGGGCTGGTGGTCGCACGGAAAGTCGTGAACGCCACTCCTTCCGGCCGGTGGTGCTGCTGCCCGCCGGGACGTCGGGCGGTCCGACGGAGCGACACGTCTCGGGTCGCAGCCGCGGCGAGCGGGTGGGAGGCGGTTGGAGGTTCGGAGGCCCTTCCGGACCGCGGGTAATCTGGACCCGCAGCAGAGCGCGCACACACTTGGCTGCGGTCATATTCCGGACCATTCCGGGATGCGGCAGGGCCTCGGAACGGGGTCCGGAGCGGTCGAATTGTTGTCGTGGCGCTGGGAGGTTGCCCGACCCGGCGCTTTCTGGCGCGACTACTTGTTGAACCGGAAGTTGACCACGTCGTAGTCCTGCATGACGTAGGTCTTGGTCTCCAGGCGGAGTTTGCCGGCCCGCTTGGCCTGCGTCTCGCCTCCCGCCTGGAGGAAGTCGTCCCAGCCGATGATCTCCGCCCGGATGAAGCCTTTCTGAATGTCCGAGTGGATCACGCCGGCCGCTTCCCAGGCGGTGGCGCCACGACGGATGCTCCACGCCCGGTTTTCCTTGCCGCCCACCGTGAGGTAGCTGACGAAGCCGGATTCGGCGTAGGCCCGCAAGAGCAACTTCTCGGGCGCCTCGAATTCGGCAGCCTCGGCCACGGTCACCGGCTTGGCCGTGAGGAAGGCGTGCACCGCGATGGCGGCGCGCTCGGCGTCGCTGAGCGTCACCGTGGAGGCGAACTGCTCGTTCTCCAGGGCGGTGCGCAGCTTGACCAGGGCGGACTGCTCGTCGGCGGGCGGGGTGCGGCCGAGGCGGGTCTCGACGAGTTCGAGGTCGCGCAGGATGACGTCGGCCTTGTGGTCGGTGGCGACCAGGATGGCGTCGCAATCGCTCAGTTCCGCTTCGCCGAGAAGAGCGATTT
>CAYSPU010000398.1:0-2504 GCA_964432995.1 uncultured Verrucomicrobiota bacterium
CGCGGCGCTCCGCAGGGTGTGTGTCTTTGGAGGGTTCGAGAGCGCATCCGCCCCCGGGAGCGCCGGCTTGTAGCCGGCCAGATGACCATGAACGGAGAGTGTGCTCCTGGCCACGTGCAACGCGGCGCGCCGCGCGGTCGTCTCGCGTGGATCCGGGCCGATCCGGGACGCTTGCAGCCTGTGAAACACGCGGGCTAGTCTGCCGGCACCATGAAACCGCGATCCAGCCGCCGGACGTTCCTCCACACCAGTTCCCTGACCGCCCTCACCGCTTCCAGTTGGACAGGGTGGACCGCCGGCCAGGCAGCAACTCCCATCCCGCGCGGATCGAGTGACCGGCGGCCACTGGTGGTGGCCAGCGCCAATGGCCACCAGTTCAAGAATGGCGGCCCTCGAACCTGTGTGGAAGAGGTCTGGGAGCGTCTCGCCCGCGGCACGGACGTTCTCGAGGCCGTCGTCGAAGGCTTGCAGATCGTCGAACTGGATCCCGCGGAAGACTCGGTGGGCTACGGCGGCCTGCCGAACGCCGAGGGCGTGGTGCAGTTGGACGCGTGCGTCATGCACGGTACCAAACGCCGCGCGGGCGGCGTGGCCGCCCTGGAAGGCGTCCGCACCCCCGCCCGGGTCGCCCAGGCCGTCGCCGACCTCACCGACCATCACCTCCTGGTCGGACGCGGCGCGCAGGAGTTTGCGCGTCAACTGGGCTTGCCGATCGAGCCCGATCTGAACACCGACAACTCGCGCCGCAAGTGGTTGGAGTGGAAACGGCGGGTGGATCCGGAGCATTGGCTGGATCCCCGGCGCCGCGAGGCGGCGGCCGAACGCGCCCGCCAGTCGATGATTGCCGACGGCCTGCTCGCCCCCGACCGCATCTACGGAACCATTCACTGCCACGCCCTTGGGCCCAAAGGGGAAATCGCCGGCGCCACCACCACCAGCGGCCTGGCGTGGAAGATCCCCGGCCGGGTCGGGGACTCCCCGATCCTTGGCGCCGGCAACTGGGTGGACGCCGAGGCGGGCGCCGCCGGATCAACCGGCCGGGGCGAGGCCAACCTCTTCAACCTCTGCTCGCACCTCATCGTCGAGTTCATGCGCCAGGGCAAGTCACCCAAAGACGCGGCGCTCGACGCTCTCCGCCGCGTCTGCGCCAACACCACCGACCCGCGGCTGCTTCGACGCCCGGGAACCCCGCGTTTCGATCTGAAGTTCTACGTGTCGAATCTGCGTGGCCAGTGCGCCGGGGTGGCGATGTACCAGAACCCCGACGCGCGGTTCGCCGTCTGTGACGCCAACGGCCCACGGCTCGAACCCATGGACGGTCTGCTCCCCCCGGCGGAAGAACCGTAGCCGCCACCATCCCCCCGGCCTCGTGGGAACTGGGGACCAAACCGACGCTTGGAACCTGGTCTCCAGAGCCCACGACAGGGGAGTCTGCCCATCGCCGGTGCACCCCCACCGCGCCCGAGCAAAGAAGAGGCCGACTTTCTCGGAGAAGCGCCATCGCCTGTGTTCGCGGGGCCGGAAAGCTGGTCGGTTGGCACGCAGCGCCTCACTCACGCCTGCCACCATGCGGAGAGGAACGCCCGGCCAGGGAGTGGCATGCTTTCTGCCCTGACCAACCCGAACTGACTGAGCCCTAAACCCAATCATGACAACTATGCAAACGTTCCCGTTCCCAACCCGCTGGGGCATGACCATTCTCGCCCTCGTAGCCCTGACTGTCGCTCCGGTAAGGGCGACGGATGAGCAGGAGATCGCAATCCAATGCTCCCCGGCTGTGGTGAATCTGAATACAACACCCAATGGCTGTTGGTTTACCGTGCACGCGGACATTGCTTACGGCGCAGTGGTCAAGGCAACCGTCGAGCTGAACGGCGTTCCGGTCGAGTGGACGAAAGCTGACAATCGGGGGTATCTGGTTGCGAAGTTCGTGCTGGCAGACGTCCGCGCCATCCTGCATTCGGGAGATAACGTGCTCACTCTGTCAGGCGAGACCGTCGATGGAGCGTTCACCGGCTCGACCACCGTTCGAGTCTTGATGAAGTAGCTCGGCGTTTCAGGGTCAGGCGTTAAGGAACTTAAGTTTGGCTTTGTCGTCGCCCCGGAAGTCCGCTGGAGAGAGACAACGACATTCTTAAAGTCCTTAACGCCTGACCCCGAACCAGAACCGAATCACTGCTCCTGCATCCGCAGTTGCCAGAAGCCAGAACCGGAAGCCGGCAGATCGACGAAAATGGTCTCGGTGGTTCCTGAGCCGTCGAGGGAGTCCAAGGTCGCCGGGTCCCCGGCGTTGCGCGAGTGCTTGACCTCCTGCCATGCGGGTGCGGCAAGGGCAGCCGTCCGCAGCACGCTGTAACGGTAGCCCGCAACCGTGGAGAAGCTCAGAGAAAGCTGCGAAGCGACCACCTCGGGCGCGCTGATGGTCGGCAATGGCGCGGTCTTTGCGAGGACGAACGGCAGGACGTAGGAACCGGCACTCAATGACAACTTCACCTCGATCGTGT
>CAYSPU010000399.1:0-1768 GCA_964432995.1 uncultured Verrucomicrobiota bacterium
GTGACGGGGTGGGGGCGGGTGGTGCGGCCGTCCCAGCGGGTGACGGGGCGGCCGTGGGCGTCGAGCAGCGGTTCGGTGGTGTCCCAGTCGAGGACGGCGTCGCGGCGCTCGATGTTGTGGAAGTCGCGGATGATCGGCTCGGCGGGGCGGACGTCGCCGCGGGTGCGCAGATGCCATTGGAGGTAGCCGATCCACAGCACCAGTTCGGCGATGGCGGCGGCGCGGGGGTTGACTTCGATGCCGAGGAGCTGCTGCGGCGTGACCATGACGGTTTCGATTTCGAGCGACAGTTGGCCGTGGCCGAGGTCGCGCAGGGTGTTGAGCACTTCGCCTTCGAGCCGCTTGAGGTGCTCGAGGGTGACATAGAGGAAATTGCCGGTACCGCAGGCGGGATCGAGGACGCGGGTGGCGGCAAGGCGGCGGTGGAAGGCGGCGACTTCGGCGATGGCCTTGCGCTCGTCGTTGCCGGCCAGTTGGGCGGCGGCAGCTTGCACGCTCTCCCATTCGGCGCGCAGCGGTTCGACGATGGTGGGGACGACCAGGCGCTCGACGTAGGCGCGGGGGGTGTAGTGGGCGCCCAGTTTGTGGCGCTCGACGGGGTTGAGGGCGCGTTCGAGCAGGGCGCCGAAGATGGCCGGCTCTACGTCGCGCCAGTCGGCGCGGGCGGCGTCGATGAGTAGTTGAATCTGGGCCTCGTCCAACGGCAGGGCGGTCGGCTCGGCGAAGAGGCCGCCGTTGAAGCGGGGGATGGCCCGGCGCAGGATGACGGAGAAGCCGCCGCTGTTCATTGTGCCCCAGAGGTGTTCGACCATGGGCTTGAAGCCGGCGGGGTCGTTGAGCAGGTCGCGCAGCAGGTCGGTGAAGGCGCGTTCGGGCAGGAGGCGGACGTCTTCGGCGAACATGGTGAAGAGGCAGCGCATGAGGAATTGGGCGACTGTTTCGGGGTCGTGGGTTCCCTCAAGGGAGAGGGCCAGCGTGGCCAGGCGCTCGGCGATTTCGCGGGTGACGCGGGCGCTGCGGCGGGTGGGGTCGAGGCTGAGGGGTTCGGTCCAGACGGCGCGGAGGCGGTCGCGGGCGGCTTCGTGGCGCAGGTCGTCGAGGGTGAGGCGGTAGCTGTGGGGGTCGGGAAAGGGGACGTAGTTGCCGCCGCTGCGGGTGAATTCGCTGTAGAGTTCGATGGTGTTGCCGACGTCGACGACGATGAGGAAGGGGGGACGGCCGCCGCCAGTGAGTTCGGCGGGGGGCAGGCCGCGGGCGTAGCTTTGGGCCTGGCGGCGGGCCTTTTCGAGGGCGGTGTCCCATGAGGATGTGCCGCGAATGGCGGTGCCGCGGCGTTGTTTCTTTTTCTGCCCGGAAGCAGCCGGGAATGGCTGTTCTACATGGTCGCTGCCTTGTTTGGCTTCGAGGATGAAGCAGCCACGGCGGTAGAGGTCGATGAAGCCGGTGGTGCCGTGGGTGAGGGGGACGGGTTTCTCGAAGACGTAGGCGTCGGCGGCGGGGTCGGCGGTGGCGACGCGGGGGCGCTCGACGCCGAGCAGGTCGCATAGCTCGATGAGGAAGAGCTGGTAGTTGGCGCGTTCGGCGGCGGCCGAGGCGCGCCAGCGGGTGATGAAGGGGGTGATGGCGCGGGTCTGGTCAGTCATGGGACGACAAGGTTATTTTCGCCCTTCCTCGTAGCGTTTCACGCGAGCCACAATCGTTTCGGAGTGATTGTATATATCGTCTACTCCCGAAATCGGAAGCCTCTGCTCGGTTCGATTATCATTGA
>CAYSPU010000399.1:1780-2491 GCA_964432995.1 uncultured Verrucomicrobiota bacterium
CCGCGGAGGATTGACTTCACGGCAAATAGTCCTTCCATTTCCTCGGCCGTCGTCGTGATTTGCTTTTTGGGATCGGATTGTTCGTCGTCCTTCCCTTCAGTGGTTTGATGTTCGTTAGCAGGTTTGTCGGCCGTATCCGGCCCCTTCATGGCGGTTGTCAGGAGTTCGTTAATGCGGTCGTTGAGGTAGCGGGTCAAGGCTCTTTTAGTGATGTCGGCGACCTGGGTTGCGAAGTAACGCACGAAGTTGTCGGACGGTTTGTCGAATTCCTGGGCGATTAGTTTGCCGATGGCGGCCGTGTATTTCAACTCGCTTGCGGTGGTGAGGATGTCTTCCAGGTGGAAGGCTGGTTTGGTGAATTTTTTGAGCTGCTCGATGTGGCGATCCTGGAAATTCAGGAGGTTGAATTCGAAGAACGGTTTGTCATCCATCCGGTTGGGCGCGTCCAGGTCGGTGAAAAAGCGGTAGATGACGCCATTGGTGAGGATGCCGAAGCGGACTTGCTGGACGGCCGCAAAGTAGCGGTATAGCTGGGATGCGTGAACCTGGTTGAGGTCGGCTCCAGACCATTTGCACTCAAAGAACATGATGGGAGTGTTGTTCAGGAAGATGGCGTAGTCGATCTTCTCCCCCTTCTTGATCCCGATGTCGGCGATAAACTCCGGGACCACCTCGCGCGGGTCGAAGACATTGTAGCCCAGCGCATTGATA
>CAYSPU010000400.1:0-2468 GCA_964432995.1 uncultured Verrucomicrobiota bacterium
CTCCGAGCAGAACTCGCGAGCAGGCTCCGAGCAGAACTCGCGAGCAGGCTCCGAGGAGCACGCGCGAGCAGGCTCCGAGGAGCACGCGCGAGCGGGTCTCCGCATCGCGCCGCAGGGGGCTGGTTCGAGGACAACATCCCTCGGCGCCCTCGGAGAGGTCGCCCCACCTTCCCTGCAAAGCAGCATCCCAGGGCAGCCCAGCGCGGAATTCCAGGGCCTCGACGCACGGGGCCGGTCGTCCCTGCCTGGCTGTTGACATAGATCAACACGCCGCCCGCTTTCGCTGCTATCTTGCCACTGTGAAACGGGAAACGAATGCCGAACACAGCATCAAGCCTATGCACTGCGATCACCACTCTGCCAAGCCCGTTGCGCTGACACCGGCCCAGCCGGCGACTGTGCGCGAACTCGTTCAGTACCAGGACGGCTCCATCGTCAGCCGGGAACTCGTCAAGCGACCAACCGGGACCGTCACCCTCTTCGCCTTCGATCATGGCCAGGGGCTCAGCGAGCACACTGCGCCCTTCGACGCGCTCGTCCACGTGGTGGAAGGCGCCGCCGAAATCACGATCTCCGGTCAACCCCACCGGCTGCAAGGGGGAGACATGATTCTCATGCCGGCGGGTCAACCGCACGCGGTCAGAGCGCTCGAACGCTTCAAAATGCTCCTGACGATGATCAGGTCCGCTGCCTGAGATCGCCGCGGACGCTGGGGCGTCGAGCCAACAGGGCGTGCGCGTGTGGCTGGGCTATCGAACGTCCGCGACACTGCGGACCGGCGCCCGTCTTGAGTCGCAGTCGATGGTGCGCGCGTTCTGCTGCGGGTCAGGAAGACCCGCGGCCCGGAAGCACTGGCTTCTCCTCGGACCCCGTCGGGCGCAACCGTGCGCGACGGTCCCCCGCACGCGCTGCGGTTACTGGTAGAATCCGTGCGTGTAGGCGGCGTCGAACAGCGCCACGATGTTCTCCGGGGGGACTTCGCCCTGGATGTTGTGGACGTTGTTGAAGACGTACCCGCCGCCGGGCATGAACGCCTCGAGGTTCCGGCGGACGTTGGCCGCGACCTCCGCGGGCGTGCCGCCGGGGAGCACATGCTGGGCGTCAACGCCGCCCCCCCAGAAGGCGATGTCCCGACCGAACTGCGCCTTGAGCTCCGCCGGCACCATATTGCGGGCGCTGATCTGCACCGGGTTCAGAATGTGGGCGCCGTTGTCGATCAGGTCCGGGATGAAATAGCGGCAGGCGCCACAGGTATGGTACCAGATCTTGGCGCGGGTTCGGGAGCGAAGGTACTGGACGAGTTGGCGGTGACGCGGTTTGACGAGGCGCCGGTAGATCGCCGGGGAGAATAGCGGCCCGTTCTGCCCGGCCAGGTCGTCGCCGATCATGATCACATCCACGACGTCGCCCACTTCGTCGAGAAAGAGGCGGAACCAGTCCATCCAGAACTTGAGGGTCCGGTCGAGCATCGCCTCGCAGAACTCGGGTGCGGTCACCAGGTCGCACATCCATTGTTCGAGGCCGCGCAGGTACCAACAGGTCTCGTAGACCACCCCCGAAATGCCGCTCACCACCGCATAAGGGGTCTCGCGTTTCAGTGTCAGGGCGCGCTCGCGGAGCCCCGCGAACCGGCTGGGGTCGTCCCCTTTCGGCCAGGGATACTCGCGGACATCGGCGATCGTCGCGCTGGCCAGTGGGTGGAGAGTGATGTCCATGTAGTGCCGCGCGTCCTCGGGCATGGACCAGCGCACGCCGAACTCATCGGTCAGATCGTCCCATGACTTTCCGTCGCGCTGGCTGCGGACGATGCCCCCTTTCCAGCTCGCGGCTGGTCCCGCCGCAATGTAACGCGTGTCCACGTGAAACCGCTCGAGCACCCGCTCGCACGGTTGTGCCAACTGCTGGACGGCGTCCATGATCCGGATCTCATCCGTGATCCCCAGGTGACCAATGAGGTTCCGATACGCCTCGCGATGGATCCCGGTCTGGTTCCCGCCAAGGTCGATCGGCACACGGTCGGGGATGTTGTGGTCGAGCGCGCGGAGGAGGCGCTCCCGGGGAGTCATGGTTTCGTGGTGGGGCATGGGCGCGGGTCAGGGTTGGCCACGGTGAAGCACACGCCGCGAATGTAGACGGCGCATCGGCAAGTCGGCAAGTCGGCAAGTCGGCACGACCGTGCTGGCACGTTGTTCCGGCGCGCCCGGAGGCCTGCTCGCGAGTCGTCCTCGGAGTCGCGCCCCACCAGCTTTCGGGGTAACCGCAACTGGGAGTGCGGAGCGCGGATTTCGGGTTCATGGACCCAATGCCCGCGCTCGAGCAAATGAGGGCTTTCCATGAACCCCGGCCGCAGGACGTGCAACCTTTTGTTGCACCTGCAACAAAAGGTTGCGGGCTCAGGCAAAGGGAAAGCGCTGCGGCGGCAGCGCACTCCAAGACGCGGGCGCGGTCCGGCGGCGCGTTCGAGGGCG
>CAYSPU010000401.1:0-2377 GCA_964432995.1 uncultured Verrucomicrobiota bacterium
GGCCCCCACCTCAAAGCGCAGCTCGGCCAGCTCGCCGGCCACGGCGTCCGCTCCCTCCGCGGCAGTGGGGCCCCGTGCCCATTCCTCCTTGAGCCGGTCCCGCTCCTCGGCGATCAGCGCCGCCAAGCCGTTCAGGAAGGAGTCCGGCCCCCCACTCATCCCCTGAGGGCCGGCAGTGCGGCCGCGTTCCACGGCCGCCTTCCAGGCGTCGTTCACCTCGGCAAACGGCACGTGCACAATCGGAATGCCCATGATCTCGCTCGCCAGACCGGACCCCGCCCCGCGCACCGCCAGGATCTTCGAGGCTCGCATCCGGCGGACGCACTCGTCGATCGCCAGCGTCTTCACCTCATCCTTCTTCACCCGGAGGCGGCGCGCCTTCGGCGTCCGCTCCCGTCGCACCGCCGCGGTCATCGCTGCGAAGCCGGCCGGATCGCCGCCCACCTCTGCAAAGCAACGGACCGCCGCCGCGAGATCCGCCATCCGGGAAGAGGCAACGAAGCCGACGTTCGGCGTCTGTTTGCGCAGGAACGCGGCGGTGTAGGTCAGGAACCCGCCGCTGCCGCCGAACTGGAAATCGGCGTAGAGAACCGGTTTGCCCGAAGTCGCCAAGGTCTGGACCACTTGATTCCAGCAATTCATCTGGTAGACCAGGTAACCGTCGATGCCGGCGTGGCGGTCGTCTTCCAGGAGCTTCTTCGCCTGGTCGGGCCCCGTCGCCATCGCGGTGGCGAACTCGATGCCGGGACACCGTTTCTCCAACTCGGTCTGCACGCGGCTCATCACGGGGCGGAAATCGAACCCTTTGTTGGGCCAATCCGGACCCGGCTGCTGTTCCGCGTGCAGGGCGTGAACGATGCGGATTCGCGGCCGGCGCGTCTTTTCCGCCGCCCGGAGCCAACTCGTGGTTCCCAACACGCCCACCGCCCCCGCGCAGGCGGCGCAGCCCGCACCGAGGAACTGCCGTCGACTCATGGGGCACGCAATGCATCCCGAGGTCCAGGGAGAAGTCTTCATACGAGGTAAGGTTGGTTTGGCTTTGCCCAGGGGTCTGTGTCGCTGGCGATGCTCGCCCACCGGGGGCGGAATACAAGGAGAATTGGCGCGGAAGCCCCATGGGCGATCCGCGAGGAGCTTGCGCGTCAGCCGTCCCCGTTGCATCCTCGCCGGAGAACCCACTTCCGATCATGCCCACAACTCGCGAAGACGCCTGGAAGTTGCTCACGGAATTCACCCAGTCGGAGTCCCTCCGCAAACACGCCCTGGCCGTGGAGGCCGCCCTGCGCCACTACGCCGGTTTCCTGGGCGGCGACGTCGAACGGTGGGGAATCACCGGTCTCCTCCACGATTTCGACTACGAACGATGGCCCCATCCCCCCGACCACACCCGGGAAGGCGCCCGCTTGCTCCGCCAGCAAGGATGGGACGAGGAAATCGTCGGCGCCATTCTCTCCCACGCCGACTGGAACCAGGCCGAGTATCCCCGCGATCGTCCCTTGCGCAAGGCGCTCTTCGCCGTCGATGAACTGTGCGGCTTCATCACCGCCGTGGCGTATGTGCGACCCGAACGGCTGGCGGGTCTGACTGCCGCCAGTGTCCGCAAGAAGATGAAGCAGAAGTCCTTTGCCGCCGCCGTGCGACGCGAGGACATCGAGCAGGGGGCACTCCTCCTGGGGCTTTCGCTCGAGGAACACATCCAGAACGTGATCACTGCCCTGCAGGGCATTGCGGACCAACTCGGCTTGCGGAGCACCCACGGCGAGACGGCAGTAACATCAGCCACCTGATCGTTTTGGCGTGCAACACTCCGAGACCTGGGCTATTCATGTCGGCCGAAAGGAGGCCGCTCATGAATCCGACTGACCCGCACAATCCATCCGACCCGTCCGCCCCGTCCGACCCGTCCGACCCGTCCGACAAGTCCGACCCGTCCGACAAGTCCGACCCGTCCGACCCGTCCGACAATCCCCCCTCGCCTGACGATCTCCGCCATCTGCTCCCCAAGCATGGCGGCTACCGGAAACTGCGCAGCTTCCACGCCGCGCTGGCGGTCTACGACGCCACTTGGATCTTCTGCAATCGCTTCATCGGAAGACGCTCCCGCACGCACGATCAGATGGTGCAAGCCGCACGCAGCGGCGTGCAGAACATCGTCGAAGGCAGCGTGGCCTCCGGCACCTCCAAGAAAGCCGAGCTCAAGCTCACCAACGTGGCCCGCGCCAGCCTCGAGGAACTGCTCCGCGACTGCGAGGATTTCCTCCGCCACCGCGGTCTCCGCCTTTGGGAAAAGGAGTCTCCCGAGGCTCTGGAGGTGCGGGGTCGCTACCTGTCCGACCCGTCCGACCCGTCCGACCCGTCCGACTCGTCCGACCCGTCC
>CAYSPU010000402.1:0-2369 GCA_964432995.1 uncultured Verrucomicrobiota bacterium
ATCTGAAGAAGATGTTCGGAACGTTCCAGCGGTTGCATCACGAGGCCGAGTTCGAGGGGACAGGCATCGGTTTGGCCATCGTGCAACGCATCATCGATCGGCACGGGGGCCGGATCTGGGCGGAAGGGGCGGTGGGCTCGGGCGCCACGTTCTACTTCACGTTGAGTCCCACGGCGGATTGAGGGTCAGGGCTGGGGGCGTGGGGACGAATCCGCAGTGCCTGCCGGCGGGTAGAGGAGGGTGGGCGCGCAGAAATGGACCGTCCCGGACGTCGCCTCCCGCCGGCTGTCGACGAGCAACAGGGTATCCAGGATCAACTCCCCGTGTTGGACGCCGTCGCCGGCGCCGCCCCAGTGGCCAGCCGACTCGAGGTGGTCCAGGGGGAAGACAACCCATTGCCAATCACGGCCGCGGAGTGGCGGCCCGTCGACCTGGAACGTCTGGCCGGTGGCGTCGCGGACGCGGGTGCGGACGTGGTTGCCGGAGTCGTCGCCAAGGATCCACAGTCCCAGGGCTTGCGGCTGCCCGGGGAGGGGGACCGCGGGGCCGCTGGTGGCGGCGCAGCGTACGAACCGCCAGCCGGCGGCAAACTGGTAGTCCAGGCGCTGCGCATCGGGGTATGGCGGTTGGGAGTGGGCCGGTGCCCTGGTCCGAACCAGACCCGCGGTTGCGGGCACTTCGTTGTCGCCGTCGAGGACGGCCGTCAGGGGAGGCAGAGGAAGCGATTCCAACCGCGGCAGGCGCGAACGAACGGCAACAACCGGGCCGTCCCCGTACTCGATGGTGAGAATCTCATGGGGCTCGGTGGGCAGCGGTGTCAGCGTGAAATCGCGTTGGCCTTCCGCAATCCGGACGGGCAACGGCGACGCCGAACGATCCGGTGGCGTGCTTCCCGCTCGCGTCACCAGACGTCCGGCGAAGGCTTGGCCGGAGGGGTTGTGCAGACGGAGTTGGCGGCCCGCGGCCGTCGGCACGATCGAAGGAAGGAGGGGATTGGCAACCATCAACTCGCGGGTTTCGCGCACGGGGAAGGCGGCGGCCGGGTACACTCCTTCGTAGCGGACTTCGAGGGGAATCGGGTGTTGTTCGCGTTCGCGGCGCGTCAGCGGCCAGTGGACCGTGTGCCGACGGGTTTCGCCGGCATCGAGGGGAATCGTGGCATCCTCCGCGGGGGCGAGGAGATGGTTGCGGACGACGACGCGGGCGGGGCGATCGAAAGGGTTGCGGAGTTCGAGAGTGGCGGTGAGCCGATTGGTGGTACCGGCGAAGGCGCGCGTGGCGAGGGAGCCGACGATGCGCCACGCGGCAGCGGCGCGCAGGAACTGCGGAGCGCTGCGGAACGAGATGTACTGGGGAGCCTCGTCGAGTTCGAGGGCGAGGAAGCCGTTGGTGCTGACGGGTTGTCGAGATTGTCCCTGACCGTCCACGATCGCCACATCCTCCGGGCGTGGCAGGTCGATGGGCGTGGGGAGCCGGTGCGGTGCACCGGTGGTCCAGGCGGCCACGCGCAGGGATCCGGCCCTGTCGGTCAGCAGCAGCAGATAGTCGCGGTCGTCGTCGACTTCGATGCGCCGGACGAGTCGGCACCCTGCGAGCTGGCGGGTGAGCGTCTGTATGCCGCGGTAGGCGGGTTTGGGCTGGAGGTCGTGGGTGACGGTGCCGAAGTGATGCTCGCGTTCCTTGGGATCGATGCCGTCGTTCTTCCAGTCATACCAGATGGAAAGGGGGACGCCGTGCAACAAGTTGACCAACTGCTGTCGGGCGACGTAGGCCGCTTGGCGGGAGAGGGAGAGGCCGCCCTCGGGTGTCGGGTATCCCCATTCACCACTGAGGATGGGCGCGGGTGGACGCGCGGATGGTGTGTGCTGCTCGATTTGGGCACGGAGTCGCCGATAGTCCGGGGCCACGGTTTCCGGCGGACCGCTCCGATACGGGTGCACGCTGACGGCGTCCAGGCGGTCGAGAATCCCGGGCGTCCGGAACAGGGTCTCGAGGAACGTCCAGGGAAACTCCGAGGAGGCGGGGCCAATGATGGTGGCGCTGGGGTCGGCCTCGCGCACGGCCGTGAGCGTCGCGCTGAGAAGGGCGGCGTAATCCTCCACGCTCGGTTGGGGGCGCCAGAAACCGATGTTGGGCTCGTTCCACACCTCCCAGATGACGCCGCGATTCCGGAAGTGGCTGGCGGCGGCGGCGGCCCAACGGGCGAACGCCGCCCGGCTCTCGGGAGTCCGAGGGGCCGCGGGGCTGCGGCTCTCGCGGCCGAAGACCGGATCGCGGGTGGCCACTGGTTCCTCATAGAGCGCGCTGGAGTAATCGAGGATATACAGTGCCCGCAGCCCGCGCTGCGTGAGGTTGTCGGTCAACTCCTC
>CAYSPU010000403.1:0-2332 GCA_964432995.1 uncultured Verrucomicrobiota bacterium
GACTGCGTCTCCACCCCCTCGCCGTCCACCACCAGCCGGAACGGCGCCCGCGACAGGTCCACCGAATCGACGGTCCCAAACTGCACTCGCGCCCCAAACCGTTCGGCCTGCTTCTGCAACCGCGACATCAACTCGTAGCCGTCGACGCCTTCGGGGAACCCCGGGAAGTTCTCGACGGTGCTGGTGGTGGTCAGCAAGCCGCCCGGCATGATGCCGGTCAGCACCAAGGGGGCGAGATCCGCCCGCGCTGTGTAGAGCGCCGCCGTCAGGCCGGCACACCCGCTGCCAATGATGATGACTTTCTCCATAGCTCGCCGCTCACCGGGCCACCGTCGCCGCCGACTTCAGCCACGCCAGATCCTCCCGACCGCTCGCCGGCACGGCGTTCCCCAAGTGATCGTGCCAGTTCGACGGCGCCGGCCGCGGGTTGTTGAAGCGCGCATCTTTCCAGCGACGCGCCTCGGCGTGCCCGTCCACAAACGAGAAGTTCGACACTTGCCCGTGATAGTTGCCCGGCACGTGGTAGATCGTCTGCAGGTCCATGTTGATGCCGAACATCGGACGGCAGATGCTCTCCGGGTGAATCTCCCCGAACACGAAGATCCGCGAGCCGGCGGCGGCATCCGCCGTCTTGCGGAAGACGATGTACTTCTTCTCGTCCGGCATACTGAGGTACGCGGGTGCGTTCCATCCGACGTAGGCGTTCATTCCGTAACTGCGCGGCCACCGGATCTTCTTGCCGCCCACGGTGTGCAGCGTCTTGTCCCCCGGACACCGGAAACTCCCTTTCTCCTTGAGGTAGGGGGCCAGGAGGGAAACGCGCTCCGAGATCATCCCCAGCGCATCCTGCTCATCGACCAGGTTCGAGCCGTCGCGGCCTTCCACCCAGGCCGTGGGAACGTAGTTGGCCGGCGGGTTGGCCAGGTCGACGCCGGAGTCGCCGTCGTTGTTCCCCGGCCAGGAATCGTTGAAGTCGGTGGCATACACATGCGCCGCGGTGATCAACTGCTTGAGGTTGTTAATGCACGAGATGCCGGTCGCCTTCTGTTTGGCCTTGGCCAACGCCGGGAGCAGCATGCCGGCCAGAATCGCGATGATCGCAATCACCACCAGCAGTTCAATCAAGGTAAACCCACCGCGCAACCAGCCGCGGGACAACGTCACTTCCTTCGTACGCAAAACCATGTGGAGCGAGACTCTGTCCCCGGTGCCGCCTCATGGCAAGGGGAACGTTCCTTCCTGCCGCAAGCGCGGTGCATCGTCCGAGTAACACAGTCGCGTCGAGTTGAGCGCCCTCACCCTCGGCGATGGCAAGCCAGCCCTATGAGGGGGGAAGGCCGCAGTCATTCACGTCCACCCCGCCCTCTCACCCAGCGGACTGGGCGAGAGGGTGGAGTGAGAACCCACCGAAGCCATTCGCGCATCGCGCCCCGGAACGGGCCTGTGGTGCCTGGCACCGCCCGCAATCCGCCTGCGCAGCCTCTCCGGGACCGCGGGTCCTCTTGACCCGCAGCAAACCGCACACACCCTTGGCTGCGGCTCGAGCCGCCTCCGTCCCGCGGTCGCGGGACTACGGCGCGCCAGGGATGAGCCGCGGTCCCAAACTTGGCGGGCTGCGCCGCTCCCGCTGCGGCGCAGGAACGTTCGACCGGACGAAGGCGACCCTTGAAATCGGGGCACGGTTGGGTTGCGGCGCTCCCTGCCCCCGAGACCGGCCTTCGCGCGGACCACGGCCCGGCAAGCTGGGCGCAGTCCCCCGTCGATCGCCCAACCGCTCCCGGCATCCGGACCTCATCTCGGCCGGATCACGATTTCCTCCGCAATCGCCCGCGACGGCAACTGAATGCAGAGCAAGACGCAGTCGGCCACGTCTTCCGGCTTCAGCATGCGCGCCCGGGCGGCGGCGTCGGGGACTTGCGGACGCTTCTCGAGGAGCGGCGTATCGATGTCCCCGGGAAAGACGGCGCAAGCCCGAACACCGTTGGCTCGTTCTTCCGCGTTGATGCTCTGGGTGAGACCGGCCAGTCCGAACTTGCTCATGACATACGCCGGCCCCGCCTTGGGACTGGCCTGCTTGCCCGCATCCGACACGATGTTCACGATGGTCCCCGAACGTCGCGCCCGCATTTGGGGCAGAAACGCCTGCACACAGTGGTACGCGCCGTTGAGATTCGCGTCGATCATCGCCCGGTAATCCTCGAGCGACAGCACCTCGAGCGCGCGCCGGGGTGCGTTGGTGCCGGCGGCATTCACCAGGACTTCCACCTCCTCGAACTCGGCCAGCACCCGCCGTCCCAGGGCGGCAACCGCCTGCGGGTCGCCCACGTCGCAC
>CAYSPU010000404.1:0-2328 GCA_964432995.1 uncultured Verrucomicrobiota bacterium
TCAGCAGCCTCCTCGGTTCCGCGGGCGACCGGGGCCCCCGAAGCGCCCGGCTCTCGTTCTCAACCTCCGCCGATGAAGTCGGCGCCCCGATCTTCTATCGCGATGTCAATCTGCCCTTTGTGGAGGCGGTCAAGGACCCTTCGGACATCCGCTGGCGACTGGGGTCCGTCGCGGACACCCAACCCCCGCCCGTCATCCTCGAGCGCTTGCCAGTCTGCGGCAATTGCCACTCCTTCTCCAGAGATGGAGCCATCCTCGGAATGGACGTAGACTATGCCAACAGCAAGGGCTCGTATGTCATCACCCGGACCGCCCGGCAGATGTCGTTCGTCCCCAAAGACATCATCACCTGGGACTCTTTCCGGCCCGAAGACGGCGAACTCACTTTCGGTCTGCTCTCGCAAGTCTCTCCCGACGGACGATGGGTGGTGAGCACCGTGAAGGACAAGTCCGTTTTTGTGCCCAAAGCCGACTTGGCGTTCTCGCAGCTCTTCTTCCCCATCAAAGGGATTCTGGGGGTCTATGACATCCGGGAGCGCACCTTCGCCGCATTACCCGGAGCCGACGATCCGCGGTTGGTCCAGAGTAACCCCAGTTGGAGCCCGGATGGCCGGTTCGTGGTCTTCGCCCGGACCGAAGCCTACGATCTCCAGAACGCCGCCGGCCGCGGCAAGGTGCTCCTCACCCCCGACGAGTGCCGGGAATTCCTCAGAGACGGCAAGCCGTTCCGCTTCGACATCTATCGCCTTCCCTTCAATGAAGGTCGGGGTGGCGCCGCCGAACCCCTGGCCGGAGCCTCGGCCGACGGTCGCAGCAACTACTTCCCCCGGTACTCGCCCGACGGCCGGTGGATCGTCTTCTGCAAATCGGCCAGCTACATGTTGCTGCAGCCGGACAGCGAGCTGTACATTGTCCCTGCCGCGGGCGGGCAACCGCGGCGCCTCGGGTGCAACCTGCCGCGGATGAACTCCTGGCATAGCTGGTCCCCAAACGGCCGGTGGCTCGTCTTTTCCTCCAAGGCCTTCTCCGATTACACGCAACTCTTCCTGACTCACGTGGACGAGGACGGTAACAGCACGCCGCCCGTTCTCCTCGAGCATTTCACGGCCACCAATCGCGCGGCGAACATCCCCGAGTTCGTCTCCCTGCAACCCGGGGCCATCATCCAGATCCAGGCCCATTTCCTCAATGACTACTCCTTCGAACGGGCAGGCAACGAACTCTACCGATCCGGCGAACCGGACAAGGCCATCCAGAAATACCTGCAGGCGCTCGAACTCAACCCCGACAACGCATCCGCCCATCAGCGGCTCGGCTTTCTGCTCTATCACGTCAAACATCAGTTTGCCGCCGGGCTCGAGCACAGCGCCGCCGCCTTACGCCTGGACCCCGGTAACGCCTATGCCCACAGCGACATGGGAGTGGCGCGGCTGCGACAGAACCGGCCGGCCGAAGCCATCGTGCATCTGCAGAAAGCACTCGACGCCCTCCCCCTCATCACCGAACCGCAGTACAAACCCCAGGCCTTGCACTACTACCTCGGGCAGGCTCACCTCCAACAAAGCCGCTTCGCCGAAGCCGCTACTTCCCTCCGGGAATCGCTGCGCCTGGCACCGGACGACCCGGACACGCACTACCTGCTCGCCCTGGCCCTCGCCTGCCAGGGCAACATCGACGAAACCGTCCGGCACTATTCACGGGCGGTTGACCTTCGCCCAGCCGTCGACTCGTCGGTAACGCTGCATGAAGTCCTGGCGGAAAACTATGCCAAAGCCGGGCGCCTGGAAGAGGCGATCCGCTCCGCCGAGCATGCCCTCGAACTGGCGCGGGCCGCGGGCAAGAACGATCTGGCCGAGAGAATCCGCACCAGATTGGCGGGATACAAAGCAGGTCTCAACGCCGTGAAGTGAGTTCTGCACTTGGGCGCGCAGGCAGATTCCCCCTCCCCGGCCTCGGGCGTCCGCCAGAGCACGCACCCATTCCGAGCAGGTCGCCGTACGCGCCAGGCCGCGCGTCCCTCCTTATGGCCCACGGAGAGCACAGACGTCCAAGGCTTGGACCCGCCTTGTGGCCATGAACCAGTCAAGGTAGGGCGCGATCTCCGCATCGCGCCGCCGCAGCGGACTGGTTCGGCGACAGCATCCCGCGGCGCCCTCGAAGAGGTCGCCCTACCTTTCATCCCAGCGATGCGCTTTGGGCACGTGAACTGCGTAGCGCCGGCTTTCCAGCCGGCGTATGTCCAAACTCCAGGCGCCGGCTTTCCAGCCGGCGTGACGCCGACAGGAATGTCGGCGCTGCGGTTACCCGGACAACTCCCGCCCCCCCACC
>CAYSPU010000405.1:0-2268 GCA_964432995.1 uncultured Verrucomicrobiota bacterium
CGAGGGACCAGCCTCCGCCAAGGCTACGGCTCGGCAAGCCGGTCGCGCTCCCGCCCTCGGACCGCCCGACGTCCCGGCGGGCCGGTGCCGGCCCAGGGACAGTCATCGGTGACGGTACTTCGGGCCGCGTGCAACGCGGCGCTCCACAGCGCCGGGGCCCTCGGGATGATTCGGGGGCGCGTCCAGCCGCGCGCCTCGACGCTCACCGAGCCCCCGGCTCAGCGTCCGGTTTCTGATCCGCCGGTGTCGGTTGGGGCTCGGCTCTGAATCGCGCGACGTCGTCCCCGAAGACATCTGCCCCCAGCAACCCGAAGAGGAAGTCGAGCAATTCCCCGGGATTGAACCCCAAGCGGACGCCGCCGCCAACCCCTGCCACCGCCTCAATCTGTGTATAGTAGTGGACCTCGGGTCTGTGCAGATCATCCATCATGGCCGGCGTGTAAAAGAAGAACCATTGGTTGGCCATATGCTCCTTGTCCCGGATCACCATCGCTTCCGTGGCGGGAGACACTTCCCAGCCGAAGAAGAGGATGCCGGCGTCAAGGGTATCGTTCTGCTTCGGTCTCAGGTCGCCGAGGTCGCCACCGCGCAAACCCGCTTCGTCACGAAACCAGTGCAGTCCGGTCCCGATCGGTCCCACTCGCGCCTTGGCCCCTCCGCCCACACCGACGGCGACGGTGCAGATGTCCTTGGCATCATTCCATCGGTCGGTGAAGTAATTCTTGGACGATGCGCACCCGGACAGCAGGACCACGGCGAGGAGCAGCGGGCCGCCGAGGTTCATCAGGAAACCGCCAGCAAATGGCTTGAGGAGGTCAGCACGGTGAATCATGGGTGCCAGCGAGCATGAGGCAGCTCTCAACATTGTCAATCCATCCCCCGACCGAGTCGCGGTAAAGCTTGATCCCAACGCGGCGATCCTTCACAACATCCGCCGTGATCGATCTGCCGCACCACGGTTCCGGACGGAGGAGTACTCGGTCCGTCGGGATGAATGCTCTCCTGATCTTGTTGCTCGGCGCGGCTGCATGCGCCCTCGCCGCGGCGCCCGGCCAGCTCGTCACCCAGGGACCCGCCACCGCCAAACGGATCGCCCTCACGTTCGACGACGGCCCCGGACCCCAGACGGAGAAGTTCCTCGAAATGCTGGCCCGACACCGCGTTCGCGCCACGTTCTTCCTCTCGGGCGAACTCGTGGCGCTCAAGCCCGAAACGGTCCGCCGCACCCTCGCGCGCGGCCACGAGATTGGCTCCCACACCTTCAACCACACCAACTACAAGGCTCACCAACGCGACTTGCTCGGCGCCCAGAAGGGTCCGAACGCGGAGGCGGCCGCCCAGGCGCGGGCGAAGAGCGACCTGCTGAAGGACCTGCGGGCCACGCACGCCGCCATCGAGAAATGCTCCGGCGCCAAGGTGAACCTCTGTCGAATGCCGCACGGCATCGACCGCCCGTGGATCCGCGACGCCGCGCGCGAGATGGGCTACACGCTGGTGAATTGGACCTATGGCGCCGACTGGAACAAAGGCACCGCCCAGGAACTCCTTCCCGGCTACCTGAAGGCCATCCGGCCGGGCGCCATCTTGCTCTTCCACGACGGCGGCAAGGAGCGCTCGAAGTCCCTGGCGATGGCCGAGGCCGTGATCCAGTCTGCCCGCCAGCGCGGCTTCGAAATCGTCACGGTCGGTGAACTGCTGAAAGCGAAGTAGGCGGGGACGCCCAGTGCCGGACGGCGCCGCTCCTGCGGCGCAGAAGGGTCCGACCAGGCGCGGGCAGCTTCTGAAATCGCAGCGCTGTTTCGCTCCGACGCTCCCTGCGCCCGAGACGGGCGCAGCCCCGCTTCGGACCGCCCGACGTCCCGGCGGGCAGCAGCCTCACCCGCCGAACGCGCTCCCGAACCTCCGACCTCCTCCCGCTCGCTCGCCGCTGCTGCGACTGAGACGCGTCGCACTCCGTCCGACCGCCAGGGCAGCAGCCTCACCGGTCGAACGCGTTACCGAACCCACCAGAGCCGAACCGCCGGATGCCGATGCCAAACGAAAGAAACGGGATGGGTGCGGAGAGAAGATACCCGGGTTCGGGTTCGCTTCTGTAAACATCAAGGAATCTGGCGCACCCTTCGGTCTGGATTCAACAGAAGCTCGCAGAGAACCGCAAAGGCATGTCTGCCCCCGTGTTCCTTTCGTGCCTTCTGGTTTTCGCGGCCAATGCCTCTCTGCGATTCTTCGCGGCTTCTGTTCAACATCGTGTGAGCAACCACCTGCTCC
>CAYSPU010000406.1:0-2128 GCA_964432995.1 uncultured Verrucomicrobiota bacterium
CGCACCACGACCTCACGTTTGGTTTCGTGCATCTTGAGTTCTTCAGGCGAGAGCTCGATGAACGGCTCGGCATTCTCGGCGTAAGCGCCACCCAACCGGACCAGGGCGCGCAATGTTTCCTGGGACAGGTTGGCCCAGGACTCGCGCGGCGAAAAACCGCCCACATCACGCTTCACAATGATCCCATCCTCATTGTGATCGACCAGTTCGCCGCGGAGGATGTTGCCGTTCTGGAGAACGAAATCGCCGGTAACGACGCCGTCCCGGATGGTGAATTCCGCGGCCGGAGCGGACAACGACAGGAGCGCGAGGAGCGCCACCAGCCAGGAAGTGATTCGCAGACTGCGCATGACGGGCGTTGAATAACAGACGATGTCCGGCAACGGAAGGAAAATGTCCGAACCCACTTCCGGATCGGTGCGTCCTCGGGTTGCCGGCGGTGGACGGCCAGCGCCCCTGGCTGCTCCGGACCGCCCGCCGTCCCGGCGCGGGCAGCAGCCTCACCTGCCGGTCTGGGTTCCAAGGAGAAGGAAGGGCGGTATTGAGCTGCGCCTCAAGCCAACGCGACTACCAGGTCTTCGACCGTCCAGTTCTTTCGCTCTTGAGCGAGTCGATCGGCGGCGACTCCATGTTGCCAGGCAGCGTAACGCAGGGTGAGCGAGGGGTCCGTTTGGAGCCCTGGTTGGGCCAGCAGGCCGGCCAGGAAGCCGGCCAGGACGTCGCCGCTGCCGCCCTGGGCCAGCCCGGGATTCCCGGAGCCGTTGATGGTCATATCGCCTTTAGCCCGCCCCACAACCGTCTGATAGCCTTTGAGGACCGTCCAGGCACCCGCGAACTTGCGCGAGAGAGCGGTCGCAGCCCCGGGTCGGTCGGCTTGCACGTCCGCGGTTGAGGACGAGAGCATCCGCGCCGCTTCCCCGGGATGGGGTGTCATCACGCGGAGAGCGGAGGAGGCGATGCGTCCGCTGGGGAGCCAGTCGAGACCGGAGGCATCCACCACGACGGGGACGGCCGCATGCCGCCAGAGTTCGAGGAGTTGCGGCTTCATTTCGGCCGGCATTGCCGGGGAGGCCAGGCCGGGGCCGAAGAGCACGGTGCTGCAGCTCTCGGGGAGCTCCATTTTACCGTTCCAGGGGCGCACCATGGCGGCGCGCAGTTGCGCGGCGACAGGGACGTAGACATCTTCCGGCGTGATCAGGGTGACGAGGCCCGGCCTTGCCCGGAGTGCGGCCTGCGCCGCGAGAACGGCGGCGCCATGGTAACCGCGGCTTCCGGCCACAATGACGAGGTGTCCGTAGTCCCCCTTGTGGCTGTCCGCCGGCCGGGGAGGGGGGAATCCCTGGAAGTCCTCCGGCAGGCTCCAGAGCAGCGGACTCTTGTGCGGACACGGAACCAGGCCAATGTCCGGCGCCAACTCGAGGCGCCCCACGTAGGGTCGTGCCGCGGCGGTCAACAGGCCGCGCTTGGGCGCGCCGAGGGTCAGCGTGCAGGTCGCGCGAATGGCCGTGCCCATGATTTCCCCCGTATCGGCGTGCAACCCGGCCGGAACATCGACCGAGAGGATCGGCACGCGCGATTCGTTGATGGCGCGGATGAGCCGGGACCAGGGGGCGTCGAAGTTGCCCTTCAGACCGATTCCGAAGAGGCCTTCGATGATCAGCGCCAGGGGAAGGGAGAGAGCCGCCTGAAACTCCTTCAGTCCGGTGACCGGGTCGCGGATTGTGATGAGGTTGACCTCGCGATCCGTGAGGATTTGGGCGACCTGGCGGGCGTCATCGCCATTGTGACCCTTGCCGGCCAGGACGAGAATGGCGTCTCCGGCGCGGGTCCGTTGACGCGCCCAGGCGGTGATGGTGTGGCCGACCCGGCTGATGACCTGCATGGGGGTCCGACCTGCATCCCAGGTGAGCTGTTCCCACTCGCGCATCTGGGCCACGCTGATGATGGGGGCTGGCATGGAGTGCAGAGTGCGGCATGTGCGCGCTGATTTCAGCAAGAAAAAACAGCCGCCTTCACGCGCATAGGCGCCGCCTCGCTGGACAGTGCCGGCAGTCCAAGCAGCCCTTCGGGACCGCGGGTCTTCTGACCCGCAGCGACAACACTCCAGCGGCGCCCTCGGAGAGGTCGC
>CAYSPU010000407.1:0-2120 GCA_964432995.1 uncultured Verrucomicrobiota bacterium
TAGCCTGATCGACGCAATTGGCGGCGTGTAAGGAGGTCAGCCTCGCCTGGCTCGCAGCGGCTTCCCGTTGATTCAGCTCGCCGCCGATTACCGCGCCGGTATGAGAGTCCCCGACTTCCTCGAAACGTATCCCGAGATCGACGAGGAGAGCCTTCACGCCGGCATCGCCCGCTATCTCGCGAACCGCTCCGTCTTCGATGCCGAGCTCGAAGCTCGGAATGCCGAAGGCGAACGCCAGCTCGCAGAGTGGTTGGCTGCTCGCAATCGCAGCGCTTCCTAGGAGCCTGCCGGTTTAGTCGACGATACGGTGAAGGTATGTGATCATTTGGCATGCGCCCATACCGCCCGTACACGCCGGACCAAGCGTTCCTCCTGCCCCCGTCGTTGGCAGACCTCATCCCACCCTCAGACCCGGTCTTCTTCTTGAAGGAGGTCATTGCGGGGCTCGACCTCGAGGCCTTCCACGAGGTCTACCGTTCGGCCAAGGGCCAGCCTCCCTATCACCCCGCCCTGATGGTCGGCCTCTTCCTCTACGGCGCCATGCGCCGCACCTATTCCTCCCGGCGCCTCGCCGAGCTCTGTCAGCGTGACGTGGCCTGCATCTACCTGGTGGGCGGGGCGACCCCGGACTACCACACCATCGGCGAGTTTCGTCAGCGCTTCACCCGCCAGTTGCCAGGCCTCTTCCTCCAGGTCCTCCTCCTCTGCCGCGAAGCCGGCCTCGTGCGCCTCGGACACGTCAGCCTGGACGGCACGAAGGTCCGCGCCAACGCCTCGAAACACAAGGCGATGAGCTACGGCCGGATGCTCCAGAAGGAGCCCGTGCTCGAAGCCGAAGTCGCTCGCTGGCTGGCCGAAGGCGAGCGCCAGGACCGCGATGAGGACACCGAGTACGGGCCGAATGACGACGGCTGGAGCCTGCCCGAGGAACTGAAGGAGACGCAGCGGCGGCTGGAGCGGATCAAAGCCGGCAAGGCGCGCCTCGAGGAGATGGCCCGGCAAAAGGCGGAAGCCGAAGGCAAGGACCCCCAGGAAGCGGTCGTCCCCGAGCGCGCGCAAACGAACTTCACGGACCCCGAGTCGCGCATCATGAAGACCCCTGACGGCTTCCAGCAGTGCTACAACGCCCAGGTCATCGTCGATGCCGAGAGCCATGTGATTGTCGCCCACGAAGTGACCAACACCGCCCCCGACAGCCAGCGCCTGCCGCCGATGCTCCAGCAGGTCAAAGCGAACACCGGCCACTATCCGAACGCGTTCAGCGCCGACGCCGGGTATGCCTCCGAAGCCAACTTCACCCAGCTCGCCGAAGCCGACATCTACGCCGTCATCGCCCTCCGCCGCTACCACCGCGACGAACCACCGGACGCTGACCCTGCCCCGAAACGCTCATCCGACCGCTGGTTGCACCGCAACGTGATGCGCGAGCGGTTAACGACCGCGACCGGCAAGGCGACCTACAAACTGCGAAAGCAAACCGTCGAACCAGTCTTCGGACAGATCAAATCAGCGAGAGGATTCCGGCAGTTCCTGAGACGAGGAGAGCAGGCGGTGGCAACTGAATGGAGCCTCCTCTGCACCGCCCACAATCTCCTCAAGCTTCACTCCGCAATCCAGGCGCAGCCCGCATGACTCCACCCCCCTGCCTTTCCCCCGGCCACCGGCGCCCCTACCACTCTCCACTCCCCCTTCCTACACGAGCTAAACCGGCAGGCTCCTAGCGCGGGCCATCGAAAATCTTGTCAAACCGGTCAAGCCGCGTGAATCCGATTGCAGATTCTGCCATTTCCCGGCATCCTGTGCGGAAATGGAAACGTTGATCTTCGGGGCCTTGATCGTCGCGACCATCGTGACTCTCACGCTGACCATCGGCCGTCACAGCGCCCGCCGTGCCGAACGCCACATTGGCGCCTGGGCCTGGATCACCTACGTCTTCCTCGGCGCCGGCGCGGTGGTCGGTGCGATGAGCATCGAGCAGGCCCTCCTCTCCACCTTCATGTGGACGAAGATCTCGGCCTTCATCTTCACCGGGCTCTACCTCGCGCGCGGCCGCATCCAGCGCGGCGAACGCCTCCTCCCCGGCCGCCGCGGCCTCGCCGCCTAATCGAAACCACAGAGCT
>CAYSPU010000408.1:0-1993 GCA_964432995.1 uncultured Verrucomicrobiota bacterium
GCGACGGCACCTGGCCGATCGGCAAACCGGGCTTCCTGTTCTGGCTCGAACTCGAACACGCCGACGGCCGCATCGAACAGGTCGTGTCCGACAACACCTGGCGCGCCTTGCTCTGCCGGGCATGGCGCCCGGGCCATTACAAACGCTGGTATCTGCGCGCCCTCCAGGAGGAGTTCGACGCCCGACTCTTCCCCTATGGCTGGACCGAACCTGATTTCGTTCCGGGAGGCGATTGGCTCTCCGCCATGACTCTGGAAGGTTCCCCCAACCAACCAGCCCTGTCCGCCCGCTACTACGAGTACATGCTCGACGTCGGCGGCGGCCCCCCGAACGCCGAGCTTCGCCCCCGGAGCATACCCATGCTCGACGAATCGCCCGTCGCCGTGCAGCGCCTTACCGAATCCCATTGGCTCGAGTGGCTGCGGTCCCCCCAGGAGTATTTCGAGTTCCGCACGCCGGACGCCTTCCGCGCCGTCCGCCAGCCGTCCGCCACCGAAGCCGCGCGCGGCGTCTGGGGGGTCGATCTCGACGGCCAACGCGGTGCGGTGTTGACCTTCGAGCTGACCGAGCAAGTGGTGGGTTGGCCGTTCTTCACCATCGAAGCTGCAGCCGGCACCACTGTCGAATTGCTCGTGCACGAGGCGCATCAAGCCGGCGGCCCGCCTTTGATGAACTCGCACTTCGACTCATGGACTCGCTTTGTCTGCCGCGAGGGTGCCAACCGGTTCGAGTGTTTCGACTTCGAGAGCCTGCGCTGGCTCCAACTCCACATCCACGGGCCCATCGGGAAGGTGGTCATTCGTGACGTGGGCGTGCGACGTCGAGTGTTCCCTTGGCCAAATGAGGCCCGCGTGCGCTGCAACGAACCGGCCCTGCAACGTCTCTTTGATGCCTCGTTGAACACCCTGCACAACTCCGCTCAGGAGACGCTGGTGGACGGCATGGCGCGCGAACGCCAGCAATACAGCGGGGACGGCGGCCACCAATTGCACGCGGTCCACCTGGCGTTTGGGGAAAGCCGCCTGCCCGCGCGCTACCTGGCCACCTGGAGTCAGGGCTTAACCAAGGACGGTTACTTCCTGGACTGCTGGCCGGCCTATGATCGCGTGGCCCGCCTCGTGGAACGGCAGTTCGATCTCACAGGCTGGGGCCCTATCCTCGACCATGGCGTCGGATTCAACTTCGATTGCTGGCACCACTACAACTACACCGGTGACCTCGACGCCCTCCGCGAACCCTTCCCACGGCTCCTCCGCTTCGCCGACTACCTCCGCCGCCTCGTCGGCCGGGACGGACTCCTCCCCGTCGTTGACCTCGGCATTCCGTCCGTCTGGATCGACCACGTCGCCTACCAGCAACAGCGACACAAGCAATGCGCCTTCAACCTCTACGCCGCCGCCGCGATGCAGCACGCCCTCGCCCCCATCGCCCGCGCGTTCGGCGACGCCAAGGCCGCCTCCGCCGCCGCATCTTTCGGCAAGGAACTCGAGGCCGCCGCCGTGCGCCGGTTCTGGGACCGTCCATCCGGACTCTTCGTCAACAACCTCCCCTGGCGCCGCGAGGAGAACGGACCCCGCCACTGCGACCGTTCCCTCGCCACCTCCGTGCTCTACGATCAATGCCCCAGAAACCGAACCGCGCCCGCGGTGCGCATGCTCGTCGACTGCCCGTCCACGATGGGCTTCAGTTATCCGTGCAACGCCGGTTGGCGCCTCTGGGCCCTGGCCAAAGGCGGTCGCGCCGACGTCATCGTCAAGGACCTGCGCGAGCGTTGGGCCACCATGGACTCCGTCCGGCTGAACAACACCCTGCAGGAGGACTGGACGGCGCGTCCCGACTCCGGCCAGCAGTGGAGCCACTGTGCCGTGGCACCCCTCTACATTCTCTTCCACGGGCTTCTCGGACTCCGACCCTTGACCCCGGGCTTCCGGCGCGTCGAGTGTCGCCCCCAACTCGCCGATCTCCATGCGCTCGAAGTCACGGCCTGGACGGT
>CAYSPU010000409.1:0-1942 GCA_964432995.1 uncultured Verrucomicrobiota bacterium
GCCGAGGCGGGATCTTCCCGGAGCCGACAGAGCGCCCGTCCGCAGGGGCGAAAACGCTGCGCCGACCAGGGACGACCGAACCGCCAGCGCCACTTGCGCGAGGATCCGGGCCCGTTCGCCCCTACGCACCTCTTCTGCTCGCGTGCGCCATTCTGTCCACCGCTCCCGTGCTGCTTGCCCAGACAACCCCGCCTCCCACTCTCCTGCGCCACCAGGGCGACGAGGTCGTGGTCGTGTTCAACTCGGACAGCGCCCCGTCCCGCGAGGTGGCCCTGCACTATGCCCAGCGGCGGTCCGTCCCCTCCCGAAACGTGGTTGGATGGTCGCTCCCCACCGGCGAGACGTGCTCGCGAAAGGAATTCGCGGAACAGTTGCAGAAGCCGCTGGATGCCTTCCTCCGGGCGCTGCCGAAGGACGGCCCCGGCACCGCGACCAATGCCGGGGGCCTGCCATCCCACATCCGCCACGTGCTCCTCTGCTACGGCGTTCCCACCCGCATCGCCGCCGACCCAACCCACGTCGAACTCGTCCCCGAAAACGCTCCCCCGGCTCTGCGTCGCAACGAAGCCGCCGTCGACAGCGAGCTTGCCCTCCTGCCGCAACTGCCGAAATCCCCGCCGCTCGGCGGTCCCCTGGCCAACCCGGTCTACGGCCAAACCAACCCCGCCGCCATCTCCCCCAGCGCCGGCGTACTGATGGTCGCGCGGCTTGATGGACCCACACCGGAGATCGCGCGCGGCCTCGTGGACAAGGCCATCGCCGCCGAAACGAATGGCCTGTGGGGACGCGCCTACTTCGATCTCCGTGGCATTACGAACTCCGGCTACCAACTGGGCGATCTCTGGTTGCGGGCCGCATCCGAAGCCACCCGCGTCGCCGGTTTCGAGACCATCATCGACACCCGGCCGGAGACGTTTCCCCGCACCTTTCCGCTCTCGCACGTGGCGTTCTATGCCGGTTGGTATGATGGACAAGTCTCGGGGCCTTTCCTGCAGCCAACGGTTGAGTTCGTCCCCGGGGCGCTGGCCTACCATCTGCATTCGTTCAGCGCCCAGGTGCTGCGCACCGCCACCAACTACTGGGCCGGCCCCCTCCTGGCCCGCGGTGCCACCGCCAGCATCGGCTATGTCGCCGAACCGTATCTCGAGGGGACGGCCGACCTGGGAGTCCTCTGGTCCCGCCTGTTGCAGTACGGCTTCAGCTTTGGCGAAGCAGCCTGCGCCGCCCAGCGCACCCTTTCGTGGCAAACAACGGTCGTCGGAGACCCGCTCTACCGTCCCTTCGGCCGACGGCCGGCCGGAGCCCCCATCGGCGAGCACTTCCGCGCCCAGCATGGGATCCTCGAAAGCCGCCAGGACCCGCTCCTGGCCTGGACCCCCGTCCACGTGGTGAACGTGGGACTCGCCACCGGACTCGATCTCGGCGGGGCCGTTCGTTACCTGAAGGGACTTCCGGCTACGGCAACGAACAGCATCCTGCTGGAGAAACTCGGCGATCTCTACCAGTCCCAGGGCAAACTGGCCGAGGCGATCGACGCCCACCTCCGGGCTCTCCAGCAACCCACCACCCCCCAGCAGCGGCTGCGCCTGCTCCTCCAGGTCGCCCGACGCCAGGCGCTCTTCACCGAACACCGCCGCGCGCTCGAGACCTACGACCAGTTCCGCCGCGAGTTCCCCAATTACCCCGATCGCGCCGACATTCTGCAGCGGATGGTGCGATCGGCGCAGGAACTGCAGGACACGAACCGCGTCGCCGCCTTGGAAGCGGAACTGCGGCCTCTGGAAGGGCGCCACTGACCCGTGGCCGGTCATCCTCAGAACATGGCCTAACCCGCCGGACCGCCCGACGTCCCGGCAGGCAGCAGCGTCACCCGCCGGAAGGGGTGGCATTCGTGGCTTTCCGAGCGACCGACAGCCCGCGAGGCTTAGGACCGCGGCTCGTC
>CAYSPU010000410.1:0-1937 GCA_964432995.1 uncultured Verrucomicrobiota bacterium
GTCGACTTCAACACCCCGGTGGGTGAGGAATCCCTGGCTCCCGCAGGAAGTGTGGCCTGGCGGATCTTCAAGAATCCCGTGGCCCTCTTCATCGGCGGCATCAATGCCGTGATCATGGAATTGGCCGAGCCACGAGTGCGAGCCGGTGTATGGGACCATACGAAATTTCGCATCAACCCGATCGGGCGTATGGAACGTACGGGGTTGGCCGCCATGGTCACCGTCTACGCCGCCCGTAGTGTCGCGGAGGAAATGATCGCTCGCGTCAATCGGATCCACGCTCGGGTCAAGGGCAAGACACCGGAGGGAGAATCGTACAGTGCGCTCGATCCCGAACTCATCGAGTGGGTCCACGCTACGGCGAGTTTCGGCTTTTTGGAGGCCTACCGGAGATTTGTTCGACCGATCAGCGATTCGGAGTGTGATCGCTATTACGCGGAGGGCGTCACTGCTGCATGCCTCTATGGAGCCAAGTCGCCTCCGGCCTCACAGGCCGAAATCGATGGGCTGTTCCGGTCCATGGGACCCAGGTTACGGCGCAACGATACAGTGTTCGAATTTCTCGATCTCGTCCATGCAGCTTCTATTTTCCCCTGGCCTCTCCAATCCGTGCAGTCCCTGCTCATCCGCGCCGCGGTAGAAATCACGCCGTTCTGGGTTCGGGAGATTCTCGATCTCGGTCCACCTTTCGGCCTGTCTCCCCTGGAGCCGACCGTCGTCTGGGGCCTCGGCCGGCTGGCAGATCAGTACGTCATTCCCTGGAGTCCACCAGCAGAGGCCTGCCGGCGCCTGGGATTGACCACGGCGGCATTGCACGGGGAACGCTGACCACAGAGGTGTGATTCGAGCCTCCCATGCCGCTCAACGCCCTCGGGTTACGGCTGGCAACGGCCGAACGGGAACGGCTGTGGCAGCGTTGAAGTATTTCGCTGCTTCGGGAAGCCATCGTTGAATGTCCTGTTGGCGCGTCCCCGGATTGGGGTGTGTGGAAAGGAACTCGGGTGGACGCTCTCCGTCCAACGCGGCGAACCGTTGCCATAAACCGATGGCAGCGCTGGGGTCGTAACCCGCTTTCGCCATGAGGATGATGCCAATGTGATCTGCCTCCGACTCCTGGGCACGACTGAATGGAAGGATGTAGCCGACCTGTGCACCGAGTCCGAGTGCTGCCATGGCGAGTTGTTGCGTTCCCGGTGAGTAGGATCCCAGTGCCACGGTCGCACCTGTTGCCAGAACATCCATCAGAACACCCTGGCTCATTCTTTCCGCACCGTGCCGCGCGATGGCGTGCCCGATCTCGTGCCCAAGGACGGCTGCCAGACCGGCAGTGTCTTTCGCGATGGGAAATAGCCCCGTGTAGACCGCCACCTTGCCACCCGGTAGAGCAAACGCATTGGCAACTTTCTTGTCGATGACTGTGAACTCCCATTTGTAGTCCGGACGGCCGGCCACACGGGCCAACCGTTCTCCGACTTCAAGGACAGGAGCCGTCAGTACGGGATCTCTTGTCACCGGTTCGTTCCGGAGAACCTCACGATAGGCGTCGGCGCCGAGAGCCATTTCCTGGTCGGCCGAAACCATGATCAATTGGGAGCGGTTCGTGTACGGTGCTGTGGCGCATGCCGCTACCCACAGCGCGAGAATCAAGAGAAGAGCGCCGGTGTTCTGTCTCATGCCGCCATTCTACCCGAAGTGTCACACGGAACCACCGCCTTGCCCGGTTTTGGACAAGTTGCAACGCCCATCGTTGACCGAGGGCCGCCCGGTGGTAATTCAGCGTTTTGATCGACTGTCATGGGGGCTTCGGTGCTGCAGTGTGACCGCCGACCCGAAGCGACCCCTCTGGGAGAAGGAGGAGATATGCAACTAGATGGAGCCGTTGCGCTGGTGACGGGAGGCGCGTCGGGCCTCGGCGAGGCCACAGTGCGGGCATTTGC
>CAYSPU010000411.1:0-1850 GCA_964432995.1 uncultured Verrucomicrobiota bacterium
GGGAGTGGGCCGGAAGGAGGTATTGACGCCGCCGGGGTAGACGCCGGTGACCTTGACGCCGAGGGGGCGGGCTTCCTTGATGAGGCAGCCGGTGAACCCGTGCAGGGCGTGTTTCATGGTGGTGTAGACGGAGTAGTTCTCGGCGCGCCAGTAGACGATGCTGCTGATGACGTTGAGGATGTGGCCGGAGCGACGCGCCCCCATGTCCCGGAGCGCCTCGCGAGCCAGGAGGATGGGGGCGCGGACGTTGACGGCATAGGACTCGTCGAGTTCTGTGGCGGTCACGTCGGCGAGCGGGGTTTTGGCGCGGTTGAATCCGGCGTTATTGACGAGAACGGAGATGGGGCCCAGGGCCTGACTGGCGGCGGCGTAGAGGCGGGGGGATGCTTCGGGATCGGCAAGGTCGGCGGGGGCGCCGGGACAGTCGAGTTCCTGCCGGAGCATCTCCAGGTCACGGGCGTTTCGTCCGGTGACAAAGAGGTGGAAGCCGGCGGCGTGAAGTTGGCGGGCGACTTCGCGGCCGATGCCGCGGGTGGCGCCGGTGACGAGCGCAGTGTGCTGCATGGGAATCGAGTAGCCCTTTTTGGAGGGCGACGCAATCCCGGGGCGGCATTCCTGCGGGCACCGATTGGGCGGCGCCCTCGGAGAGGTCGCCCTACCCCCAGCCCCCCTTCATTCCCCCTTGGTTACTTCTACTGTGAGTCAATGCGCTGCCCGAGGCTTCACCGAGGGAGGGCAGCTTTTTGTTTGCGGGCGGTTGGGCGGCTGATTAGCGTCTCGCAGCGACCGAGGCGGCGACACCGTATGAATTCGACTCCTCTGACTCCGGGTGAAGTGACGGGACTGATCGCGGGTTTGAACCGTGTGGCCAGGAACCTGTGGTGGACCTGGAACCAGGATGCGCAGGACCTCTTCCAGCAACTCTCCCCGCGCGGCTGGCAGAATCTATTCCACAATGCCGTTGCCGTGTTGCACGAGGTTTCGGAGATGGAGCTGCGGGCGCGGCTGCAGGATCGTGATTTCGCGGAGCGGTCCCGGAGCGTCATCCGGCAGTTTGAAGCCTACCTGGGGGAGCAGGAGACGTGGGCGCGCCAGCACGCGCCCGCGCTGACGAGCAATCCGGTGGCCTATTTCTCGGCCGAGTTCGGCTTTCACGAGACGCTGCCGATTGCCGCCGGGGGCTTGGGGGTTTTGGCCGGCGACCACACCAAATCGGCCAGCGACCTGGGACTGGGCTTCGTGGGGATCAGCCTGTTTTATCGCGAGGGTTACTTCATGCAGGCGATCAACCCGGAGAACTGGCAGAGCGAGTACTACTCCCGGCTGAACCCGCGCAACCTGCCGATGGAACCGGTGCTGGATGTCAAGGGCGAGCCGGTGCTGGAATCCGTGACGATGGCCACGTCGACCGTCTACTTCCGCGCGTGGCGGGTGAACGTGGGGCGGGCGGTGGTGTATCTCCTGGACAGCAACCTCACGGAGAACGAGCCGCACTATCGCGACCTGACGATGCGGGTCTACGGCGGGGACAGCACCACGCGCATCATGCAGGAGATCCTCCTGGGCGTGGGCGGGGTGCGCCTGCTGCGGAAGCTGGGGATCACGCCCTCGGTGTTCCACATGAACGAGGGGCACGCGGCCTTCCTCACCATCGAGCTGATGCGGGAGAAGATCGCCGCCGGACAGAGCTTCCAGAACGCCCTGGCGGCCACGCGCGAGGAGTGCATCTTCACCACGCACACCCCGGTGGAAGCGGGACACGATCGGTTCAGCACCGACCTGATGAAGTATGCCGCGGGGAAGTTCGCCGCGCAGTTGACGATCAGCCACGAGCATCTGATGGCGCTGGG
>CAYSPU010000412.1:0-1821 GCA_964432995.1 uncultured Verrucomicrobiota bacterium
AGCGCAATCAAGATCGCAATGATCCCGATCACCACCAGCAACTCGACCAGCGTAAATCCTCGTCTTCGCATGTCAAACTCCCTTTGCCGTTCGAGCGCGCAGGGTTTGCCCAAACTTTGCGGGGAATGTCATAATGGCGTTTTCGCAGGCGGAGCCTGCAGAAAGGAACGGAGTCATGGATGACTTGGCGAAGGCGGACGAGGATCGGTTTGTGGCGGAGATGCTGGGACGGTTTGGCAAACGGGTGGTGGGAGTGATCCGGGCGGTGAACAGTGCCCGCACCGGGCATCTGATCGACGACAGCGAGGGGCCGGTGCTGGAGGAACTGCGGAAGTTGGGCCAGGAACTTTATCAGGCCGCGATTCAATCGCGGGTGGACGCCACGGAAGCCGTGGCGTCTTTTTCCCCCTCGGGAGGCATCGGGACGGGTGATGTCCGTTCGGGCGAGGAGGAGCCGCTCGGAACTGACACGGCTGGGGCGGGTGGACTGGACGCGGCGGCAGTATTGGAGCCGGGAGGGCTCCTCGGTGGTTCCGGTGGATGCGTTGGTGGACCGCGCCGAGGCCACCGTGAGCGTGGGGGTGCGGGAGGCGTGCTGCCGGCTGGGGACCAACGGAAGTTCCTTCGCGCGGGCGGCGAGGGATCTGCTGTTCATCGGCGGGGTGCGGCTCAGCGGTGAGAGCCTGCGGCGAATCGTCGAGGACGAGGGGAGACGGGCGCTGGCCTGGGGCCGGGATGAGCAGATGCTCTTCGACTTCGGCGGGCCGGAGGAATCCGCCCAGCGGCGGCCCGGGGTCCCCGGGCCGCCGGGGGAACGGGGGGGGTTGCTCCCGTCGGGGCGTGGGGGCCCGCGCCGAACGGTGCTGGAGGTGGACGATCCGGTGGCCGGGCGGGTAATGCTGATGTACGCGAGCATGGACGGGGTGCAGACGCCGACGGTCACCGATCGGGAGAAGATCAAACGCCGCGTCAAAGCCCAGGAGCGTCGGCGGGTCTTGCGGAAAGGGGGCAAGGCGTTACGGCCGCTGCCGCCGCGGACCAACGGCACGGACCAGCGATGGAAGGAGATGAAGATCATCACCTTCTACAACCAGGACAAGAGCTGGCGTCATGTGGCGGCGACGGTGGGGGATCACGCGGTGGCGGGGCGGCTTCTGGCCCGCGAGGGGGCGAAGGTGGGACTGGGAAGTATCGACCGGATCGTGGCCCCGGTGGACGGGGCGACGTACATCCGCCGGCAGATGGAGCGGTATCTGCCGCGGAAGCGGACGGCGTTGGTGCTAGACTTTTTCCACCTGAGCGGGCATGTGCATGACGCCCGCCGCGCGGTGTTCGGGGAGGAGGACGCGGACGGGCGGGCGTGGGCGGATGGGCAGTTGCACGCCTTGCGGCACGAGCCGCCGCAGACCAGTTGGCGGAGTCTGCTGGACTGGCGGGGCACACTGCGCGCCAAGCCGGCCCGGCAGGCGGCCGATGAGTTGCTGGGCTACGTCGGGGAACGCAAGGCGATGCTTCGCTACGCCGAGTGCGATCGGCATGGCTGGGATGTGGGCAGTGGGCCCATGGAATCGATGTGCAAGCAACTCACCCGCCGACTCAAGGGCCGGGGAATGCGCTGGGACCGCCCCAACATCCAGGCCATGGCCGCGCTGGAATGCCTATACCAGTCCAGCCAGGACACACCGTACTGGAAGTCCCAGTTGCTCAACAACTAACGCCGCACGCACTTATTGGGCAGACCCGCCGGCTCGACGGCGACGCGGCCGGGGTCAGGGCGCGGCCGTCGCCCCTTCCTTCAGGGATTGCAGCAGCCCCGAGATC
>CAYSPU010000413.1:0-1794 GCA_964432995.1 uncultured Verrucomicrobiota bacterium
TCCGGCTTAGAACGCGGGTTGGCGGTTTTGGTGCTGGCGTTGGCCTCGCCTTTTCTGGTTTTGCTGGCTCTGGGCGTGGCTGTGGATAGCGGCTTCCCGATCCTGTTCCGGCAGCGGCGCCTGGGGCAACGGGGGCGGCCGTTCGTCATGCTGAAGTTCCGTACGATGCGCACCGGCATGCGGGGGACTCCGATCACGGCGGGCGGCGACGGGCGCGTGACGCGGTTGGGACGGTTCCTGCGCAAGTACAAAATGGACGAGCTGCCGCAACTGTGGAACGTGGCGCGGGGGGAGATGAGCATGGTGGGGCCGCGGCCGGAATTGCCGGAGTACGTCGACGTTGGCGATCCGCTGTGGCGCGCCGTGCTGGAGGCGAGGCCGGGGATCACGGACCTGGCGACATTGATCTACCGCAACGAGGAAGAACTGCTGGCACGGCAGCGGGAGCCGATGGAGTACTACAAGACGGTGGTGCTGCCCGCCAAGCTGAGACTGAACCTGGAATACCAGGCAGCGCGGGGCTGGGCCACCGATTTGAAGCTGCTGGTTTTGACGGTCTGGTACAGTCTGTTTCCAGCGGCGTTCTCGGCATCGCGCGTGCGGGAGTTGATCCTGGAAGCGTAAGGCGCTGGGGGGGGCCGGCCGGCATCCATCGGCGATGAGCCGCGGCCATTTTCGAGAGAGACCTGTATGTCCTTAGTAGAACCTGAGGCGTTTATCCCGTTCAACCGGGCCTCCATTGGGGAAGAGGAGATCCAGGAGGTGGTGGAGACACTGCGTTCCGGCTGGCTCACGACGGGCCCGCGCACGGCGCGGTTCGAGAGCGAGTTCGCCGCCTACGCGGGGGCGCCGCACGCGCTGGCGGTGAATTCATGCACGGCCGGGCTGCACCTGGCGCTGCGCGCGCTGGGCTTGAAGCGAGGCGATGAAGTGATCACCACGCCGCTCACTTTCTGCGCCACGGTGAACACGATTCTGGAGACGGGGGCGACGCCGGTGCTGGCGGATATCGGAGACGACGGCAACCTGGACCCGGAGTCGGTTGCGGCACGAATCAACGGGAGGACGCGGGCGATCGTTCCGGTTCACCTGGCGGGACTGGCGTGCGATATGGAAGCGATCTGGCGGCTGGCGGCGCGGCACGGCCTGTTCGTGGTGGAGGACGCGGCGCACGCGGTGGGAACGCATTACCGCGGATTTCCGATCGGAGCGGGGCTGGCGGAGGCAGGGCTGAAGAGCGACGCGGCGGCTTTCAGCTTCTACGCCACCAAAAACCTGACCACGGGCGAAGGCGGGATGGTCACGACGCACGATGGGGAACTACTGGAGAGGATGCGGGTGCTGTGCCTGCACGGGATCAATAAAGACGCCTGGAACCGGTACACGGAGAAGGGCAAGTGGTTCTATGAAGTGGTGGAGGTGGGGTACAAGTACAACCTGAGCGACATACAGTCGGCTATCGGGCTGCACCAGTTGCGGAAGCAGGAGGCGTTTATCCGGCGGCGGGCGGAGATCGCGGAGAGGTACAACCGGGCTTTCGAGGGTCTGGAAGAGGTGGAGCTTCCACCGGCGGGGACCAATGGGCGGCACTGCTGGCACCTGTACATACTTCGCTTGAAGACCGCTGGACTCAGCATCGGCCGCGATGCGTTCATGGAAGAGCTGCGGCGGCGGGGGGTGGGCACAAGCGTTCATTTCATTCCCATCCCATTGCACCCGGCCTACCGCGAATGGACGGGGTTGCCACAGAACCACTGCCCACGGGCGATGCAATTGTATCCGCGCATCATTTCG
>CAYSPU010000414.1:0-1767 GCA_964432995.1 uncultured Verrucomicrobiota bacterium
GGTGCCGCCGGAGCGCAAAACGCGGCCTTCCGACGGGGGCGTCTGGCTGATCCACCACGGCCGCAAGGCCGACATCCTCGGGGTCGAGCTCCCGCCCGGCCGCCGCCTCTGCGTGAAGTTCATTCACGACCACCGGCCCAGGGTGTGGCTGCGCACCCTCGCCGGACTCGGCCGCGCACGGGCAGCCTACCGCCGCGGACTCCGGCTGGAGCGCGCCGGCATTCGCGGCCCCCGCGCGCTCGGTTTCATGGAACGTCGGCCGTTCGGCCCTTCCATCTTCCTCATGGAACTGCTCGACCGCCACGAAACCGTCCGCGACCGCCTCGGCCGCCTCCGAGCGCGGGCCGACTCGGGCAACCCGGAGATCCGCGCCCTCGCCCGCTCCCTGGGCCGCTACGTCGGCCTCCTCCACCGCCGGGGCGTGTCGCACAAGGATCTGACGATCAAGAACCTCCTGCTCCCCACCGACACCACCGACCTGGACTTCGTCCTGATCGACTTCGAAGACCTGCGTTTCCCCTTCCCGCGTCTGGACAAACGCACGCGCTATCGGACCCTTTGGAAGCTCGGCTGGAGTGTCAAGGACCTGCCCGCGCGGGAGCAACTCCGCTTTCTGCGGCACTACCTTCTGGCAATCGGCGAACCGCCCCGCGCCGCCCCCTTCGCCCGGGAACTACTCCGCCGGTGGGGCGACAAGATGCGGGAGTAGCGCCCTCGGTGACGGACAAAACGGGACAAAGACAGAGTGACAGGTTCGCAGTTGGTCTTGGCGAACAAAGTGACAGGTTCGCAGTTGGTCTTGGCGACGAAGCCACCGGTGAACCTTGTCGTGGATCCGATCGAGATAGCCGACTACCGCCCTCCGATCCGTTGCCCGTGCTCGGTCGGGAGAATCTGGGCGCGATCATCCGCAGCGCGAACCGCCGCCAGGATGAGGGATGGCAGAGAAGGTGGGTGGTCGTTTCTGCCTCGTGCGTCGCCAGGTGGCTACCTCACCGCATCCACCCGCAGGTCCCGCAGGGTCGCCAGGTGGCCCAGCGCGGTCAGCCCCCGCATCGGCCGCGCCCCCGTTCGCCGCCGTGGCCCAAACCGGTCCCGGAACTCCCGGAACACCTCGTTCACGTAGTTCCGCGAGCCCACCACTACCCCGTCGCTGAGGTAACGCACCCGCAGCCGCAGCACCTGGCCCATGCTCAACTCCGCCTCGCGGGCCAACTCCCGCCGGATCGCCTCCCCGTCCAGCGCCACCTTCCCCGAGCGCCCCGCCCGGCCACCGCTCACCAGCAGCACCTTCCGGTACTCCGGCCCCACCTCCGCCCAGTCGTCGGCCTCGTGGAAGCTCGCCAAACCGCGACGCGCCAGCTCATGGCCTCCCACCGCTTCCCCGTACCCGCACCAGCGGTAGTCCTTCGGATCGATCACCAACCCGGCCCGCACCGGGTTCAGGTCCACGTACGCCGCCACCACCTGCACCGCCCCGGATCGGTCTTCCACCAGCAGGCTCTTGAACCGCTCCGCCCACAGCGTCCCGAACCGGTTGTGCTCCTTGTTGTACCACTTGCTGAACCGCTGCTTGAGCTCCTTCATGTACACCGAAACGTCCCCCATCCGCCCCACCAGTCCGACCCGCAGGTCCTCAGGCAGACTGCCGGAGTGTCCTAGCGCGTCCTGCAGGGTCCGCACGTACGGGCTCTTCTCCCCGTAAAACGCCGCCGCCCGCTCGACGAGGCCGGCGTCGGTGGCCATCACCACCCCCGGGACGCGCAG
>CAYSPU010000415.1:0-1739 GCA_964432995.1 uncultured Verrucomicrobiota bacterium
CGCGATGGACGGCGTTCGGAAATCGATGCGCTCCTCCAGCCCGCGCCCACGACCGCCGTGGTGGAATTTGTGACCGCCAATCTGATCCGTTACCCTGACGAGGACCTGATCCACAATTACCTTTCCACCCTGGCGCAACGCCCGCTTCCCCCGGTGGCAGAAAATTTCGGTGCCTATGCCGGGCTGTTCTGCCTGGCAGCCCTTTCGCGCGACTCCGCACACAGCCAAAGTTTCGCAGAGGCGCTGCGCCATCTCTCCGCCTCGCCGCTCTCGTTTCTGGAGAACGTCGAACAGTTTTTCCACGGAGAATCCGAGGATCGGCGCTTGAGCACGTACCTCCCGCGCCTGCAACCTCTCCCGCTGGAAATCGTGTTCGCCCTCTACGACCGCATCGCCGCGGACCAGAAGCAGACCATGGCGCCGCGTCCATGAAATCGCCCGCCATCCCTTCCCCAGGGCGGAATTCGGCCGCCCGTTCTCCGGGTCTCCTGCTTGCGCTCGGGATCGCCTCGATCCTGACGTTGACCTGGATCATCTTCATGGTGCCCGAATGGATCGGAAATCCCGACCTCTCCCACGGATTGCTCGCGCCCGTGCTCGCGGTCGTTCTCATCCGCGAAGCGCGCACGCACGGCTACGCCCGTTACCTTGCGGCAAGCCGGAGCTCCACACTGCTGATCGCCCTGCTGCTCGCGGTCACCATGGCCACCCTGGTGTTTGCCTGCCTGATCGCCGCCGCCTTGTCGTGGTCGAACCACCTCACGGCGTTCCTTCTCGCCGTTGCCTTGAGCACGCTGATGATGGCGACATGGCTGGTCTGCGCACGCGACGAATGGCGATGGATTCCCTTCGTCTGGCCGGCGTTCGTGGCCTGCCTGCTGCCTCTTCTCAGCGCGCCCTTTCCTCCCGGCACGTACAGCCGCCTCACGCTCTCCCTGCAACTTGCCGTCACCCGCGGCGTCATGGGGACGCTCCACCTGTTGGGAATTCCCGCCCAGCAAAGCGGAAACATCATCGAGCTCGCGAGTACCCGCGTCGGCATCGAGGATGCGTGCAGCGGCATACGAAGCCTGGTCTCCTGTCTGGTCGCCGCGCTTTTCTTCTCCGGCACCCTGCTCAGCCGGGCCGGCGCCCGCATCGTCCTGGTTGCGCTGTCCGTGCCACTGGCCCTGTCGATGAACTTTGTGCGTTCGCTCGTCCTGACACTTCTGGCGAACCGCGGGATCGACGTTGCGGGCACCGTGCACACGCTCTCCGGTTATGTCGGCCTGGTGCTCTGCGCCCTGGCTCTGGCCGCCCTGGCCCGCGGCCTGGAACGCCGTCCTCCCCTCGCCCTGTCGCGGGAACCCGCCTCCGGCCGGCCCTCGCGGCTTCCGGTGCGGCTGCTCCTCGGCAGCACGCTCCTTTGCGCCGTCTGTGTCGGCCTGTTCATGCTGAAAACCCGACCGCCCTCGGATCCGTTTCAATCGGCTCCGGATCTCGCCTCCCTTCTGCCCGCGACCTACCCGGGCTGGAGCGTCGAGACCAACCACGACCTCTATCGCTTCTCCTCCACCCTGCAGACCGGGCACCTCGCCCAACGCACCTACCTGCGGGATACCTCCAGCGGCACCGAACAACTCACCATCTACCTCGCGTACTGGCGTCCCGGACAAGCCTCGGTCGGACGCGTCACCGCGCACACGCCCGACGCATGCTGGCCCGGCGCAGGCTGGCAACCGCTCGAAGAACGCAGCGCC